>NZ_JBQLZM010000082.1:0-19302 GCF_052168275.1 Parasphingopyxis sp. | reverse complement strand
AATTCGAAGACAGTGAAACGCTGGCCAGCGAAGTGGCCGGGGATATCGGGTTCATCATCGAAAAGGCGATTGAAACCAACGGGAAAGCCGAACTCGCCCTGCCGGGCGGGCGGACGCCCGTGCCGATCCTCGAAACGCTCGCGAAGCGGGATTTCGACTGGTCCAAGGTCCGCGTCTTCCCGACCAACGAACGGATCGTTCCCGAAGGCAGCGAGTACAGCAATTACGAGATGCTCAAGCGCATCCTGGGCACGGCCGGCGCGACCGTGGAGCCGCTGATCGATCACAGCCAGAACTGGAGTACCAAGGAGGCCGGCCAGAGCGCCGATGCGCGACTCGCCGGGTTCAGCTGGCCGGTCGACCTGGTCTGGGTAGGCATGGGCGAGGACGGATCGACGGCGTCGATCTATCCCGGACAGATGGACGACGCGATCAACGCGCCGAAAAGCCGCCGGGCGGTGGGCGTATCGCCCGATCCCATGCCCGAAAGCGCGCCGTTCGACCGGGTGACGCTGACCCGCGGAGCGCTGCTCAGCACGCATACGATGATCGTGACCCTTGCCGGCGCGAAAAAGCGCGAAGTGCTTGAAAAGGCTATCGAAGACGGCCCGCTGTCCAATGTGCCGATCGGCCGGATCCTCGCCGAAGTGGAAGTCCCGGTCGACATTTACTGGAGCGCCAACTAGAAACGGACCCCATAAAGGGGGCAGAATGGTCACGCTTGGGGCGGCGCTGGCTGGGCCTGTGCCGTGCAAGGCGGCGCCGGCCATAGCGCAGAGAATTGACAGGATCGGCCTGTCCGGACGGCCGGCACGTCCGCCGGGCGTGCATCTGCGCATGGACGCGGCGGTGCATGGCGCTCGGAACGACCGGGCCTCGGGGACGGAGACGGACCGGTCGCGCCCCCCATTCGGCGCGCCGGATATCGCCGACACCAAAGAAGAACCCCCATATTCCGCGACCGTCGGCCATTCGCCGGACTGGATGTATTACTATTCGAGCTATGTCCGCAGCTTGTGGAAAGATTCCCGATGTGACAAGGCGCGCTATTTGGCGCCGCCATCGAATTTGACGAGGAACGAATACATTCCAAGATGACTGCACAAGAGACGCCGCAGACACTGACCGACCACGAAGGTTCCCTCTTGTCTCTCGTTCATCGGCTCCAACCGATCACGGCCTACAAAGTCGCGAAATTCTACCAGGAATCGCCGGTCGCCAGCGTGAACAAGAGCATGGGCCAAGTCTATCCCATGATCAATCGATTCTCGAAGGAGGGCCTGATCGAGGGCCGCCCGGTGGAGGACGATGCGCGGGGCACCGAAGTCTGGCGCACCACCGACAAGGGCGAGGTGGCGCTGAAGGCCTGGCTCCGCGAATTCAAGCCCGCCCAGCTCATTCCGCACGATACGCTCGGCACCAAGGTGCTTTCGTTCGGACTGCTGACGCATCAGGAGCGCATCGACTGGGTGCTCGAGGCGAAGGCCGAGCTGGAAAAGAAGCAGGCCGAGCTGGAAGACTATAACGAGAAATCCGACCAGCCTTTCCAGGCCTATGCCCACGACAATGCGACGGGCATCCTGCGCGCGCGGATGGACTGGCTCGACCGCGTGCTCTTCGATCTCGTCAAGAGTTCGGCCGGCTCCTGACCCGGTCCGCGACAGGGCCCGCGCCGGAGCAGTCGGGATTCGTCATCGCCGCGTCGCCTAGCGGCTCCGCACATTGGCGGGACACGCCATCCCGACGCCTTCCGCATAAAAAAATGGCGAGGGTGGGACTTCCAAAACCACCCTCGCCATCAGACTAGAACGTGACCAAACGTTCTAACTAGAACCGGATTCGCCCGGTAACCGAGTAGCGCCGACCCAGCGTGTCATAAGTCGACGGATAGGTGTTGCCGGCGTTCTGCGAGCTGGTGCCCACCGAGTTGCCGACGATCGGCGGATCGCGATCGAGCAGGTTGAACACCGACAGCGTGAGATCGAAATTCTCGCTGACGTTCGACCGGATCGTCAGGTCGAAATAGCTCGCATCATCGATCGATTCGAACTGCGGATCGAGGCCGGCCCGGCTGAGGATCCGCTCATAGTCGACCCCGTCGATCCAGCGCCACAGCAGCGAGATATCGGCGATATCGTCGATGCTGACGGTGCTGCGCAGGTTGAACGACCATTCCGGCGTGATCGAGCCGCCCTGGGTCTGCGACGGGAAGCCGCAGTTCGAGCTGTATTGGCCCACGCATTCGCGGTTGATCCCGCCCGGCACGGCCTGGAACTTCAGCGTGTCGGTCCAGTTGCCGTTGAGATCGAAGTTCAGCGAACCGAAGCTCGTCGGCAGGTTGTAGGCGACGCGGAAATCGACGCCGCGCGTTTCCAGCGTGCCCTGATTGGTGAGCGGCGGCGTCAGGCCCGGCGTGTCCCCGCCGCCGTTCAGCGAACCGTTGAGCGGGTTGCGGACCACCAGCGCGCAGACCGACGGATCGGTGCCATTGCCGTCGCTGTTCGGACCGTAGCAGGGATTGAGGATGTCATCCGGCGTCCGCTGCGTGATCGCGTCGGTGATCGTGATGTCGTAATAGTCGACCGTCACCGAGAGCCCGGGAACCTGCGGCGGCGTCAGCACGAGGCCGATCGTGTAGCTTTCCGCGATCTCGGGATCGAGATTCGGATTGCCGCCCGTCGTCAGGTTGATCTGCTCGGCGGAGGGCTGCGAAATCACGCCCGCATTGACGAGCGCCGCCGGGGCGCCCTGCGCGATGCAGATCGCCGTGAGCGTGGCGTTGCCGACCGGGTTGGTGCCGGCGCACGGATCGACCGCGAGGCCGGTGAGCCCGGTCGTGACCGGCAGGAAGAGCTCGCCGATATTGGGCGAACGGACCGAACGCTGGAAGATGCCGCGGAGACGGACGCCCTGGAAAGGCTCCCAGCTGCCGCCCGCCTTCCAGGTGACGCTCGTGCCGGTGTTGGAATAATCCGACACACGGATGCCGCCTTCGGCCTGGAGGCTGTAGAAGCCCGGCACGTCCTCGACGATCGGGATGATCAGTTCGGCAAAGCCTTCGATGACGTCGTAGGTGCCGCCGAACGACGGCGCCGGAGCGCCGGTGCCGAGCACCTCGTCCTGCGTGCCCTCGGAGACGTCGGCGACGCGCGTCGCGTTATATTCGCGATATTCGACGCCCGCCGCGAAACCCACCGGCGTTTCGGTGAAGAAACCCCGTTCGCCGAGATCGCCGAAGATCGAACCGTTGACCACGGCCAGCGTCATCGTGTCGGCGAACCCGGTCGGCTGGTCGAAGAAGGCGACCGAACGCGGATCGATAT
Source organism: Parasphingopyxis sp. (assembly GCF_052168275.1). Classification (GTDB taxonomy): domain Bacteria; phylum Pseudomonadota; class Alphaproteobacteria; order Sphingomonadales; family Sphingomonadaceae; genus Parasphingopyxis. Next base: position 15,979 of record NZ_JBQLZM010000082.1, on the reverse strand, counting down.
TCGTGCCGACGCCGCCGCCGAACAGGTTGATCGGGAAACAGCCGTTGGACGGATCCTGGCAGGTCGTCGCATCATTGGCGCGCAACGCCTGCTGGACGCGGGACTTGAGGCCCCAACCCTGACGCGTGAGGTTGCGCTGGGTTTCGCCGTACGACGCGTAGACGTCGTAGTCGATCGTGTCGCTCAGCCCGCCGCGAACGCCCGCCCAGAGCTGGAACTGGTTGAACGTGTTGGTCGTGTTGCGCGGTCCCTGCTCGACCAGCCGGCGGTTGATCGTGACCGGAACCTCGAGATAGTTGGGATCGGTCGGATCCGTGGCCGCCCCGGCGGCCGTGCAGGTCGCCGGATCGATGGCGACCACCGGCGACGCGCAGATCTGCTGCCGGATCGTCTCGTTGATGAACGGGTTGTTGAGCGGGAACTGCCAGGTGTCGCCGAACAGGCCCGACGGCGCGAGGCGCAGCCGCACGGACGTCTTGTTGTACATCGCCCGCGAATAGACCTCGATGCCCGGCGTGATCTCGTAATCCGCCGACGCGTAGACATTGTAGCGTTCGAACGGGGTCTGCAGATAGTTGAACGGCGAGAAGTTGAACGTGTTGTAGGTCGGGACGAGCGTCGTGCCGTCCGGGCTGAGCTGGTTGACGCCCCCGCCGCCGGGCACGGTGCTCGAAATCCGGGTCGGCACCGAGGTGCCCGAACCCTGCGGCGCGCCCGAACGTCCGCGGCCGACCTGCGAGAAGGTGCGACCGCCCATCAGCACGTCGTCGACTTCCTGATATCCGATGCTGAGGACCGCGTTGCCCCGGCCGTCGTCGAAATTGGCGCCCAGGGTGAGATCGCCGCGCAGGCGTTCGCCGTCGCCGCGCTCGGTGATGCCGTAGGTCAGCGCGGCTTCGAGGCCTTCGAAATCGCGCCGCGTGACGAAGTTGGCGACGCCCGCGATGGCATCGGCGCCGTACACGGACGATGCGCCGCCCGTGACGATCTCGACCCGCTCGATCAGCGCCACCGGGATGGTGTTGAGGTCGGTTTCGCTGAACAGCGATGCCGGCACGATGCGCGTGCCGTCCAGCAGCACGAGATTGCGCCGCGAATCGAGGCCGCGAAGGTTCAGCGTACCGATACCGGCGCTGCCGTTATTGACCGAGTTGCTGACGCCCGGGGTGATACCGGGCAGCTCGCCGATCAGTTCCTCGGCGTTGGTCGCCTGGCGGTAATCGAGCTCGTCCTGGCCCAGCACCTGGATCGGGCTCGACTGTTCGAGGTTCGGATTCGTGATGCGCGTACCGGTGACGACGATCGCCGGCTGGTCGGTCGTGCTGGCGGCCGCGAGCTGTTCGCTGTCCTGCGCGAAGGCCGGGGTCGCGACGAGGGCCGAGGCGGCACCGCTCAGCAGCATCGCGCGCATGCCGCGAGTCCGCGCCGAGAATGCCGTCGATTGTGTGGTTGTAGTCATGGAATTCAAACCCCTTCAAAAAAAGCCTTTTCAGCGGCGCCGTCGCGACGATTGCACTGGTCGCGATGCCCTTGGGGCGACGCCGCACTTCCTGTTTCTGGTCGACGAAACGTCCGCCTCGCCGATGACCATGCGACGGGCTTATGGCGCTCCCGATTTCATCCCTCAACGATTTTTTCACACGAAACGTAGTTCATCCCGATCTGTGACAATCGGACAACAGTTGCATAGACCCATATTTTCCGGCGTTTTGTCGAAAATGCCGCGCATATTGCGGCAGGGCCCATATTCCGATACATACTATTTACTACGAAACGTTATATTTAGAGCCGAGCGGATCGAGAGGTGTTGGAATGGCCTGCAGCAAGAAAAACCGGATCGGCAAAGCCATCGACTGGCGGGAACGGCGCGCCGCCATCGCGGCCGGCGCGCTGCCGCTTTTCCTCGAACGGCCCTGGTCGGCGGTGAGCGTCGAGGATATCGCCGCCCGGCTCGAGATCAGCTACTGGCAGGTCTATTATTCGTTCGACGGGCTGGAAGACATTTATCGCGCCTGCGTCGCCCGGCTGATCGAGCAGGTCGAAGACCGGATCGCCGCGCCGCCGCCACCGGGCCCGTCGGTCAACCGGACTATCCAGGACTATGTCCGGCATGCGGCCGACATCGTCGGCAGCGACGCGTACCAGCACCTCCTCTTCCTGCGGCTGCGCGACGAACATACCGACCCGTGGATCAGAACGGCCTATGAAGGCCGGATCGCCGAGCCGCTGCGGGCGGGACTGGAGACCGCCGTCGCCAAGGCCGGCGAACGGAGCGAACTGAGCATCGTGCTGCTCCACGGCATGCGCGAGCGCTGCCTGATGATGCTCGAGGCGGCGCTGGCATTGCCGCGACTGCTCCAGCACGGGGAGTTCGTCGACGAAACGTTCGAGCGGACCGTCGCGACCGTCGCGAAAGAGGTGTTTGCCGCAACCTGCACGTTCGACGGCTTCGACCAGGCGAGCGCCGCCGCCTGATCGCGGCGCCTCGCCCCTGCAGACGTCCAACGCGATGCCGCCGCCGGGTCCGGGCGGGCACGCCCATAGCCGCAGCGAAACTCTCCTTTTCCGCAGCGGGAAAATGGCCTAGCCTTGACCGGTGTTGAGAAAGCCCGACCATGCGTGAGCAAGCATGCCTTTGCTGATCCATAACGGTCCCGAAGCCGTGCGTATCCGCAAGTCCAACAATGTGTCGACCTGGGGCAACCGGCTGGAGGACAATCGCGTCGAACCCGTCGCCAAGCCGGCCTTCGACGTACCGTTCAAGTTCAAGCGGAAGGAACGCATCTTCACGATCGGCTCCTGTTTCGCCCGCCACGTCGAAAGCGAGTTGATCAAGCGCGGCTTCCGCATCCCGATGCGGGACCTTCTGGCCCAGCCGGCCTTTGCCGACGTCAATGTCGAAGTCGTCAACAATTTCGGCACTCCGTCCATCTACAACGAACTGGCCTGGGCCTTCGGCGCGCAGGATTTCGACGAGACGGATGCATTCGTCGAGATCGGCCCGGACAAGTTCGTCGATCTGCACATGATCAACAGCATCCGGCCGGCGCCGGTCGAACTGCTGCGCGAACGCCGCCGCGGACTGTTCGAAGCGACCCGCATGCTGTCCCGATGCAGGGTGCTGATCATGACGCTGGGGCTCGTCGAGCTGTGGTGGGACGAGCAGGCGCAGATATATCTGAACACCGCGCCGCTCCCTTCGGTCCTGAAGAAATGGCCCGATCGGTTCTCGCTCCACGTGCTGACATTCGACGAATGCCGGGATTATCTGAACCGGGCGCTGGACCTGTGCATCGCCAACGGACCGCGCAATCTCCAGATCGTCCTCACCGTATCGCCGGTTCCCATGATGCAGACCCATCGCCGGATGGATGTGATGACCGCGAACAGCTATTCCAAATCCGTGCTGCGCGCCGTCGCCGAGCATGTCGTCGCCGAACGCGGCCAGGTCTGTTATTTTCCGAGCTACGAATCGGTGACTTACAGCGATCGCCGGATCGCCTGGATGGACGACCTCGTCCACGTCACGCGGGATATCGTTGCCTTCAACGTCGAACGCATGGTCAACGCCTTTACCGGCCGGACGACCGACACGGAATGGATACTGCCGGACGAGGCACAGCTGCCGGCCGAGGATGCGGCGGCGCTGATCCTCGCCGAGCGCGCGAACCAGGCGCGCCTGCGCGACGACGAGGCCTTTTTCGCCGAGCATCGGGATGCGGCGGCAACGTCTCCCGCATTCCGGCTCGAATATGCGCGGTTCCTGGCGGACCGGAACGCGCATGAGGACGTGGTCGCGCTGCTGTCTGACGATATGCGCGTCGAAACGCGGCTCCTGTGCGCCCAATCGCTGATGAAACTCGGCGAATACCGGCAGGCGGCCGCGATCGCCGGGCAGATTTGCGACGATCCGCCGAAGGGCGATCTGCATTGGCGCATCCTGATCGATGCGACCGCGCACGCCGGAACGATCGACGACCTGTTCGCCGTCGAGCGGCGATGGATCGAGCATGATTCGCGATACCGCTACACGGCAAAAGCTTATACGGGCCGGGCCTTGCGGCATATCCGGAACCATGAGGCGGCGATCGGGCGGTTCCGCGACGCCCTCAGAATCGGTGAGAAGACCCCGCCGATCGCCATCCAGCTCGCGGACTGCCTGATCGCGACGAAGCGCTACCAAGAGGCGCTCGACGCGATGGACGGCGTGACCGGGGCGAATGACGGGCAGATCCACCGTCTCCAGCTGCTCCGCGAGAGAGCCGGACGACGCCTCGGCAAAAAAACCGGCTGACCGGGGCGCGGGACGATGGGCGTCCGGTTGGCGACGCAGAACCGGTCGCCCGATACCGGCTCAATCGTCGCCGCGTTCGCCGCGTGTGGCCGTCAGGCAATCCCGGTAGCAATCCAGGATCCATTTGCGCGACGGTGCATTGCCATTTTCCGGCCCGCCGATGCCGCGATAGTCCCGCCCTTCGGCGGCGGCGATATCCCGCACCAGCAAATAGGCTATGGCTTCCGGCGTCCCGGAAAAGATTCCCCCCGTCGGCAACTCGTCAACATCATCCATCGGTCCGTGATCCCCAATCTGAAAGCCGAATCTGCTTCGATCCGCCCAAAACCGTACGGGCTCTCCCCCACAAGCCCCTCACATAACGCGGAGCGCACAGGAGCGGCTAGCAGCGCCCATCCCGAAATGGTAGATTGCGAATCTGGATATTTGATGGAAAAATCGGGATGCGCACTGTCCGTCGGCAAATCCGTCAACGGCCCGTCGCGTTCGGCCCCCGAATTCATGGGCAAGGGGTGTCGCTGAGACCGGCGGATCCAGATACAGGGAAGTACCGATCACGAAACAAGACACCCCGCTGCAGATCGCCCAGCGCCTGCTCGCCGACCGGCAGCCGCACAGCGCGCTCAAGATCGTCGACAACATTCTCGAACAGCGCCCCGATCACTGGTCGGCGCTGATGCGCCGGGCGAAGATTGTCGAATGGCTGGGCGATTTCCCGGCGGCCCGGCAGACATATGCCCAGGCCGCCGAGTCGGGCGCCAGAGCCGATGTCGTCGAAAAGGCGCTCGCCCGGATAGATGCGGTCGAACGGCAGATTGAGGATGCGAAAAACTGCCTTTCGGACGGCGATGCCGACCAGGCCCACGCCATTCTTTCCAACGCCCGGAAGAAGAACTCGTCGGCGCTGGTCGAACTGCACCTGGCCCGGGCCGAACTCGCCCGCGGCCAGCTCGACGATGCCGACGAACTGATCGAGGATTTCCTGCGCGAGCGGCCGGGCCACAAACTCGCACGGAAAATCAAGGTTGAAATCAACGCGCAAAAGGGTCGCGGCGGAACCTCGGGCCAGGCGAAGGGCAAGACCCCGAAACGGAAGAAGCCGGCCTTGCGAAAACAGGGCGATCCCGGGGCCGCCTTCCTGGCGGAGCTGCCGGATCGGATCGCGGCACTGGACACGGCGATCGGAACCGATGAGGCCGATGCCAGGCGCCACATCCAGTGGCTGCGCAAGAAGTCCGACCATCTGCGCGTGGCCAATTGGGCCGACGATGCGGACTGTGCCAAGGCCGCGCATTTTGCCTTCGCCAAGAGCCCGGCCCGGGCGCTGCGCAACTATGATCCGGCGCTGATCGCGAAATCGGTGGAATATGGCTATATCGTCTGGCCCCGCCGCATTCAGGACTATGTCGCCCACCGGTCCGTCCTCGACGTCGGTTGCGGGTTCGGCGCGTTCGGCAACGGTTTTCTGGTGGCCGGAGCCGAAAGCTATACCGGCATCGATCCGCAGATGCCGCTCGATTCATCCACGGTGAAGAACAAGCGCAAGCGCAAAAAGGCGAATCTCGGCGTCACGCCCAATCAGATCATGCAGCGATGCCCGGACATCCACCTGATCAACGGGGTTATCGAGGATCTCGAGACCAAGGCGACGTTCGACGCGGTCGTCCTGCACAACGTCACCGAGCATTTGCACAATATCCGCAATATCATCCCGAATATCCGGACGTTGCTGAACCCGGACGGCCATCTGATCTACCATCACCACAATTTCTATTGCTGGAACGGCCATCACAAGATGCCCAACCGGCCCGAGCAATATGTTCCCGGACTGGCCGAGCATGACGAAGTGGCCGACTGGAACCACATCCTGATCGCGCCGGACCTGCCCGAAGATCACTATTTCAATACGAATCTCAACCAGATACGCCTCGATGAAATCAAGGACATCACCTATGACAATTATGACGTGGTGAAATGGATCGAGATCGAGTCGCCCGACGCGGTTGCCGAACGGCTGACAGACGACGTTTTCGCCCGGCTGCGCGGTTTCGACGACAGTTTGACGCGGCGCGACCTGATGGTGAACGCCGCGCTGTGCGTCGCGAAGCTGAAATGATGAGCGCCGAATGAGATTGGGGAGGAGACATGCAGAAGGATCTGTTTGACGTCCGCAGCTTCCCGTCGCTCGAGAAATTTTCGGCCGGCGGTTCGGACAAGCGGCTGCAGGTCCTGATCGCGACGGAAGAGATTATCGGGCCTGTCCGCAACGGCGGCATCGCCTCCACCTATTATCATCTCGCCCGCGGCCTCGTCGCCGACGGCCACAGGGTGACGGTGCTGTATCTCAAGGGCCGCAAGGTCGAGAACGAAACGCCCGAACACTGGGTCGACCATTATGCCGGTCTCGGCATCGATCTGGTCTATCTGCCCGATCTCGACGAGGAGATCGCCTGCGCCAGCACCAAGTGGCAATGGCGCTGGCTGTCCTTCTACCGCTGGCTCAGGGCCAATGACCGGTTCGACATGGTCCACACGTCCGAATGGCGGGGCGGGGCCTTCTACTGCCTCCAGGCCAAGCGGCTGGGTCTCGCATTCCAGGACACGCTGTTCGTGATGAAGACCTCCTCGCCCTATATCTGGAACCGGCACTATCAGATGCGCCCGATCGACAAGCCCGAACTCGTCGTCGCCGCCTTCGCAGAGCAGAAATGCGTCGAATGGGCGGACATGGTCGTCGGCGGCAGCGCGCACCTGCTGAGCTTCATGGACCATATCGGCTACCGGTTGCCCGAGGGCCGTACCTTCGTGCAGCCCAATATCGTCGATTTCTCCGAAGTGAAGGTCGAGGACCGGAGGCCGGCGCGCGTCCAAGGCGACCTGGTGGAGACGAGGGAACTCGTATTTTTCGGCCGGCTCGAGCCGCGCAAGGGCCTCGAGCTCTTCGTCTTCGCGATCGACGCGCTGGTCGCCCGCGGCGTGGAAATCGAGAAGATCACCTTTCTCGGCAAGGAAGGGGAGAAGCTTCAAAGCCAGGGCAACCAGAAGCCGATCGCCTTCATCAGCGCCCATGCCCAGCACTGGCCGTTCCCGGTCGAAATCGTCAGCGACCGCAACCAGCCCGAGGCGCTGTCGCTGATGTGTTCGCGCGACATGATCGCGGTCATGCCGTCGCTGATCGAGAATTCGACGATGGCGGTGTATGAGGCGCTGGTTCACCATATCCCGTTCATTGCGACCGATGTGGGCGGAACGCCGGAGCTCATCGATCCCGCCGACCATCCGACGACGCTCGTCCGCCCCGAAGTGCAGCACCTCGCCGACCGCCTCGCCGACGCGCTGGAAAACGGGCACAGGATCGCCCGGCCTGCGTTCGACAATGACCACAATCTCGAAACCTGGTACGGCTTCCATCGCCATATCGCGGAAAACGGCCATCACGCGCTCGCGCCCCGGCCCGCGGCGCACCCCGGTCTCGAGTCAATCGCCTATGTCGCGATGCCGCCCAACCAGCACGCGCTCGCGGCGCTCGTGCAGGGCCGTCCGACGGCAATCCTGTCCGACGCGGACCATGTCATCATGGTGACCTTCCTTCCCACCCCGGCGGTTCGCGAGCAGATCGATGCGGCGCGGAACAAGGGCTACACCGTCATCGAAATGATCGGCGCCTCGGCGGGCGAATGTTTCAACCGGGCGCGCGAGGATATCGGTTCCGACATCCTGGTCTTCGACGCCGCCGGCGCGATGAACCTGTCGCCGGAATTCTTCCCCATGGTCCGCAAGGCCCTCGCGGCCCAGCCGGCGGATTTCCTGACATCCCTCTATCATATCCGAGCGGTCGATATGGACGACGACGCGCTGTTCGTGCCGCTCGGCGCCGACGTCGCGACCCAGGCCCTGTCCGGCAACGCCTATGGCGTGGAGTTGCTGATCGGGACGCGGATGGCGTTCGACGCGACCGGTCCGTTCGAGGGCTATCGCGTGTCGTCCGGCACCCTGCATGAATATGTCGGCCGCGCGGCGGCGGACGGCCGCGAACTCTTCGTCATCCCGGAACCGCTGTTCGACGTGCATATGGGCCAGGATATGATGGGCACGGGCAACCCGACCTGCAGCTATCTGATCCGCAAGCCGGTGCTGGAGGACATGAGCCTGGCGGCCCGCAAACTGCTGCTCATCGACTCCGACAGGATCGGCGGCGGCGGGCAAAAGCCCAACAGCGGCCCGCTGATCATGGCGAAGGCGCACCGCGCGCCGGACGGCGTAGCATGGCTCACCAATGTCGAACGGCTGGGCCATGTGAACGACAAGGTTCTGCACAATCATGCGATCTTTCTCGGATTCGATCGCCTGACCGGGGTTCTGCACGTGGCCAAGCGCCATACGGGCGAGCTCATCGTCAAGGCGAACAACGAGATCATCCGCCACGAGCCCGATTACGATACGTTGGGCGAACTCGTCATCTCCGACATCGAACTGCTGCCGTTCCTCGACCGGCAACCGAAAACGCATCTGCGGATCGAACTGATCACGGACGACCAGGTGCGGGCGGCCGGCCTGGCCGTCCAGCGGCTCGAGCCGAGCGTCTATTATCTGAGCTCGCATCGCCCGATCTATTGGGGTGACGATTTCTTTTTCATGCTGGAGCAGGTCGAGAAGAGGCGCGCCGAGAAACTGCACGAGCAGAGCCGGGCCGATATGGCCTCAAGCCCCGAACCCGACGATCATGATCGTCGTGGGACCTCCACGGCGCCGACCGGAGCGGCCAGCGATCTTCGGCAGTCGGGCGTTCTCAGGCGGCTGCGCGACAAGATCGGCTTCTGACGGCGGGGAGACGGACGGACCGCCTGTCCCCCGGCGGCTAGTCGTCCGGCCCGGGTTCCCGCACACCGGCCGATAACCCTGCGCTCCCTCGATATTGATGGATGCCGCATTCGGTCTTTTCCTGACCGGCCCAGCGTCCGGCGCGATCGTCCTCGCCCGGAACCGTGCAGGGCGCACATCCGATCGACGCATATCCGCGCGCGACGAGCGGATGCCGTGCCAAGCCATGATCGTCCAGAAACCCGTTCACCCGGTCCGGCGTCCAGTCCGCCAGCGGGTTGATCCGCAACCAGCTTTGCTGGACCTCTACATAGTCCATCCGCTTGCGGGCGTCGGTCTGGAAACGCTTCCGACCGGTGAGAATGCAATCGTAATTTTTCAGCGCGCCGATCATCGGTAGGGTCTTGCGGATGTAGCAGCAGCGATCGCTGTCGCGCGCATGCAGGTCGCCCTTCGGATCGGCAGCGGCCAGCTGGGCGGAGTTCGGACGGACGCGGACGAGCGTCGTCAGACCGAGCGCGTCCATGAGATCGTCGATATAGTCCAGCGTCTCGGCGAAATGTTTGCGGGTCTCGAGGAACACGACCGGCGTCGTCGGATCCTTGTCGGCCACGAGCTTGAGCAGAACGGCCGCTTCGGCGCCGAACGAAGACAGGACCGCGGCGCGGCCGGCAGCGCGGCCATTGAGTATCTGCGCAAGAATTTGCCGCGCTGTCAGCTTTTCGAAACTGGCGTTCAGCGCCGCGGCCTTCTCGCTGAGCTCAATCGCCGTGCGCGTCGCCAGTGCCATGGTCGCCGCTCCGCGCTAGGTCCATGTCGAACGGCAGGGAATTTTCGAACGGTCGCACCGGTCGGCATATTTTCTCGCGATCTCGGTGATCTCGTCCAGCAGCCCGTCATCGAGCGTGATCGGTTCCAGCCCGAGGCCCAGGAACCGGTCGTTCGCTACGTGGAGATCATTCTCGTCGGCCTCGTTGCGCGGATTTTCGACCAGCTCGAACGCGCCGCCGGTCTTGTCCGCGATCATCTTGGCGAGATCGCGCACCCGGTGCGTTTCGGTCATCTGGTTGAGAATGTTCACGCGCTCGCCCTTTTGCGGCGGGTTGGCGATGGCCAGCTCGATACACCGGCAGGTGTCCTGGATATGGATGAAGGCCCGCGTCTGGCCGCCCGTGCCGTGCACGGTCATCGGATAGTCGAGCGCGGCCTGCATGACGAAGCGATTGAGCACCGTGCCGTAATCGCCGTCATAGTCGAACCGGTTGATGAGCCGCTCGTCCATCCTGGTTTCTTCGGTCTGGGTACCCCAAACGATGCCCTGGTGGAGATCGGTGACGCGGACGCCGTCATTCTTGTTGTAATAGGCGAAGAACAGCTGATCCTGCGTCTTGGTCAGATGGTAGATCGATCCCGGATTCACCGGATAGAGGATTTCCTGTTCGATGACGTCCGTATCGGTCGGAATCTGCACGGTCAGATAGCCCTCGGGAATCTTCATGCCCGCCGTGCCGTATCCATAGACCCCCATCGTCCCGAGATGCACAATATGGGCATTGCTTTTCGCCTCGACGATCGCGGCCAGCAGATTGTTGGTGGCGTTGAGATTATTGTCGACGGTGTAGCGTTTGTGAAAGCTCGATTTCATCGAATAGGGCGCGGCGCGCTGTTCGGCGAAATGGATGACGACATCCGGATCTTCGTCTTCGATCAGCGTCAGCAGCCGATGATAACTGTCCGCGATATCGAAATCGTGAAAGGCGATATCCTTTCCGCTCACTTCCTTCCAGGCGGCGAGGCGCCGGTCGATCGGCGCGATCGGCGTCAGCGATTCTACGCCCAGCTCGACATCGATCTTCCGGCGGGAAAGATTGTCGATAATGGTGACGTCATAGCCGCGACGTGACAGATGGAGGCTCGTGGGCCAGCCGCAAAAGCCGTCCCCCCCCAAGACAAAAACCTTCATTGCACACAATATCCGTTGTTGTGCCCCTTCCCGGGGCGACCTCGCGACCGGAAACCGTTTATCGATCCTCACCAACAAAGCAACCGGGCGCCAGCCGGTCCCCACATTTCATCCAGAAAAATCCATGATTGGGCGCATTTTGCCGCCGACACCGCCGAAAAATCGATAAATATTCGTTATTCGACAACACCATAGGCCCGGCGCGCCAACCGTTCGGTCTTGAGCAGGTTGAGGTCCTCGGCCACCATCTCGGAGACGAGCTCCGCGAAAGTCGACACATGCTCCCAGCCGAGCTGCGCGCGCGCCTTGGACGGATCGCCGAGCAGCTGGTCGACCTCGGTCGGGCGGAAATAATGGGGATCGACGGCAATCAGGCAGTCTCCGCTCTTCGCATCGCAGCCCTTTTCGTCGACGCCCTCGCCCCGCCATTCGATCGCCCGCCCCAGTTCGGCGAAGGCGAGTTCGCAAAACTCCCGCACCGAATGCATCTCGCCGGTCGCGAGCACATAATCGCCGGGCTCCTCCTGCTGCAGGATCCGCCACATCCCGTCGACGAAATCGCGGGCATGGCCCCAGTCGCGCCGGGCGTCGAGATTCCCCAGATAGAGCCGGTCCTGCAGCCCGAGCTCGATCGCGGCGACGGCCCGGGTGATCTTGCGCGTCACGAAGGTTTCGCCGCGGATCGGGCTTTCATGGTTGAACAGGATGCCATTCGACGCGTGGAAGCCGTAGGCCTCGCGATAATTGACCGTGATCCAGTAGGCATAGAGCTTGGCGACGGCATAGGGCGAGCGCGGATAGAAGGGCGTGGTCTCGCTCTGCGGCACCTCCTGAACCTTGCCGTACAGCTCCGACGTCGAGGCCTGGTAGAAGCGCACCCGGTCCTGCATCTCGAGGATGCGGATCGCCTCGAGCATCCGGAGCGCGCCCACCGCATCGGCATTGGCCGTATATTCGGGCGTTTCGAAACTGACCGCGACATGGCTTTGCGCGGCGAGATTGTAGATCTCGTCGGGCTGCGTCTCGGCGACCACGCGGATCAGGTTGGTCGCATCGGTCAGATCGCCGTAATGCAGCTTGAAATCGCCCGCGCCATTCTCGGCATGGCCGAACAGATGGTCGATCCGGCCCGTGTTGAAAGACGAGGAGCGGCGTTTGATGCCGTGCACATTATAGCCCTTGTCGAGCAGCAATTCCGCCAGATAGGCGCCGTCCTGCCCCGTGCAGCCCGTGATCAGCGCCGTCTTGCGTTTCGTCGTATCGTTCATTTCACCGCCTCGATATTCAGCGACATCAGCGTCCCGTTATCCTTGTCCATGTGCGGCAGATAGGACTGCGAATAATCGTCGAGATCGCTATGCTCGGTCTCGCGCCAGTCCCATAACCGCGTTTCGGCGAAGCCAACCGTCTTCAGGTCGTCCGCCAGTCTTTCCTCGTCGAAGATGATCTTGTGATAATCATATTCGTCGCGCTGCCCGCCGCACAACAGGCCGCGAATATCCTCGATCCCGCGTTCGAGCGCGCCTTCGGCGTAGAGGCGCGCGCAGGCGGCGAAATCGGGAACCGCGAGCCGCAGCACGCCGCCTGGCCGCAACACGCGGTGCCATTCCCGGAGCACGTCCATATATTCGGCGCGGCCGAAATGCTCGAGTATGTGGCAGGCATAGATCAGGCCGACCGTATCGCTTTCGATGAACGAGAGATCGTCGGCCGGGCCCTGATGATCGACATGCGGATAGTCGAGCGCGTCGACATGGAAAAAACCCTCGATATGTTTCGATCCGCACCCGAGGTGCAGCTTTTCCGTCGAACCCGTGCTCATCGCCCGCTTCTCCCTCGGTCCCCGTGTTCGAGGAACCAGCCATACATCTGCCGCAGCCCGTCTTCGAGGTCCGTAGCCGGCCGCCAGCCCAACGCGTTTATCCGGCTGTTGTCCATCAGTTTCCGCATCGTGCCGTCGGGCTTCGAACTGTCGAACGTGACCGCGCCCTCATAGCCGACGATTTCCCGGATCAGCTCGGCCAGATCGCGGATCGATATCTCCTGCCCGGATCCGGCATTGATCATTCCGCCCTCGCGATAATGTTCCATCAGGAACAGGCAGGCCTCACCGATATCCTTCGAGAAGATGAACTCGCGCAGCGGCTTGCCCGTGCCCCAGACCGCCAGGCTGTCTCGCCCCTCCATCTTCGCTTCGTGGAAGCGGCGCATCAGGCCGGCGGCGACATGGCTGTGCTCGGGATGGAAATTGTCGCCGATCCCGTAAACGTTGCAGGGCATGGCGGTGAACGCGTCGAATCCGTGCTGCTTGGCATAGGCGTCGCACATTTCCTTGCCCGCGATCTTGGCGACGGCATAGGCCGAATTGGTCGGCTCGAGCGGGCCCGTCAGCAGGCTCGATTCCCGGATCGGCTGTTCGGCCTGTTTGGGATAGATGCAGGACGAGCCGAGAAACAGCAGCCGCTGCGCGCCATGCCGCCAAGCGGCGTCGATCACATGCGTCTGGATGAGCAGATTCTCGCGAATGAAATCCGCGCCACCCGTGTCGTTGGCGATAATTCCGCCCACCTTGGCGGCCGCGAGAAAGACCCAGTCGGGCCGGGCTTCGGCGAAGAACCCGTCCACCTTCGCCCGGTCGTCCAGCGGCAGTTCGCGTCGCGGTCGGGTCACGATATTCTCGTAGCCATGGGCCCGGACGGCCTCGACGATCGCACCGCCGACCATCCCGGTATGGCCGGCAACATAGATTTTCGGTTGCGACGTCATCTCACCTCACAGACGCTGGAGCGGATCGGGAGCGGGCGACCGATAAACGGAATCCCGCGAATATCCCATAGCGAATCTCGCAGGCGATTGAATTTGCCCGGCTCTTGCGGCGGATGAAGCGCTCAGCCGGCCCGCTGGACGCGCTTGCGGATCACGGTGTAATGATCGGTCAGCGCTGCCAGCGCGACCCGGGCCACGTCGGTCTCGACCGTCGCGCGCTCGAGGATTTCGCGTTCGAACTCGGCCCGCAACGCCTCGATCTCGCCGCCGCATGTCGCGTTGAAAAAGGTGCCGCCGCCCAGGTCCGACGCGAATTTCGAAAAGTTGCTCGACGTCCCGAGAATGGCCGCGGCATTCTTGATCACGAGAAAGTCGAAAAAGGCCTTCTGGATCGGGACCGGGAGGGTGAAGCTGGACAGGTCCACGAAGTTCCTGGGGCCGTAATTGGTCTGGAACGTCTCAATCGTCTCCGGCGAATCGCTGGTGAAAACGATCCGTTTTCCGGCTTCGAGATGCCGCTCCAGCTCCTCGCGGAAATAGTCCTCGGGCGCCGTCCGCACCACGAAATGGCTGACGAGGAAGCGGATGCGCTTTTCGTCGATGGATCCGCCGCCATGCTGCGGCAGGTCGCGCCGCAGCATGTCGTAGCAGTCGCCCCTGCGATAATGCAGCGCGACATAGGAGCCGGGTTCGAGACCGGTACGGTTGTGGAAATTCGCAAGCGCGGTCAGGATGCGCGGATTGTGCGGAATCGTGTCGAACAGTTCGGCGAGGTCGCTCGTGAAAATGCCCCGTTTCCCGCGCTCGCCCTCGAACAGCAGGTTCGCCGTGCCGCGCTGGTAGAACGGCGCGGTCGAGTTGAGGAAAACCTCGCGGGAGAAACCGTCCTTCAGGCTCGCGGCGAATTCCTCGCTCGAGAGATCGCGGCCGTCTTCGGGAAAGGATATCAGCCGCTGCTCGACGAACAGCAGACTCTGATCGCCGTTGCCGTAGAATTCCACGAGGTCGAAGATCTCGCTCGGGGAATAGTTTTCGCGCTCGGCGCCATAGCGTTCGGGCACGCTCGGCCAGTTGACGATCAGCTGCCCGTCGACCTGGCGGATGAACCGCCAGGCGAGCATGATCGACTTCAGCCGGGCGATCAGCCTGTCGCTCCTGCCGATTATCAGACGCGGCCGCCGCGGGGAATCTGTCAAGGAATATTCGCCAATTGCATATTGTCGTTCGGAACGGGGGAGATAGGCCGGACCTGCCGTCCATGTCCAGCCCGCGCCGCGCCCGGGAATTCACATGTCGCACGACGCCCGGTTCCCGGCATCCGCGGTTTGGAAAGGCCAGCTGGCGGACACGGAGGGATTCGAACCCTCGATACGGGTAATCCCCGTATGCCGGTTTAGCAAACCGGTGGTTTCAGCCACTCACCCACGTGTCCTGGCGCAGCCGTTCGGCGCGTATAGCGGCGTGGATTGAACGGATCAACAGCCCTTCGCCGCATCGCCCGGCCGCCGCCAAATGCCCGGAAATCCACAGAATCGACTCGTTTCGGCGCGGAACCGACTCGGTTCGTCCCGCGCTCGATTGCGCGCGAGTCCGGCCGGGGCGTAAAACCGGCGGGCCGAGCTTTGCCGGGGGATGGATCATGTTGAAGAAGCGCCTGTTTTCAATCGCCGCCGCGCTCGGCCTCGCCGGGATGGCCATCGCGCCGTCCGCCGCGCAGATCGACACCGTCGATCCCGATGCGGCGCTCCAGACCGGCGATTTCAGCGAGAGCGACTATCGGAGCGGCGGCTCGACGACCGACCAGGGCGCGCCTGCCGACGATCCGGGATATGATACCGAGCCCGGTTTCGACGCCGACGCCGCGGTCGAGACCGACACGACCGTCTATGCCGACCCCAACTACATCCCCGACACGCCCGGCTATGAGAATGAAGCCATCCCCGCGCAGGAGGACGTCGCCGGAAACGACGCGGCGACCGGCGAGCCGACCGTGCCGGCGACGCAGGACGGGCGCACCACCTATCAGCAGGACGACCTGATCGCCGCGGCCGGCGGCGTGTTCGGCGACGGCGCGGAAGGGCTGGCGCGGATCATCGAGGATATCCTCTCCGACCAGGGCGAGCCCAACGGCTATA
>NZ_JBQLZM010000081.1:0-2642 GCF_052168275.1 Parasphingopyxis sp. | reverse complement strand
ATGCGCGACGGCAGCCTCGCCATGGGCGCGACCAATTCGGAAACGATCAAGCGCGTGCTGATCCCGGCCGCCCTGCCCGGCATCGTCGGCGGCGTGCTGCTCGCCGTGAGCCGCGCCATCGGCGAAACGATGATCGTGGTCATGGCCGCGGGCCTCGCCGCCAACCTGACCGCCAACCCGTTCGAGAGCGTGACGACCGTGACCGTGCAGATCGTCCAGCTGCTGACCGGCGACCAGGAGTTCGACAGTTCGAAGACGCTGGCCGCCTTCGCGCTCGGCCTCGTCCTCTTCATCGTGACGCTGCTCCTCAACATCATCGCGCTCGGCGTCGTCAAGCGCTTCCGCGAGGCCTATGAATAGATGAATACCGCGCTCGCCACCGAAAATGGTCGTCAGCCGACCGACTGGAACACCGATGCGATGCAGCGACGCATCCGCGCGCGCTACCGGGCGGAGAAAAGGTTCCGAATCTACGGTCTGTTCGCCGTTTTGCTCTCGGCCGGCTTCCTCGCCTTCCTGCTCTTCACCATGGTCTCGAGCGGCGCGCGCGGTTTCACCCAGGTGCAAGTCGCGCTTCCGGTCAATTTCGCGGCGTCGAATATCTTCCTCGAACCGTCTCAGCTCGAGGGCGAGGATCGCGATCAGCTCCTGGCCGGCGCCGATTTCCAGGGCCTCGCGCGACAAGCCGCGGTCGACGCCTATGGCGAGGACGGCCCCGCGCTCTTCTCGAGCGGCGCATGGGTCAAGCTGCGCAATGCCGTGTCCGAAGATCCGACATTGCTGACCCGCGAGGAAGTGATCTGGATGCCGGCCTCGACCGAAGTCGATTTCGCCGCCCGCGGCGATACCGGCGCGACGCAGAGCGAAGAACGCGCGGCGATGATGGAGCGCTATGCCGCGCTCGAGGACGCCGGCCAGGTGCGCCGCGCATTGAGCTGGACCTTCCTGACCATGGCGGATTCGAGCGATCCCACGCTCGCCGGCATCTGGGGCGCGCTCAAGGGATCGTTGCTGACCATGCTGGTGACGCTGGCCCTCGCTTTCCCGATCGGCGTGCTCGCCGCTGTCTATCTCGAGGAATATGCGCCGCAGAACCGCTGGACGGATATCATCGAGGTGTCGATCAATAACCTCGCCGCCGTGCCGTCGATCATTTTCGGCCTGCTCGGCCTTGCGGTGTTCATCAATACCTTCCACCTGCCGCGATCGGCCGCCATTGTCGGCGGCCTGACGCTCGCGCTGATGACTATGCCGGTCATCGTGATCGCGGGGCGCAACGCGATCAAGTCCGTGCCGCCATCGATACGCGATGCGGCGCTCGGCGTCGGCGCCTCGCCGGTGCAGGTGCTGACCCATCACGTCCTGCCCTTGTCGCTGCCGGGTATCCTTACCGGCACGATCATCGGCATGAGCCGTGCGCTCGGCGAAACCGCGCCGCTGCTGCTGATCGGCATGCGCGCCTTCGTCGCCTCGCCGCCCGACGGACTGACCGATCCCGCGACCGTGCTGCCCGTGCAGATCTTCCTGTGGTCGGACGAACTCGATCCCGGTTTCGTCGAGAAAACATCGGCCGCGATTATCGTGCTGCTGCTGTTCCTGCTCGTCATGAACGGACTCGCGATCTGGCTGCGCAACAAATATGAACAACGCTGGTGATATCATGAACGATGCAACCGAAGCCCAGGCCGCGCCCGAGGCGAAACCCGCCGCAGACGAACCGCTCGTCGACCCGGCGTCGCTCAAGATGACGGCGCGTAACGTCAACGTCTATTATGGCGAGAAACAGGCGATCGATGACGTCTCGATCGATATCGGCATGGACAATGTCACCGCCTTTATCGGCCCGTCCGGCTGCGGCAAATCGACCTTTCTCAGAACCCTTAACCGGATGAACGACACGATCCCGATCGCCCGGACCACGGGACAGATCGAACTCGACGGCGAAGATATCTACGATACGTCGATGGACGTTGTGCAGCTGCGGGCGCGCGTCGGGATGGTCTTTCAGAAGCCCAACCCCTTCCCCAAGTCGATCTACGAGAATGTCGCCTATGGCCCGCGGATCCACGGCCTTGCCGGTTCCCGGTCCGAGCTCGACCAGATCGTCGAGAAATCGCTGATCCGCGCCGGCCTGTTCGAGGAAGTAAAGGACCGGCTCGACGATAGCGGCACCGCGCTGTCGGGCGGACAACAGCAGCGGCTCTGCATCGCGCGCGCCATCGCCGTCGATCCCGAAGTCATCCTGATGGACGAGCCCTGCTCGGCGCTTGACCCGATCGCGACCGCCAAGATCGAGGAGCTGATCCACGAGCTGCGCGGCAAATATGCGATCGTCATCGTGACGCACAACATGCAGCAGGCGGCCCGCGTGTCGCAGCGCACGGCCTTTTTCCATCTCGGTAATCTCGTCGAATATGGCGAAACGTCCGAGCTGTTCACGAACCCGCATCAGGAACGCACGAAGGATTATATCACCGGCCGCTACGGCTAAACGGAACCGCGATCATGCCCAAGAGCAGCGAACATACGGTCAAGGCATTCGACGACGATATCGGCGAATTGCGCGCGCTTGTATCCGAGATGGGCGGGCTCGCCGAAACGGCGATCGGCGACGCGATCCACGCGCTCACCCGGCACGACCT
>NZ_JBQLZM010000080.1:0-10951 GCF_052168275.1 Parasphingopyxis sp. | reverse complement strand
AAGCGCACCGCCATGGGCCGCTTCAAGCACGAGGGCGCCGAGCCCATCGTGAACGTCGTCGGGCTGCGTCGGCTTCGTAAGCGAAAACCGGCTTCCAGCGGCGGCAGCGCGTACATTCGAACGGAGTAACGGCAATGGACATAATCGACCGCCTCAAAGGCGATCACCGGACCCTCAAACGGTTCCTGGCCGTGATGAACGAGGACGGCGCGTCCGATGCCGCGCGCCGGCGTTCGCTGTCGCATTTCAAGCAGCTCTACTATGCGCACAGCGTCGCTGAGGAGATGGTCGTCTACAATGCCCTGGAAGGGCGGATGCCGCAATGGAACGACCTTACCCATGTCGGCCACACCGAGCACAAGGTGGCGACCGAGCTGCTGGCCAGACTGTCGGAGACCGGCGGCAGACGGGCGGACGACTGGGATCAGGACGCGCGTCTCCTGGAGGAGATCGTCTGCAAACATATCGACGACGAAGAGGCCGAGATGGTCCCCGCCGTCCAGGAGTTCTTCGGCGCCGCCGATCGGGTGTCGATGATCGACCGCTACGACCGCGCCAAGAAAATCGCACTGACCGACCTCGGGCAGGATCAGCCTGCGCAAACGGCGGCCGCTTCCTCCTAGCTCTGCGGCGGCGGGAACCAGCTCGTATCGATTTCCCGGTACCGGTTGGCGAAGGACGAGATGTCGCACAGAAAATCCTCGCGGAGGATTTCGATCCGCCGCCCCTCGCGCCGGATCGCGAAATCCTCCTGTTCGAGTTCGCGGAAAAGCCGGTTGACGTGGATCTTGTTGAGGCCCACCGCGTCGCCGATATCGGCCTGGGTCAGCGTCATGTCGAGATGCGTGATCTGTTCGTCGCGCGTCGCCCGGAGCCGGCTAACGATTTCCATGATGAAGCCGGCCAGCCGACCCTTTCCGGGCGAACTGCCGAGCACTCTCAGCCGGTCCGAAAGCGTCACATTTTCCACCATGCCCAGCGCGTAGATGAGCGCCGCAAGCCGGGGATGCGCGTCGAACAGGCGTCCCAAGCTGTTTTTCGGAAAACGGCAGAGCGTTGCCGGTTCGCCCGCGACGACACTCGAACCCGCCTCGTCGAACGCGATGCTCGCGGTGCCCAATATGTCGCCGGGATAGTGGAGCAGCAGGATCTGCCGGCTGCCGTCCGCGAGCATGTTGCTCGAATATAGCCAGCCATGCTGCACGACGTAGAGCGTGTCCGCGTCGTCGCCTTCTTCGAAAATCGTCTCGCCGGCGGCATAGTCCCGCGGCGATTTTTCGAGCTCGACCAGCGCTTCCTTCTCACGATCGGTGAGCGTGAGAAAGATATCGAGCTTATGAACCAGGCAGGAATCTGTCATATGACGCCTCTTGTCGCGCGCGCCCGACCGCCAAATATCAGCAAGTCCCGGGAAACGTGAGGCTATCCTTGCTCCAACGGACGGAGGATTTCAATTGGAAGCGGTACCGCACCCGGAACATTTGCCGGCAAAGATACGGCACAAGCTCCCATGACATCGCGCCGGGTTTTCGTTCTCGGCGCCACCGGCACGATCGGCCGGGCCACCGTCGCGGCGCTCCTGCAGCGCGGCCATGACGTCGTCTGCTTCGTCCGGCGACGGGCTGGAAGCGGCGGCCGGCTGGCCGCAGACGACACCGCGGGACCGCTGAACGGCGCCGAACTGCGATTTGGAGACGCGATCGACGCGACGTCCCTCGCCCGGAACGGTTTGCGCGGCGAACGGTTCGATGCGCTGGTCTCCTGCATGGCGTCGCGCACCGGAGCGCCCCGGGACGCATGGGCCATCGATCATGGCGCCCATATGGCGGCGCTGTCGGCCGTCCGGGCGGCCGGCATTCCCCACATGGTGCTGCTCTCGGCACTGTGCGTACAGAAGCCGCTGCTCGCCTTTCAGCAGGCCAAGCTTGCCTTCGAGCGGGAGCTGATGGCCTCCAGCCTTACCTATTCGATCGTCCGGCCGACCGCCTTTTTCAAGTCGCTGTCCGGCCAGGTAGACCGGGTCCGGCAGGGCAAATCCTTCCTGCTGTTCGGCGACGGCACGCTGACCGCCTGCAAGCCGATCAGCGATGCCGATCTTGCCGACTATCTCGCCGATTGTCTCGACGATGACAGCCGTCACAACCGGATATTGCCGATCGGCGGTCCGGGCGAGGCGATCACGCCGAAGGACCAGGCCGAGCATCTCTTCGCCCTGCTCGGCCGCGAACCGCGCTTCACCCATGTGCCGGTCCGGCTGCTCGACGCGATTGCCGGCACGCTGGGCGCGATCGGCCGGATCGTCCCTGCGGCGGCGGAGAAGGCCGAGCTCGCGCGCATCGGCCGCTATTACGCCACCGAGTCCATGCTGGTGCTGAATCCGGAAACCGGGCTGTACGACGCTGCGGCCACGCCCTCGACCGGCTCCGAAACGCTGTTCGATTTCTACGCGCGCCTGATCGCCGGCGACGCCTCGGTCGACCGCGGCGACCATGCGGTTTTCTGAAGGCGATCGAAGGCCGTCGACAGTTGGCAAGCCGCTCGGGCCCGTTGGTCGAACGGCGATTGTGCAATGGACGGTAACCTCGCAGCCACCGGCGCCGAAGCTCGGGCATCTTCTTTTTCGCACAAGGGGCAATTCGATGGACATGACGACCCGCCGCGCAGGCACTCTGATCGCCGCCGCTCTCATCCTCGGCGTGGTGACGCAGATTTTCTACATGATGACGCTTGGCGGGCCGCAGGCGTCGGACCCGGCCGCCGGCGTCACCAATGCGGATGTGGTGCGGTATTTTACGGAGCGCTGGCCGGAAATCGCCACCGTCTGGACGATCGAGCTTGCGGCGTTCTCCGTGATCGCCGTCGCCGGGCTCGTCGCTATGGTCCGCGGCGCGCCGGCGCCGGCGGCCTGGGCCGCGCTGCTGTTCTCGGGCCTGTTCAACGTCATCCAGGTCGGGATCGGCCTGTCCATGTTCCGCCCGGCCGCACTGGCGGGCGAAGCGCTCGCCCCGGTCTTCTCCGTCGTCGTCGCCGGCGCCTTTCTCTTCTATTTCCTCGCCAAGGTGCTGCTCGCGCTGGCCGGGATCGGCTTCGGCCTGCTGCTGTTCGCCGGCGACAGGACATCGGCCAAGGCCTTCGGGGCGCTGGCCGTCCTCTTTGGCCTCGCCGCCGCCGCACTCAACATCCTCGCAATTCCGCAGGGCATGGCGATGGTCTTCGAAGCCGGCGCGGCCGGCACCGCCGCCGCGCTGACGACCGCGATCGCGATGTGGCTGGTGACGCGGCGGGACGCCTAGTCCGCCGACGGGCCGCAGCTACCGCTTGTCCGCGGCAAAATCCCGCCGATAGCGGGCCAGGTCGGGCATGTCGTGGATGGCCCGGGTGAAGGCATCGACCATTCGCTTCAGGACCGGCTGGACCTGGCGCATGTCGATGGATCGCGCCAAGGGATCGTATCGCTCCGGAACGACGCCGAAACCGATCATCATGTCGATCCAGGTCTGGCGGTCGAACAGCTCGCTGTCGAAGGCGATGAAGCGCCCGCGGTTCCGGAACTGGTCGAGGCGGAGCGCGAGGGTTTCGGGCAGCGCGGCCTTGCGCATGTCGGCCCAGGGCGCATCGTCCCGCCCGTTCAGGACCAGCGGCAGCAGGACGAAATCGCGGACCTGTTCGGCCGAACGGGCCTGTTTGCGATTGAATTCGGTCGCTTCGACATCCATGCGCCGGGTCGCCGGAAGGCAGTGCACCAGATGCAGCGCCTGTTCGTGCAGCAACCGCATGTCGGCGGACTGGTACGGACCGAGCCGGGCGGCCGCGCCGCCGAGTCGCGCGAGATTGCCCGTCCAAGGCGCGTCCGTGAAATGGGGCGCGAACGGCAGCGATTCCGACGACGACGCGACCAGCCGTTGCGCCGCCGCGTCGTCCATAAGTGCCGATGCATAGAGGAGTTCGGAAACCGCGCCGTCGCCGAGCGGCGTTTCGACCAGCAGGCCGCCCGGCAGCGCCCGAGCGATCGTATGACCCGGCTCGGCCGAGACCGCCGGGCCGCCTGCCCCGCTCGCGATCCGGTCGAAGGCGAGGATATCGGCCAGCCGGTGTCGACGCGGAGTGCGTTCATCGGGCAGCAGACGCGACAGCGCGCCCGAGACATCGACGAAAAAGTCCGCTTCGATGGTCCGGCCGTCGGCCAGTCCGACCGAGCGGATATGGCCGTCGTCCGGATCGAGATCGGCACCGACCGGCCATGCCTCGAATATCCGCGCGCCGGACGCCGGGACGCGATCCTTCAGGAACGCCGCATAGGCGGTGCGATCGCACTGGACCGTCGGACCGAGCATGGTGAGCGGCGATCCGGGATCGTCGGACGGAAAGGAAAATTTTCCGGCGAGAGCGGCCCGGGCCGCGAAACGGAACGGCTCGAGCAGATGCGCGAGCCTGTCCGGCTCCTCGTACGTCGCCGCCGCCCGCAGCATGACATGGTGCAGGGCGACGCCGTTAATGACCGGCACGGTGCCGGACGGCGCGGCGAAGAAACGGCTGCCCTCGCCCCGCCAGTCCCGATGGTCGGTCCCCAGTCCCAAGGTCCCGTTGCAGTGCCGGACCAGATCGCGGACCGTGACGCCGATACCGTCATGAAACCGGCTGTCGCAGGCCAGCGTGAGCGCGCCCGGCGGGGCCGGTTCGCCGATATCCTCGACGACCGTCAGGCGGATGCGATCGGGCAGGTTTTCGGCGAGCAGGGTGGCGACCGGCCAGATTTCGTCGCTCTTGCCGAACAGCGCGATGCGGGACAGCGCCGCAGAATCCTGCGTCATGCCACGTCCGCCCGCGCGCCGCCGAACGACGCGCCATGGCCCGCGATGAACGCCAGATGCTCGCTCGTCTCCTCCACGGCGCCGGAAATCGAAGCGCGTATCCGCCGGAGCTGGGCCGCGATCTCGTCCGCCGTCATCCTGTCGGTCCGTGGGTCGACGGATTGCGGCAGGATATTCTGTCCGATGAAGACCGACAGCCAGCTCGGCGGCTGGAACAGCCCGCTTTCATATTCGGGTACGATGCCCCGGCGGCGAAACGCGTCGATCTTGTAGGCGAGGCTGTCCGGCCATTCCATTTCGCGCATGTCGCGCCACAGCGCGGCGTCGTCGCGCTGGGTCGCGACATAGTGCAGCATGAGGAAATCCCGGATCCGCTCGAACTCGAGGTCCATCAGCCGGTTATATTCGTCGGCATCGCGTGCGGCGCAATCCTTCTCGGGAAACAGCGCGAGAAGATTGACGATGCCGCTCTGGATCAGGTCGATGCTCGTCGATTCCAGCGGCTCCAGGAATCCGCCCGACAGGCCGATGGCGACGCAGTTCCGGTTCCACAGCCTGCGCCGTTTCCCGGTCTTGAAGAACAGCTGTTTGGGGTCGGCGAGCGGATCGCCCTCCAGGGTCGTCATCAGCTGGTCGAGGGCATCCTGGTCGCCGATATAGCGGTCGCAATAGACATGGCCGTTGCCGATCCGGTGCTGGAGCGGAATCCGCCACTGCCAGCCGGCCGTGCGCGCCGTCGACCGCGTATAGGGGCCGACCGGACCCTCGATGGCGCAGGGGACGGCCCAGGCCCGGTTGCACGGCAGATAACCGCTCCAGTCCTCATAGCCCGTTTCCAGCTCCTGCTCGATCAGCAGCCCGCGAAAGCCCGAACAGTCGACGAACAGGTCGCCCGCTATCTCTCCGCCGGATTCCAGCGCGATCGCGGCGATGAATCCGCTCTCACCGTCCGTCCGCACCGAGACGACCTTGCCCTCCACGCGCTTCGTGCCGCGCTCCTGCGCGAAGGCCGCGAGAAACACGCCGTACAGGCTGGCATCGAACTGAAAGGCATAGGAATAGGCCGACAGGCCGGATTCGGGTTCGGCGTCCGGCAACGCGAACCGGTCGTTCCGCGCCGCCACGATCGGATAGCAATAGTCGCCGAAGGGCGCGGCATCGCCGGCCGCGTTCAGCTTCGCCCAGTAATGATGGAAATCCGCAGGTCCGATCGCCTCCCCATGCGCGCCGAACGGGTGGAAATAGCGATCGCCGATCCGGCCCCAGTCGCAAAACTCGATGCCGAGCTTGATCGTCGCCGCCGTGCGCGCCATCATCTCGGCCTCGTCGATGCCGAGCGACCGGTTGAAATCCCGGATCTGCGGCAGGGTCGCCTCGCCGACGCCGACGGTTCCGATCTCTGCGGATTCCACCAGCGTGATCGACACGTCCAGCCCCGAAAGCTTGTGGGCGAGCGCCGCGGCGGTCATCCAGCCCGCGGTCCCTCCGCCAACGATCACGATACTGCGGACCTGCCGGTCCGATCGGTCGCTCACTTCACGCCTCCCCCGACGTCCCGGTTGTCCGGCCCGGCCGGATCACGCGCCGGACCCCCGAAAGGATCAATAATCGAAACCCGGATTGGTGCGGTTCAGTTTACGGATCAGTCCTGGCCAGACGAGGTTGTCGCCCAGGCCCTTGGTGAAGGCCGGCGCAGCCTGCTGGAACACGCGATGCGCCATATCCTCGCTTTCCTCGTGCAGATGCTCGGCGCCCCCGATCGACTGCGCCAGGATCTGCGTCTTGCAGCTGTTCTCGAGCAGATACATGCGCAGGAACGCCAGCGCGCAATTCTGCCCGATAGTGAGCGTGCCGTGATTGCGCAGGATCAGCAGGTTCTTCTCGCCGATATCGGCGATCAGCCGCTCGCGTTCGTCGAGGTCGAGCGCGATGCCCTCATAATCGTGATAGGCAAGATCGTCGTGGATCTGCATCGAGAATTGCGTGTAGCGGCGCAGCCCGTCCTTCTGCACCGACACCGCGATACCGTAGGGCGTATGCACATGGATCACGCATCCGGCGTCCTCGCGCGCGCTGTGGACGGCGCTGTGGATGGTAAAGCCTGCCGGATTGACGAAATAGGGCGTCTCCTGTTTCGCGTTGCCGTCGAGATCGATCTTGACGAGCGCGGACGCCGTCATCTCGTCGAACATCACGCCATAGGGATTGATCAGGAACCGCTCCTCGCCGTCCTCGTCCGGCAAACGCACGGAGATATGGGTGAACACCAGATCGGTCCAGGCGTGCATCGCGCACAGCCGGTAGGTGGCCGCAAGTTCGCAGCGGAGCCGCCATTCGGTGGCGGACACCTTGCCCTCGAGGCGATCGATCTGCGTCGGATCCGGGATATTGAATCCTTGCTCCACCTCCAACGCGGTTGCCGTTTCCTTCGCTGCCGTCGCCATCGTCGACCTCCTTGTTTCGCGCTGCATACCATACCGCCGAACGGCGAGCGCTGTCATCACCGGTTTTTCGGCACCGATTTACAGGTCGGCAGCGAGCTCCGGCTTGCCGGCCCGCTTCGCGTGATACTTGATGCCCGGCCCGACTTGTTGCACCATCCCTAATGCTTCCACGGGAGAGACTGCCATGGTCAAGGTCGAAGAAGCGCAGGTAGCGCCGGCACGGGTCGCAAGCGATCTCACGATAGGCGATCTTCGCGCCGCGCTGGCGGCCGGCTGGCGCGATTTCCGGGCGTATCCGGCTTTCGGGCTGTTTTTCGCGGCGATCTACGTGGTCGCCGGGATGTTTCTCTATTTCGCCCTGTTCAACCGCGGCGAGATCGCCTGGCTGGTGCCGGCAGCGGCCGGTTTTCCCATCCTCGCGCCGTTCGTCGCCGTGGGGCTCTACGAAGTGAGCCGCCGCCGCGAAGCCGGACTGCCGATGAGCTGGCGCGCAATCCTCGGCGCGCTACGCGGCCGCGGCGACGACCAGATACTGAGTATGGGCGTTATCGTCTTCGTCGCCTTCGCATTCTGGCTGATGGTCGCGCACGGCATTTTCGCCGTCTTCCTGGCGGAATCAGGGATAGGATCGGAATCGCTCGCGCTGTTTCAGACAGGAGCGGGCATCATGATGCTGGTGGTCGGCGGTATCGTCGGCGCGCTCATGGCGCTGGCCTTCTATTCGATCACGGTCGTCAGCCTGCCGATGCTGGTCGATCGCGATGTCGACTTCATCACCGCGATCATCGTCAGCCTCGCCACGGTGCGATCGAATACGTTCGTCCTCTTGGTCTGGGCTGTGTTTATCGCGGTCGCCCTGTTCGTGGCGATGATCCCGCTGTTCCTCGGGCTTCTCGTCGTACTGCCGGTGCTGGGGCACGCGACTTGGCACCTGTTCCGCCGTTCGGTGAGCGACGCCGGAACCTAGGGACGGGCGGCGGCAACGCCGTCCGACGGCCGTTTTCCGTCCAAAGCATCCCGTGATGCCGGCGCTTCATCCGGATCATCCGCCTTGTGGGGATGCTCTTCGTCCTCTTCCCCGTCGTCCAGCACGAAATTGGCCGCGAAGCCGTGAAGGACGATCGACAGCAAGATCGTGGCGGCCGCGACCCGCCAGACGGTCTCGATCCCGTCGAAGTCCGCATGGTTCTGCGCATAGGCGATGTAGAAAACCGTCCCCATGCCCCGTATCCCGAAAAAGGCGACCTTGATCCGCTCCAGATTTTCGCAGGAATATCCGATCAACGACAACAGGCCGCTGGCCGGCCTGATGATCAGCACGATCAGGACCGCAAGCGCGATTTCCGCCCAGCCGATGCTGTCCAGCGCCCCGGCGCCGACGAACATGCCGAACCACAACAGCAGCAGCGCGAGCAGGATCGATTCGAGCTGATCGGCGCCGTGATGGATATATTTCTCATAGGACTCGCCGTCGGTTCCGCGCGAATTGGCGCGGCCCGCGCGCGCTGACGCGAACACCGAAAGGAAGCCGTACGCATCGAAACTTTCCGCGACGCCATAGGCGATCAGCGTCGCGGCGAGGACGACGATGATCGAGTTCCAGGCGCCCTGCCGGGCGTCGCCGAAGCGGCTGAACACGATCCGCGATATCACATGGCCGCAGCCATAGCCGATGAGCCAGCCGGCCACGACGCGGTAGAAGAAATCGTAGCCGAGCCACGACCAGCCCCAATCGGGAAATCCGGATCCCGCAAATCCCAGCGTCGCGGCGGTGATCGCGAGATAGACGAACGGAAAGGCCAGCCCGTCGTTCAATCCCGCCTCCGCCGTCAGCGCGACCTGCATCGGCGTTTCCTTCTTGCCCGGCGGGCCGACCTGTATCGAGCGCGCCAGCACCGGATCGGTCGGAGCGAGGGCGGCGGCCAGCAGCATGGCGCTCGCCCAGGGCATGCCGACCAGATAGAAAGCGAGCAGGAACACGGCCAGGATGGTGAGCGGCATCGAAACGAGCAGCAGGCGAAACGAAGCCTGCCAGTTGCGCCAGCTTTCCTTGGTGTCGATCGCCAGGCCGGCGCCCGCCAGCGAGATGATGACGATCAGTTCCGATGCATGCTCGATCACCATGGCAGACAGGCCGCCGTCCAGCGGGTCGAGCGCCGGCAGACCGATCAACGCCAGTCCGATGCCGATCACGATGTAGAACAGCGGAAAGTTCGTGAACCGGTATTGGCTGAGCGCCGGTTGCAATGTCAGTCCGAGCAGCGCGACGCCGATGATGGTATAGAATATGTCGCGCGGATCGAGCTGGAGGAGAAAAGGCATATCGTCCATGGGGTTGTTCATGCCCCGAACCGCCGGTACTGGCAATCGCCCGGCCCCGTCGATCGCCGCCGTCCGGGTGCGGATCCGGGCGGGCTCGCCCCGGCCGCGTGTCCGCCGGTGTCGACCGGAGCGGCTTTTTCGCGATTGCCGCCTATCGGCTTGCCAACCGGACCGAAAAGCCCTAAATGGCCCGCTTCCGGGGTGAAGCGTCATGCGCTTTGCCCCTGATTTTTGAAGAAGGCCGGAGGGGCGTTCGCATGGTGCGGCGTCAGCGATCGGCAGGAAAGGTAAGAGAAGCATGGCTCTGTACGAGCATGTCTTCCTCGCGCGTCAGGACCTGGCCCAGGCCCAGGTCGATACGCTCGCCGAGGAAGCCACGAAGATTATCGAATCCAACGACGGCAAGGTAACGCGGACCGAGACCTGGGGTCTCAAATCGCTCGCCTATCCGATCCAGAAGAACCGCAAGGCCCATTTCGTCATGCTTCATGTCGATGGCCCGGGTTCGGTCGTCGCAGAGCTGGAACGCCAGACGCGCATCAACGAAGACGTGATCCGCTACATGACGATCCGCGTCGACGAGCACGAAGAAGGCCCGTCGATCATGATGCGCAAGAATGAGCGCGATTCGAAGCGTCGCAGCCGCGACGACGACGACGACCGCTAGACCGGCGACAAGGAGATATAGATCATGGCACGCCCATTTTTCCGCCGCCGCAAGAGCTGCCCCTTTTCGGGCAAAGACGCGCCGGTCATCGACTACAAGGACGTCAAGCTGCTGCAGGGGTTCCTCTCCGAGCGCGGCAAGATCGTCCCGTCCCGCATCACCGCCGTTTCGGCGAAGAAGCAGCGCGAGCTGGCCAAGGCGATCAAGCGCGCCCGGCATATCGGCCTGCTGCCCTACATCGTGAAATAGGAGCGGATACATGGATATCATTCTGCTCGAACGCGTCGGCAATCTCGGCACCATCGGCGATGTCGTGACCGTCAAGGACGGTTTCGCCCGCAACTTCCTGTTGCCGAACAAGAAGGCCCTGCGCGCCAACAAGGCGAACAAGGAACTGTTCGAAGCCAATCGCGAACGGCTCGAGAAGGAAAATGAAGAGCGCCGCGCCGCGGCCGCGAAGGAAGGCGAAAAGCTCGACGGCATGACCATCGAACTGATCCGCCAGGCCTCGCAGACTGGCCAGCTCTACGGTTCGGTTGCGGTCCGCGACATCGTCGCCGAGCTCGAAGCCAAGGGCGAGCCGGTGACCAAGAAGCAGGTCGTTCTCGAACGGCCGATCAAGGCGATCGGCATGTACGAGGTGCGGATCGCGCTGCACGCGGAAGTCGACGCCACGATCAAGGTAAATGTCGCCCGCTCGCCCGAAG
>NZ_JBQLZM010000079.1:0-16942 GCF_052168275.1 Parasphingopyxis sp. | reverse complement strand
CAATGTGATCGTCGCGCCATGCTGCGCACCGCGGATGACGGCCCATGAACACGCGCTGCTGGCGGCGATCGGCGACCCGGCCGGTGCCGACGGCCATATCGCTCCACTGCTCGACACCGGAAAGTCGTCGATGGCCGTCGCGACCACCATCGCGCTGAGCGAGAGTCTGGCCGCGATGGGGCGGCCGCTCGCGCCTTAGCCGCGATCTTCCACGGCGTCCGGCGCCTCCGACCCGGCCGTGCCCAGCGATCGGTCCACAAGGCCCGACCGCATCATCCACCAGAAGAGGATGACGCCAGGAAAAGCCGCCGCCGTCGTGAGCAGATAGAAATTCACATAGCCCATCGCCTCGATCAGCGAGCCGGCCGTGGTGCCCGTCAGGAACCGCCCGAGGATGCTGGCCGCCGCCGACAGCAACGCGAAATGCGTGGCCGTGAACTTGAGATTGCAGAGCGCCGAAAGATAGGCGACGACCGCCACCCCGCCGATCCCGCTCGCGAAATTCTCGAAGCCGATCGCCAGCGCCATGCCGATATTGCTGTGCCCGATGGCGGCGAGTCCCGCGAAGCTGAAATTGGAGACGGCCATCAGCACGAGACTGATCAGCACCGAGATCTTCATGCCGAGCCGGGCGTAGAGCATACCGCCGACGAAAATGCCCGCGAGCAGCGCCCAGAAGCCCACGCCGACATCGTAGATCGCGATCTCGTCATTGGTGTAGCCGAGATCCTCGAACAGCAGGCGGAACGTCAGATTGGCCAGCGTATCCCCGATCTTGTGGAGCAGCACGAACACGAGGACGATGATCGCGCCCTCGCGGCTGAAAAACTCGACGAGCGGGCCGACGACCTTGGACTGGGTCGATCCTTCGGTAAGCGTCGGCGTGATGCACAGCCAGGCGATAATCGCGGCGCCCAGCGCGAGCAGCGGATACAGGACGAAGGCCCCGCCACCGAGCCATCCGGACACCGTCGCCCAGTCAAAAACGAGGATCGAGAGCAGCGCCGCGAGCGGCGGGACCAGCAGCCAGTTGACATGCCCCGACCAGCCGATGTCGCGGGCGCGCCGCGCGGTCAGGTCGAACAGCGGAAAGACATAGCCGACGATCACCATCAGGCTCAGTATCTCGACGCCGAGCCAGCGATCGAGCCCGACGCCGCCGGCATAGGCGAGCGGAAAGCTCAGGATGAAGATCGCATAAGGGGTGCGGGTCATGAATTCGGGCCAGCTGCGCTCGATCTTGCGGGTCGGTTCGCCCATCACCAGCCCTGTGATGACCGCCGGCAACGCCAGCAAGCCGCAGGCGATATAGGCGGCGCCCCAGCCCATCCGGGCCGCAACGACCAGTGCCAGCGCGCCGGCGACCGCGGCGCCGATCCGCCAGCCATATTGGCTCATCCCCGAACCGACGCCGAGCTGTTCGGGTTCGAGCAGCTCGATCCGGTAGCCGTCGATCACGATGTCGAAGGTCGCCCCCAATACGCCGACCAGGATCGCCGCCAACGCCACCGCGGGAAGCGAGGCCGTCGGATCGATATTGCCGAGCAGCGCCACCGCGCCCATCACGGCGGCGCCGATGACGATCAGCCAGGACCGCCGTTGGCCGATCCGGCCGAGCACGGGAATCCGCACCTTGTCGATGATCGGCGCCCAGGCCCATTTGAGGTTGTAGGCGAGGAAGGTAAGCGCGAAGGCGGTGACCGCCGATTTCTCGATATTGTCCTGGGCGAGGCGCGTCGTCAGCGTCGCGCCGATCATCGCGAAGGGAAAGCCCGACGACATGCCGAGAAACAGCGCCGCGAGCGGAGCGTTTTCCAGATATGGCCGAACGCCGGGGCGGACCGGCGACGGAAAAAGCGCGAGAATGAATTCCCTGATCGGCCCAAGCCTTACTCCGCGCTCAGCAATATCGACCATAATTCACGTCCCGCCCTGTTTCGGCGCGAACCTAGCGCCAAAAATCGCCGTGGATAGCCCGTTATTCACGCTTCGCCCGTTGCCGAGGTCCGGCGAACGCCGGCAGCGGCGACCGGAGGGGGGCGGAACCCGCGCGGCCAGGTGGATATTGCCGGGCAATTCCGGTTCGATCTCATCGCCTGTTCGCAATCCGACCAAAACCCGTTACAGGGTCCCGATGCCCCCGGCCCAGACTAAACGAGAAGACCAGCGCATCGCGAAACTGCTCGCCCGGGCCGGTGTCGCGTCGCGGCGCGAGGTCGAGCGGATGATCGCGGCGGGGCGGATCGCGATCGACGGGAAGACGCTCGATACGCCGGCGACGCTCGTCAAATCGCTGCACGGCGTGACGCTGGACGGGCAGCCGGTCGGGCAGCCCATCCCCGCCAAACTTTACAGCTTCCACAAGCCGGCCGGCGTCCTGACGACCGAACGCGATCCCAAGGGCCGGCCGACCATCTACGACAAGCTGCCCAAGGGTCTGCCGCGCCTGATGCCGATCGGCCGGCTCGACCTGAATACCGAAGGATTGCTGTTGCTGACCAACGATGGCGGGCTGAAGCGGCAGATGGAACTGCCCTCCTCCGGCGTCGAGCGCATCTACCGCGCGCGCGCCTTTGGCGACATCAGCCAGGAGCAGCTCGAAGGGCTGATCAACGGCATCACGATCGACGGCGTCCGCTACGGCCCGATCAACGCCAATCTCGAGCGGCGGACCGGGCGCAACCAGTGGATCGAGCTCAAACTGGCCGAGGGAAAGAATCGCGAAGTCCGCCGCGTGCTCGAGCATTTCGGCCTCCAGGTCAGCCGGCTGATCCGCACCGCCTACGGCCCCTTCTATCTCGGCGACATTCCCAAGGGCGGTGTCGAGCAGGTGCGCCAGCACGATCTCGTCAAATTCCGGCAATCGCTGAAATGAGGATCATCGCCGGCCGGTGGCGCGGTCGGAAGATCGAAGCGCCGCCCGGCTCGGCGACCCGCCCGACGACCGACCGCGTCCGCGAGGCCCTGTTCTCGATGCTGGCGAGCCGGCTCGGAAGTTTCGAGGGCCTGCGCGTCGCGGACCTGTTCGCGGGCAGCGGCGCTCTGGGGCTCGAGGCGCTGTCCCGCGGCGCGGCGCACTGCACCTTTGTCGAGCGCGACCGGCAGGCGTTGAAGGCTTTGTCGGCGAACGTCGCCGCGCTGGACGCGCCCGCCGACATATTGGCGCAGGCGGCGGAAAACGTCCCCGTTGCAGACAAGGCGTACGACCTGATCGTCATGGACCCGCCTTACGGCAGGGACCTCGCCGCCACACTGGTGCGGCGCCTCCGGGATCGGGGCTGGATCGCGCCGGGCTGCTGGATCGGCATCGAGACCGAGCGCGGCGCGACCATCCCCGACACCGGACTGGAGATCGACACCGTCCGGACGTTCGGCAAGACACAGGTCAGCCTGTTGCGCGCCTGATCCGCCATGCGCAAATCCTGTGCCCGCCGTCACAGCGCCGGCGTCCGGCCTCTGCGAGAAAGCCCTGTCGGCGGAATAGTCCGTCGCAGGGAGCAGGACGATGAGACGGGACGAAAATCTGACCATGGACAACGAACAGCTGGCGCGCGCGCTGGCGGCGACCGCCGGTATCGAATGGGCGAGCCTCAGGGACTATCCGGGTTACGGGAAGAATTACTGGCGCGAAAAGGCCAGGAATTTCTTCAAGCTCGAAACGCGGGCCGCGTAGCCGCGATCGCACCGGTCAGCGGACGACGATATCCCCGGTCATCCCGAACACGCTGTGCATGAAGTGCGAGCAATGCACGTCGTAGCGGCCGGGTTCGGCGAGGAACACGCGGATCTCCGCGCGCTCGCCGCTATCGACTTCGATCCGGCCGCGATCAAGCCGGGCCCGGTCTTCCGTCGGCATCCGGGCGGTTCTGAAAAACTCCCGCGCCACGAAGTTATGCCCGCCCGAGGACCGGTTGACGAACACGAGCCGATAGGGCCGGCCATGCTCGATCGCGATCGTTTCCGGGGTGAATTCGAAGCTCGACAGCGTGACCGTCACGGTTTCGGCATCGGACCAGTCGACGGGCTGGGCGAATGCCGGCGCCGCCGGGAGGACGAACAAGAGGATGAGAAGGCGATACAGGATCATGTGCGCGACTCCGTTCAAAATCGCCCCCGAAACCCTCTCCTATCATCGATTGTCGGGCAAAAGTAGGAAGCCGGACGCCACGCTTGCGCGCCCTGCCCTTGTTCCCTAACTGTTCACGGGTGACCGAACCCGCCGTCCAGCAGCCCGAACCGCCCTATCTGCGCGCGCTCAACGCGCCGCAGCGCGAGGCGGTCCTGACGACCGAAGGGCCATTGCTCGTGCTCGCGGGCGCCGGCACCGGCAAGACGGCCTGCCTGACGGCGCGGCTCGCCCATCTGATCTGGACGCGCAAGGCCTGGCCGTCCGAGATCCTCGCCGTCACCTTCACCAACAAGGCCGCGCGCGAGATGAAGGAACGCGTCGCCCGGGCGCTTGACCAAGACGTCGAAGGCATGCCCTGGCTCGGCACATTCCACGCGATCGGCGCGAAGATGCTGCGCCGCCATGCCGAGCTTGTCGGGCTGGAGAGCAATTACACAATCCTCGATACCGACGATCAGCTGCGGCTTCTCAAGCAGCTGATCCAGGCGGCCGAGATCGACGAGAAACGCTGGCCGGCGCGGCTGCTCGGCGGGCTCATCGATCGCTGGAAGAATCGCGGCTGGATGCCCGCCGACGTGACGACCGACGAGAGCGAGGCCTATGCCAACGGCAAGGGCCAGCAGCTCTACCAGGCCTATCAGGACCGGCTGAGAACGCTCAACGCGTGCGATTTTGGCGACCTGCTGCTGCACATGCTCGTGATCCTCAAGGAGCATCGCGACGTGCTGGAAATGTACCAGCAGCGGTTCAAATATATCTTGGTCGACGAATATCAGGACACCAACAGCTCCCAATATCTATGGCTCCGGCTGCTCGCGCAGGAACGCAAAAATATCTGCGTGGTCGGCGACGACGATCAGTCGATCTACTCGTGGCGCGGGGCGGAAGTCGCCAATATCCTGCGTTTCGAGCAGGATTTTCCGGGCGCGAAGATCGTCCGGCTCGAGCAGAATTACCGATCGACCCAGCATATCCTGTCGGCAGCGGGCGGTGTGATCGCCCATAATAGCGGCCGGCTTGGCAAGGAGCTGCACACCGAGGCGGGCGACGGCGAGAAGGTGAAGGTGATCGGCGTCTGGGATGGTCCCGAGGAAGCGCGCCGCGTCGGCGAGGAGATCGAGGCGCATCAGGTGCAGGGCGGCAGTCTCGACGATGTCGCGATCCTCGTCCGCGCCCAGTTCCAGACCCGCGAATTCGAGGATCGCTTCATCCAGATCGGCATGCCGTACAGGATCGTCGGCGGTTTCCGTTTCTACGAGCGGCAGGAGATCCGCGACGCCCTCGCCTATCTGCGCGTGATCGTGCAACCGGCGGACGATCTCGCCTTCGAACGGATCGTCAACACGCCCAAACGCGGGCTCGGCGACAAGGCGGTCGGCATGATCCACGGCCATGCGCGGCGCGAGAATATCCCGCTCAGCCTCGCCGCCGCGCGCATCGTCGACACCCACGAGCTGACGCCGCGCGCCCGCAAGCCGCTCGGCGATCTGATGGTCAATTTCGCCCGCTGGCGCGACATGGCGAACGACCTGCCGCACCCCGAACTGGCCCGGCTCGTGCTAGACGAATCGGGCTATACCGCGATGTGGCAGAACGACCGCTCGGCCGACGCCGCGGGACGGCTCGAAAACCTGACTGAACTGACCCGCGCGATGGAGGAGTTCGACACGCTCGGCTCCTTCCTCGAGCATGTCAGCCTCGTCATGGACAATGACGCCGACCGCGATTCCGAAAAAGTGACGATCATGACGATCCATGCCGCCAAGGGGCTGGAATTCGACACGGTCTTTCTCGCCGGATGGGAGGACGGCGTCTTCCCGTCCCAGCGCTCGCTCGACGAGGGCGGCAACAAGAGCCTCGAGGAAGAGCGCCGCCTCGCCTATGTCGCGATCACCCGCGCCCGGCGGCTATGCCATATCGTCCATGCGGCGAACCGCAGGATCTACGGCCAGTGGACGAGTTCCATCCCGTCACGCTTCATCGGCGAGCTGCCCGAAGACCATGTCGAGGCCGAGACCAGCATGACCGGCGGGGAATCGCTCTGGCGCGCCAACTGGTCCGAACAATCCGATCCCTTCTCCAACGTCGCCCGCGCCGGAAAACGCGGCCCGGGCTGGCAGCGCGCGGCGGCGGCCGGATCGCTGCCCAGGGCGACCAAGGTGATGGAAGCCAAGAGCAGCGCCGCCAGCTTCGCCGCGAAACCGCGCTCCGACATCGCGATCGGCCAGCGCGTCTTCCACCAGAAATTCGGCTATGGCGCGGTCGAGGAGATCGAGGGCAACAAGCTCGAGATCGAATTTGAGAAAGCCGGGCGGAAGCGGGTGCTCGACAGCTTCGTCGAGCTGGCCTGACCGCGATTTCCGTTCCATTGCGGGACAGTAACCGCATATCCTAACCCGGCCGAGCCGTTTCGCCGGGAAATCATGGTAAACAAGGCCCGAACCGTCTTGCTTACCAAGGCGTTAAGATGGTTCAAACTCCCCATTGCACGGGAGTTGTCTTCATGGCGTCGAAAATGGGAATCGGGTTCAAACTGCTGGCCGCCGCCGCGCTCGTCGCCGGTGCCTCGCAGCTGCTGTCGGCCTGTTCCGAAACCGAGCCGGCGGAGATGGAAATGGCGGTCGCCGAAGCGGCGCTCCCGCCCGCCGACGAAGCGCCGGCCGAACCGATGTTCACGCCGGCCTCGCTCGACGACGGTGCGGCGCTGGAAGATGCCGAACCCGGTTTTCGCATCACCAGCCCCCTGACCGTCGACGGCGACATGGCGTTCGGCGAATATGCCTGGAACGACGAAGGCGTGCCGGACGGCGAGTTGCGGATCATCGTCGATCTCGAGGCCGAACGGCTCTACGCCTATCGCGGCGGCTACGAAATCGGCCGCGCCGTCATCCTCTACGGGCATGACGACACGCCGACGCCGACCGGCAGCTTCACGATCACCGAGAAGAACCGGGATCATATCTCCAACATCTATTTCGTGCCGATGCCGTTCATGATGCGGCTGACCAATGACGGAATCGCGATCCATGGCAGCCTGGTCGAGGAAGGTTATGCGTCGCGCGGCTGTGTCGGCATTCCCGACGATTTCGCCGAACTGCTGTTCAACGAAGCGGAGATCGGGACGCGCGTGCTGATCACCCGCGGATCGCCGATCGTCGACGGCAACCGCGTCGTCGGGATCTAGCGCCGGGCGGCACGCTTCGCCCTAGAGGCAGCCCTCCACATACTGGATCGCCGGCCCGCCGGCATGAATGAGCTGGACCGTGCCGTCCTCGCCGATTTCGTACCGGATACCACGCGCATTTTCATCAGACGTGCCGTTGTCGGTAATCTCGCCGGCCGTCCAGGTGGTCAAATACTCGCCCGGCGCCTCGACATAGGTGTGCGGCATCGCGCGCAGTTCGTCGCCATAGGCCGCGCGCACCTGGTCCGCGCTGTCGCCGACGGTGATTCCTTCGGGCGTCCGGACTTCGGTGTCGCCGGCCAGCGTGATCCGCACGAGGCTGCCCTGCTCGATCATGACGTAGAGGCCCTCTGGCGTATCGGCGGGCTGATATTCCTCGCACAGTTCGGGCTCGGGCCCGCCCATCGCGTCCGGATCGGCCTTGCCGCCCACCGCCGCCGTGACCTCGTCGCGCGACATCCCGATGCGCAGCGGTCCCCAGCCCTCGGGCGTCAACAGCCCGGCGCCGGGCGCTTCCGGTGCCGCTGCATCGGTTTCCGCAGCCGGCGGATCCGCCGGTTCGTCGGTTCCGCCGCACCCGGCCAACAGCGTTGCCGCCGCGGTCATTGCCATCAGTCGTCGCATTCTTCGCCTCCTCCGCCGGTTCCATAATCCGGTATCGCGTTTGCGCGTTCGGCAATCGCGTTTCGGGTCGATAGCAGCCAAGCTGTACTTTCGTCCATGAAACACCGCCTCGCTTGCCGATCCGCCGCCGTACCGCCTAGAGGGCGGTGATGGACGACGCCCCGCATCCGTTCCGCATCCACAATTTCCGCGCCTATTGGACATCCCGGCTGGCGATGACGCTCGGCCAGTACGCGATGATGCTGATCATCGGCTGGCAGGCGTACAATATCGCGCGCGACGGCGGGATGAGCGTCGGCGGCGCGGCGGGCCAGTTGGCGATCATCGGGCTGCTCCAGTTCGTGCCGCTTTTCCTGCTCACGCCCTTTGCCGGGCTGGCCGCGGACCGGTTCGACCGGAAGACGGTAGCACGGGTCACGGTGGCGCTGCAGGCGCTGTGCGCGGCGGCGCTCGGCGGGGCGACATGGACCGGTGCGATGACCCTGCCGGTCCTGTTCGGGATCTCAATCCTGCTCGGCATCGCGCGCGCTTTTGCGGGGCCGGCGCTCAGCGCCCTGGCGCCGAACCTCGTGCCGAAGGCCGTCCTCCCCAACGCGATCGCGCTGAGTTCGATCGCCTGGCAGACCGGGATGATCGTCGGCCCGGCGATCGGCGGCTATCTCTACGTCGTCAATCCCGCCCTGCCCTATGCGGCGACCTTCGGGCTGCTCGGCCTGTCCTTCGTCGCGCTGAGCCTGATCGGCCATGTCCCGAAACCCGCGATCACCGGCGCGAAAAGGCCCGTCGGCCAGGTCATCGACGGCCTGCGCTATGTCCGCCGCAACAAGATGGTGCTCGGCGCAATCACGCTGGATCTCTTCGCGGTGTTCCTCGCCGGGGCGACGGCGCTGTTCCCGGTCTATGCACGCGACATATTGGAAG
Source organism: Parasphingopyxis sp. (assembly GCF_052168275.1). Classification (GTDB taxonomy): domain Bacteria; phylum Pseudomonadota; class Alphaproteobacteria; order Sphingomonadales; family Sphingomonadaceae; genus Parasphingopyxis. The sequence goes on along the minus strand of NZ_JBQLZM010000079.1, from coordinate 8,084 downwards.
TCGGCGCGACCGGCCTCAGCCAGCTCGCCGCCGCCCCGGCCGTCGGCGCGGCGCTGACCGCGCTCTGGTTCTCGTTCAAGCCGCTGAAGAACAATGTCGGGCCAAAAATGCTGGGTGCGGTGGCGGTGTTCGGGCTCGCCACGGTCGTATTCGGCTTCTCGACCTCGATGCCGCTGTCGCTCGCGGCGCTGTTCGTCGTGGGCGCGGCCGACATGTTCTCGGTCTATATCCGGCAATCGCTGATCCAGCTCCATACGCCCGACGACAAGCGCGGTCGGGTGTCCTCGGTGTCGCTGCTCACCATCTCCGCGTCGAACGAGTTCGGCGACTTTTTCAGCGGCACCCTGGCCTGGATCATCGGGCCGGTTGCCGCGGTCGTCTCCGGCGGTATCGGCGCGATAGCGACGGTGCTATTGTGGACAGCATGGTTTCCCGCGTTACGTACGACCAAGACATTCGATCCGCCTGACGATCTGGACGACGATCGTCCCGCGCAGACCTTGCAGGAGAAGACGACATGAAGGCCGCAAACACCCTCGAAACGATCGGCAATACCCCGCATATCCGCATGCAGCGATTGTTCGGCGACGCCCCGAACGGAACCGAAGTCTGGATCAAGTCCGAACGCGCCAATCCGGGCGGCTCGATCAAGGACCGGATCGCGCTCGCCATGGTCGAGGATGCCGAGCAGTCGGGCGCGCTCAAGCCGGGCGGCAAGATCATCGAACCGACCTCGGGTAATACCGGGATCGGGCTTGCCATGGTCGCGGCCGTCAAGGGCTATGAGCTGGTGCTCGTCATGCCGGAAAGCATGTCGATCGAACGCCGGCGGCTTATGCTCGCCTATGGCGCGCAATTCGACCTGACGCCGAAGGAAAAGGGCATGAAGGGCGCGATCGAACGCGCGCAGGAACTGGTCGCGGCGGACGCCAACAGCTGGATGCCCCAGCAATTCGACAACCCGGCCAATGTCGCCGTGCATGTGCGGACGACGGCCGAGGAAATCCTCGCCGATTTCGCCGACAGTCCGATCGACCTGCTGATCACCGGCGTCGGCACGGGCGGTCACATCACCGGCTGCGCCGAGGTGCTGAAGCAGCATTGGCCCGAGATGAAGGCCTATGCGGTCGAGCCCACCCTCTCGCCGGTCATTTCCGGCGGGCAGCCCGGCCCGCACCCGATCCAGGGCATCGGCGCGGGTTTCGTGCCGAGCAACCTCCACACCCAGGCGATCGACGGCGCGATCCAGGTCGATCCCGACGACGCCAAGGACATGGCGCGACGGGCCGCCCGCGAGGAAGGCATGCTCGTCGGCATCAGCTCCGGCGCGACCCTGCAGGCGATCAAGCAGAAGCTGGCCGAGATCGGCAGCGGGGCCCGGGTGCTCGGCTTCAACTACGACACCGGCGAGCGCTATCTCTCGGTGCCGGACTTCCTGCCCGAGGAATAGGCGGCGGGTCCGGCTTTCCATGTGCGTGCTGGCCTTCGCCTGGTCCGCGGATCCGCGCTGGCAGCTCGTTCTGATCGGCAATCGCGACGAATTGCACGCCCGCGCTGCCGCGCCGCTCGATCGCTGGAGCGACCGGCCGCAGATCATCGCCGGGCGCGATCTCGAGGCAGGCGGGACCTGGCTCGGCATTTCCGAAGAGCGGCGGTTCGCGGTCGTGACCAATGTCGCCAACCCGGGCGGACCGCAGCCGGGCAAGGCGTCGCGCGGCGCGCTGATCGCCGATCTCCTGAGCGGCGACGGCGCCTATGCGGACCCGGCCGAAAGCGATCTCGACGATTTCAATCCCTTCAACGTCATCGCGGTCGACGCCGGCAGGGCCCGGCTGCTGACCAATCGCCCGAGCGCGGCGCGCCACCGGCTCGATCCCGGCATTTACGGCCTGTCCAACGGCGCCTTCGACGATAGCTGGCCGAAGACCGAGCGGATCAAGGCATTGCTGGGGGACTGGCTGGACGGAAGCGGGACGGATCACCGGGCCTTGCTGGATGCCCTGCGCGCCGACGATGCGCCGCAGGTCGAGCCGGGCCGCGCACGGCACAGCCCGATCTTCATCCGCAATCCGGTATACGGCACCCGGTGCAGCACCGTCGTCGCCGTCGACCATCGGGGGCATGGGTCGATCGTCGAGCGGCGATACGATCCCGACGGCGAGACGACCGGCGAGACGCGCTTCGATTTCCGGTGGCCGGCAGACGCCCCGGCCTGAGCGGCTATTTGAGTCCGTCTTCCTGCATCGCCGGAGGGAGCAGATCCTCGGGCGGCAGAAGATCGCTGTCCTCGAAACCGGGATCGCCGGGCGCCGGTTCGTCGAACTCCGGATCGAACTCGTCCTTGTCGCCGTCCGTCAGAATGTCCTCGGGCTTGTCCTCCGGTTCCGGATCGGCGCGGAGCGTCACGAGATCCGCATCGGCAAGCCGGTCGATCAGGTCGTCGGCACCGCTCATCCGGTAGATCGTCCCGCGCCCGTCGGGCGCGGGCTGGGCGATATATTCGAGGCTCGCATTCAGCCGGCGGCTGTAGTTGAAGGCGGGTTCGGTGCCGCGCGGCAGTTCGAGGATCAGCCGCCCCTCGCAGCGCGCCTGTTCGAGGCCCTCGTCGAAATCGATGAGGCGGGGATTTTCCATGCGCGCCACCGTGCCGCTTTCGAGCCGGGAGAGCAGCGCGCCGTCGTCGGAACTCGCCGTCCGCGCGCGGGCGAAGATCCGCCGGCGGATGGAATCCGTGGTGTTCTGGGACGCGCAGAGCCGCTCGCCGGGGCTCATATCGGCGAGATCGCCGTCGCTTCCGGAGCTTTCGGGTTCTCCGCTCTGATAGTGGTCCAGCCCGAGCTGCATCGTCCCGACATAGCCGAGCGCGGCTGCGGCAACGATGCCCAGTATTCCGAGAATCCATTTCAGGCGCGTCGACAAAGCTGCTTCCTCCCCCTTATCTCGCCGGATTGTTTACGGCGAGACGCGACGCGGCGTCCAGCCCGCCCGGATCAAACCGGTCGAACCAGACGCCATATGCGCACCGTTGGTCGTGTTTTCAGGCTCGCTAGGCCGCGACGAACATGTCGGGTTCGAGTGCCATCAGGCTGTCCGAACCGCCCTCGATCTTTGCGCGCAGACCCGCCGCATCCGGCATGATCTTCTCGGCGAAGAAGCGCGCCGTCACCAGCTTCGTCTTGTGGAACGCCTTGTCCTCCGCGCCGGCTTCGGTCGCCGCGGCGCTGGCCTTGGCCATGCGCAACCACATCAGGCCGAGCGTCACGATACCCATCAGCTGCATATAGTTATAGGCGGCCGCGCCGGCATGATTGAGATTGGCGAAGGCGTTCTGCATCAGCCACATCGTCGCGCCGCGCAGCTCGCCATTGGCCTTTTCGAGCGCGGTCGCGACCGTATTCACGCTCTCGTCGTCATTCTGCTCGGCGACTTCCTCGCCGACCATCGCGAGAAATGCCTGGATGGCCCGACCGCCATTCTGCGCCAGCTTGCGGCCGACCAGGTCCATCGCTTGGATGCCGTTCGTGCCTTCGTAGATCTGCGCGATCCGGGCGTCGCGGACATATTGCTCCATGCCCCATTCGCGGATGTAGCCATGCCCGCCATAGACCTGCTGCGACTGGGTCGCGATCTGGTAGCCGAGATCGGTGACGAAACCCTTGATGACCGGGGTGAGCAGCGAGATCATGTCGTCGGCGATCTGCCGCTCTTCCTCGGTCTGCGCCTTGTGCGCGAGATCGACCTGGAGGCCGCCCCAGATGCACAGCGCGCGGCTCGCTTCGAGATAGGCCTTGGCTTCCATCAGCATCCGCCGGACGTCGGGATGGACGAACAGCGTATCGGCCTTCTCGTCCGGATCGGCGGGGCCGGTCAGCGCCCGGCCCTGGCGGCGGTCCTGCGCATAGGCGACGGCATTCTGGAACGCGACTTCGCCGATCGCGAGGCCCTGCGCGCCGACGCCGAGGCGCGCGGCGTTCATCATGATGAACATCGCGGCAAGGCCCTTATTCTCCTCGCCGACGAGCCAGCCCGTCGCGCCGTCATAGTTCATGACGCAGGTCGAATTGCCGTGAATGCCCATCTTCTCCTCGATCGAGCCGCACTGGACGGCATTGCGCTCGCCCAGCGATCCGTCGTCGTTGACGAGGAATTTCGGGACGATGAAGAGCGATATGCCCTTCACGCTGTCGGGCGCGTCCGGCGTCTTGGCCAGAACGAGGTGGATGATGTTCTCGGTCAGGTCGTGCTCGCCCGACGAAATGAAGATTTTCGTGCCCGACACCTTGTAGCTGCCGTCGGCCTGGGGTTCGGCTTTCGTGCGGATCAGCCCGAGATCGGTACCGCAATGCGGCTCGGTCAGGTTCATCGTGCCGCCCCATTCGCCCGAGACCATCTTGGGCACGTATTTTTCCTTCTGCTCCTGCGATCCCTTGGCCATGATCGCGGCGGTCGCGCCCAGGGTCAGACCGTTATACATGGCGAAGGCCATGTTCGAGCTGATCATATATTCCTCGATCGCGGTGCCGAGGACGTGCGGCAAGCCCTGTCCGCCGAATTCCTCCGGCCCCGTCAGCGTCGTCCAGCCTCCTTCGACCAGCTGCCGATAGGCCTCTTTGAAGCCGTCGGGCGTCGTTACCGAGCCGTCCGCATGCCGCGTGCAGCCCTGTTCGTCGCCGACCTGGTTGAGCGGAAACAGCACCTCGGCGCAGAACTTGCCGCCTTCGGTGAGGATCGCATCGGCCATCTCCATCGTGGCGTTCTCGAAACCGGGAAGGTTCGAATAGCGGTCGAGACCGACGATATGGTTCAGGACATACTGGCTGTCACGAACGGGCGCGGTGTAAGTGGGCATGGTGAATTCCTGTACTGAATAAAGGGGTGCGTTATTCGCTTTCGACTTCGTCGAGCAGCTCGAGGAAACCCTCGAGTTCGGCAATCGACGAGTCGATGTCGGAGCGTTGGCCTTTCAGCGCCTCGATCCGCTCCCTGCATTTCTCGCGCGTGACCGCCCGCTGCTTGGTGCGGCCGTCTCCCAGATCGTAGAGATCGATCATCTCCCGGACGTCGGCCAGGCTGAACCCGACACGCTTGGCGCGCAGGATCCAGGCGAGCCGCGCACGGTCGCGCTTGGCGTAGACCCGGGTCAGCCCGTGACGCTCCGGCGAGATCAGTCCTTCGTCTTCATAGAAGCGCAAGGCGCGCGGCGTTACGCCGAATTCCTCGGACAGATCGGAGATCGAATAGGTTTCGCGATTCTTTTCGTCGGGCGTATCGATGCCCGCTTGCGGTAATGCTCTTGCCATGAACCCCTCTTAGCTAACGTTCACGTTAACGTCAAGCGATGACGCTACGTCATTGGGAAACACTATTTCGGAATTGCGGCCTTTGCTAGTCGAGACGGTGCAGGCTCCCGTCCTCGATGCGCCGGTAGAAGCAGCTCGTCTCGCCCGTATGGCAGGCCGGGCCCGCCGGATCGACGATCAGCCAGACCGCATCCTGATCGCAATCGATCCGCGCCTCGGCGACGTGGAGGAGATTGCCCGAGGTCTCGCCCTTCTGCCACAGCGTCTTCCGGCTGCGCGACCAGAAATGCGCGGTGCCGGTTTCGAGCGTCCGGTCGAGCGCCGCGCGATTCATGTGCGCGACCATCAGCACGCCGCCGCTGGCCCTGTCGGTGACCACCGCGGTCAGCAGGCCGCTGGCGTCGAATTTGGGGTCGAGCGTCAGCCCGGTCTCGCGGTCGTCGGCCATAATCTCGTTCCGCCTTCCCAGACTGGATTCCGGTGATTCCCAAACGCTTTATGACAAAGACGAGACAAATACGATTCCCCTCCCTATATGCCGCACGTGACCGACCATGGTGCCGGAGTCGCTATGCTGACCACTGATCCGTTCGACCCAATCTCCGACGACGGGGACAAGCTGCGCGAGGAATGCGGCGTATTCGGCATCTGGGGCGCCGATACCGCATCCGCCGTGGTGGCGCTCGGGCTCCACGCGCTCCAGCATCGGGGGCAGGAAGCAGCCGGCATCACGAGCTTCGACGGAAAATGGTTTCACAGCCACCGCGCGGTCGGCCATGTCGCGGGCAATTTCGACGAAGACCATATCATCCGCCAGCTGCCCGGCGAGGCGGCCTGCGGCCATGTCCGCTATTCGACGACCGGCGAAAGCGGGCTGCGCAACGTCCAGCCCCTCTATGCCGAGCTTGCTTCGGGCGGCTTCGCGGTCGCCCATAACGGCAATATCTCGAACGCCTGGACCCTGCGCCAGGACCTTGTGAAGCATGGCTCGATCTTCCAGTCGACCTCCGACACCGAGACGATCATCCATCTCGTCGCGACGTCCGGCTTCAAGCGGCTGCTCGACTGTTTCATCGATGCGCTCAAGCAGCTGGAAGGCGCCTATTCGCTCGTCTGCCTCACGCCCGAAGGCATGATCGGATGCCGCGACCCGCTGGGCATCCGCCCGCTCGTCATGGGCAGGCTCGGGCCGAAAGACGGCGGGGCGATCATCTTCGCGTCCGAAAGCGTCGCCTTCGACGTGGTCGGCGCCGAGTTCATCCGCGAGGTCGAGCCCGGCGAGCTGATCGTCGTCAACGACAGCGGGATCAAGACGCACCGCCCCTTCGCGCCCACCGCGCCGCGCCCGTGCATCTTCGAGCATGTCTATTTCTCGCGCCCCGATTCGATCGTCGACGGCCAGTCCGTCTATTCGGTCCGCAAGCAGATCGGCGTGGAGCTGGCCCGCGAGAACGGCGTCGAGGCCGATCTCGTCATCCCGGTCCCCGATTCCGGCACCCCCGCGGCGATCGGCTATGCGCAGGAATCGGGCATTCCGTTCGAACTCGGCATCATCCGCTCGCACTATGTCGGCCGCACCTTCATCCAGCCCGGCGACAAGGTCCGCCATCTCGGCGTCAAGCTCAAGCACAACGCCAACCGCCCGCTGATCGAGGGCAAGCGGGTCGTGCTGATCGACGATTCGATCGTCCGCGGCACGACGAGCACCAAGATCGTCGACATGATGCGCGAGGCCGGCGCGGCCGAGGTCCATATGCGGATCGCGAGCCCGCCGACGACCAACAGCTGCTTCTACGGCGTCGACACGCCGGAGCGCGAAAAGCTGCTCGCCGCCCAGCACGATGTCGAGGGGATGCGCGACTATATCCGCGCGGACAGCCTCGCCTTCATCTCGATCGACGGCCTCTACCGGGCGCTCGGCGAGCCCGGCCGGAACAACGCGCATCCGCAGAGCTGCGACGCCTGCTTCACCGGCGAATATCCGACGCCGCTGACCGACCATGACGGCCTGGCCGACGTCACCCAGCTGCCGCTGCTCGCCGAACGCGTGACATGATCCTTCGACAAGCTGAGGACGAGCGGAACTAGATGACCCGAAAACTGGACGGAAAACTGGCCCTCGTCACCGGCGCCAGCAGGGGGATCGGCGCGGCCACGGCCAGGGCGCTGGCGGCCGAGGGAGCGCATGTCATCCTCGTCGCGCGGACCGTCGGCGGGCTCGAGGAAGTCGAGGAAGCGATCCACGAGGCGGGCGGCAACGCGACGATCGCCCCGCTCGACCTGGTCGACGGCGACAGCATCGCCCGGCTCGCCGCCGCGATCCGCGAACGCTGGGACGCGCTCGACATCCTCGTGCTCAACGCCGCGATCCTCGGCTCGCTGACCCCGGTCGCGCAGATCGAGGCCAAGGAACTGTCCGAGGTGATGACGCTCAACTTCACCGCGCAGCAGGCGCTGATCGCGGCGTTCGATCCGCTGCTCAGGAAGAGCGCGGCCGGCCGGCTGATCGCGGTCACGTCGAGCGTCGGGGCCGCCCCCCGCGCCTTCTGGGGCGCCTATGGCGCGTCCAAGGCCGCGCTCGACACGCTGGTCACCGCCTATGGCGAGGAGGTCAAGAATCTCGCGCCGCTCAAGGTCGCCATCGTCGATCCCGGCGCGACCGCGACCGACATGCGCAAGCTCGCCTATCCGGGCGAGGACCAGGCAACGCTGAAATCGCCGGATGTGGTGGCCGAAGCGGACGAGGCGACGGCGATCGGTGCGGATTCGCGGGCTGCGGGCGAG
>NZ_JBQLZM010000078.1:0-27757 GCF_052168275.1 Parasphingopyxis sp. | reverse complement strand
GTCTGCGCCCAGGCCCTGAAGCGCGGGGCGCAGACAATCGACCGCGGGCGGGAGATCGCGCCGGCCGGACGCCCGGCGCCCCGGCCGCCGATGGCCGATCGCCCGAAGCGGATATCGGTGACCAGGGTCGACCGGCTCAAGGCCGATCCCTTCGCCTTCTACGCGCAGACGATGCTGAAGCTCTCCCAGCTCGATCCCGTCGACGCTGAGCCCAGCCCGGCCTGGCGCGGCTCGGCGGTCCACCGGATCCTCGAAGACTGGTTCCGCGAGGATGGGTGCGATCCCGACAAGCTGGTGACGCGCGCCGAAACGCTGCTCGATGCCAGCGATGCGCACCCCATGATGCGGGCGCTGTGGCGGCCGCGACTGATCGAACCGATCCGCTGGATGGCCGAACGGGTGCGCGCCGACATCGCCGCGGGGCGAGTGCCGGTTGCCGCGGAGGTCGATGGGAAGACTGAAATTTCCGGCGTCACGCTGACCGGCAAGGCCGACCGGATCGACCGGCTTGCCGACGGGTCGCTCGCCATTATCGATTACAAGACCGGTCAGCCGCCGACCCCCGCGGCGGTCGAGGCCGGTTTCGCGATGCAGCTCGGCCTGCTTGGCCTGCTGGCGGATCGCGGCGCGTTCGACGGTGTCGAGGGCGAAGCCGCGGCGTTCGAATATTGGTCGCTCGGCAAGGATGGCGACGGGTTCGGCTATGTGAAGCAACCGTTCCGCAAGCGCGGCGAAACGGAGATCACGGCGGACAATTTCGTCGCCCATGCCGCCTCGGTCTTCGCGAGCGCCGCCGAGCAATGGCTGATCGGCGAAGAACCCTTCACCGCCAAGCTGCATCCCGAATATGCGCCTTATGGCGAGTACGACCAGCTGATGCGGCTCCAGGAATGGTACGGACGCGGCGATGCCTAAGCGCCTCTCGCCCCTCTACCCGCTGACCGGCGAACAGCGCGCGGCGTCCGATCCCAATGCGCTGGCCTGGCTGTCGGCCTCGGCCGGCACCGGCAAGACGCAGGTGCTGACGGCGCGCGTCATGCGGCTGCTGCTCTCGGGCGTCGATCCCGCCTCGATCCTGTGCCTCACCTTTACGAAGGCCGGGGCGGCGGAGATGGCGGACCGCATCCATGCGCGGCTCGCCCATTGGGTGCGCCTCAAAAGTCCGGTGCTGGCGGCGGAATTGCGCGCGCTGGGCGAGGCCCACGATCCGTCCGCCGTCGCCCATGCCCGCCAGCTTTTCGCGCGGGTGCTCGATGCGACGGGCGGTGGGCTCAGGATCCAGACGATCCACGCCTTCGCCCAGAGCCTGCTCGCCGCCTTTCCGGCCGAGGCGCGGATCGTGCCCGGTTTCCGACCGATCGAGGGGCGCGAGCAGTCACTGCTGATGCGCGAAACGCTGGCGGCGATGCTGGTCGCGGCGGAGGAGCGCGACGACGGCGCGCTGATCGCCGATGTGCAGCAGCTCAGCCGGAGACTGGGCGAGGAAGGCGCGGAAGGGTTTCTCCAGCGCTGCGCGCATTCGCTCGAGGCGATGGTCGGGTTCGGTGCGCCCGAACTGTTCGGCGACGTGCTCAGGCCGGCGCTGGACGTTCCGCTGGGTGATATCGAGGCGGCGGTCGTCGACGCCTGTTCGGACGACGCTTTCGATACAGGCGTTTTGCGCAGGGTCGCCGCCGCCAATGCCGAGTGGGGGACCATAACCGGTCTCGCCAATGCCGACATGATCGCTAGTTGGCTGGCCGCAGATGCCGAAACACGCGCCGCCCAGCTTCCCGAATTGCGCGGAATCTGGGCGACGCAAAAGGGCGATTTGCGCAAATTCACCACGAAGCTGATCGATTCCGATCCCGATTATACCCGGCTCTGCGCCGAACTGGATACGGCCGTCGGCAGGCTGCTCGCGCTGCGCATCAAGGCGGAGTTCGCCGATTTCGCCGCGGCGGCCCTGCGTGCGGGCCGGATGTTCGCCGAGGACTATGCGATCGCCAAGCGCCGGGTGGGGGCTCTCGATTTCGACGACATGATCCGCCTGACGCGGTACCTGTTGGGCCAGGAAGGGATTGGCGACTGGGTCCGCTACAAGCTCGACCGGTCGATCGACCATATCCTCGTCGACGAGGCGCAGGACACCAATGTCGCCCAATGGTCGATCATCGAGGGGTTGAGCGCCGAATTCTTCGAAACCGATCCCGACAGCGCCGATGCCGTCCATCGCACGATCTTCGCGGTCGGCGATTTCAAACAGGCGATCTTCGGATTCCAGGGCACCAATCCGCAGGCCTTCGAGGATGCGAAACGGGCGTTCGCCGCCCATATCGCCGAGCGCGAACGCGAGCTGCGCGATCTCAGTCTCGACCGGAGCTATCGCTCGTCGCCCGCGATCCTCGAACTTGTAGACGCGGTGATGGACGGTATCGGCGGCGCGGCGATCGGTCTGCCGGGCGCGCTGCGCAGTCATGTCAGCGCGCATGAAGGGCGCCCGGGGCGGGTGACCCTGCTCAAGCCGGTGCGCGGCGCGGCCGTCGACGATGCCGATCCGGGCGAGGAAGGCTGGCTCGCCGACGCCAAGCTCGCGCTGGCCCGCAAGATGGCGAAACAGGTGAAGGACTGGATTGCCGAGGGGCCGGACCAGCTCTGGCTGGCCGGGAAAGGCAGGGCGCTGCGCCCCGAGGACGTGCTGATCCTCGTGCGCAGCCGCGGCGAACTCGCCTCGCTGCTCGTCGCGCGGCTGCACGAAGAGGGTGTTCCGGTCGCCGGCGTCGACCGGCTGATGCTGACCGATCCGCTGGCGATCCAGGACCTGCTTGCCGCCCTGCGTCTCGCGCTCCAGCCCGAGGACGATCTCAATTTCGCGAACCTGCTGGTCTCGCCGCTCATCGGCTGGTCGCAGGACGAGCTATACGCGCTCGCCAAAGGGCGGAGATCGAGTCTCTGGAGCGCGTTGCGCGACGCGTTCGAGACGGAAGACCCGCAGTCCGGAAACATGGGCGATGCCCGTCTGGTCGTGAACGCGATACTCGACCAGGCCGATTTCGTGACGCCCTATCAACTGCTCGAGTCGATCCTGTCCGGCCCGGTTCAGGGTCGGAAAAAACTGCTGGCGCGGCTCGGCGAGGAAGCCCGCGATCCGATCGAGGAACTGCTCAACGCGGCCTTGCTGTTCGAAGCCGACAATCCGCCCTCGCTCCAGCATTTTCTCGACTGGTTCGATCGCGGCGATGCCGAGATCAAGCGCGATCCGGCGGCCCCGCTCGACGCCGTCCGCGTGATGACCGTGCACGGCGCGAAGGGTCTGCAGGCGCCGCTCGTCATCCTCGCCGACGCGACCTTCGATCCGGATCTCGCGCGCAGCCGGACCGTGGATTTCGAGCTGGCCGACGATCGGCCCCCGGTCCCGCTGCCTTATCCGCGCAAGGCGGAACAGGTCGACGCGCTGGCCGATGCCGTTGAACGCCAGAAGGCCGCCGATCGCGAGGAGCATTGGCGGCTGCTCTACGTCGCGCTGACCCGGGCCGAGGAGCAGCTGGTGATCGGCGGATCGCTGGGCCCGCGCAATCGGGACGACGCGCCGCAGAACAGCTGGTACGCGGCGGTCGAGCGGGCGATGGATGCGTTCGGCGGCGACTGGCGGGACAGCGATCTCTGGCAGGGCGTTCGCCTGTTCGACGGCGCGGCCGCGCCGCAAAGCTCTCCGCGCGGGGCAGCGACCCGCCGTTCCGCTCCGCCCGATCTCGGAAAGCCGGATTGGCTGGGACGACCTGCGCCGCGGGAGGAACGGCCGCCGCGCCCGCTCGCGCCGTCCTCGCTGGGCGCGGATACCGTCGCCGATCCGCCGCCCGATGCGGCGATGCTCGAGGCGGCCGAACGCGGAACGCTGCTCCACGCGCTGTTCGAGCGGCTGCCCGATGTCGAACCGTCCCGCCGCAAGGCCGCGGCGCTGGCCTGGCTCGAAGGCTCGGCCGGAATCGACGATCCGTCGCGACGCAAGACGCTGGCCGAGGATGCGCTCGCCGTGATCGACGACCCGGGTTTCGCCGATATTTTCGGGCCCGATGCGCTGGCCGAGGCGCCGATCGCGGCGGTCGTCGGCGACATCGTCGTCTCGGGCACCGTCGACCGGCTGCTGGTCGGCGACGATGCGGTGCGCGTCGTCGATTTCAAGACCGGGCGCGTCGTGCCCGACGGGATCGATGCAGTTCCCGAGGGGCATGTGCGGCAGATGGCGGCCTATGCGGGGGCGTTGCAGGTGATTTTCCCGAACCGCCGGATCGAGGCGAGCCTGCTCTACACCGCGGGGCCGCGGCTGATTCCGCTGTCGGAACAGGATGTTGCGGCTAACAAGCCCGGCTTGCCCCTCGCAGAGCAAAGTTTGTCGCCCAGCGGTTGAGCCCGGGCAGGCGGCACTCTACATGGCGAGTAACCGATAAGGAGATTCAGATCATGGCAACCAAGCCGGTAACCGACGGAAGTTTCGAACAGGATGTTCTCAATGCCGAGGGGCCCGTACTCGTCGATTTCTGGGCCGAATGGTGCGGCCCGTGCAAGATGATCGGCCCGGCGCTCGAGGAACTGTCGGACGAAATGGCCGGCCAGGTAACGATCGCCAAGATCAATATCGATGAAAATCCCGAAGCCGCCGCCAAATATGGCGTGCGCAGCATCCCGACGATGCTGATCTTCAAGGGCGGCGAGAAGCATGCCGAAAAGGTCGGCGCAGCGCCCAAGATGCAGCTCAAGCAGTGGATCGAGAGCGCCGTCGCGGCGTAGCTCAGCCGAATAAGATTTCGGCCGCCTGATCCCATAGTTTTGGCGTCGCGGCCGAAAGCAGGTCGGGGTCCTGGCGATTTACGCTGTATGCGGCTCCGTCCGACCATGCGGTCTTGCCGCCTGCTTCTTCGAGAAACAGCGACCCGGCGGCATGGTCATAGGGGTATGACTTCGCGAACAGCGCCACATCGTTCTGGCCAAGGACCACGCGCGGATACTGCTCCCCGGCGCAACGGGGGATCGGAACGATTTTCAGCTTTCCATCGGCGCGGGCGGCGAACGCCTGTTGCTGTTCCTCGCTCATGAAATGCAGGCCCAGGGCGGCGAGGGGAAGCGTGTGCGGGCTGGTTTGCGATGCGATCCGCTCGCCATTGAGATAGGCGCCCCGTCCCCGCTCGGCATAGCAGATGCGCGGCGTGAGCGGGTCGAATATCCAGCCGGCCTGCGTCTCGCCATCGGCGAGCAGGGCGATCATCAGCGCAAAAGGCGATTTTCCCTCGGCAAAATTCGATGTTCCGTCGAGCGGATCGACGAGCCAGACCATGTCCCGATCCAGCGTATCGAGCAGCGCAGGATTTTTGGTGGCCGCTTCCTCGCCGACTATGCGGGCTTCGGGCAGCAGGCGGGCGAGCCCTTCCGCAATACGTGACTCGCTCTCGTGATCGACGATGGTGACAAGGTCGCCAGGAGCTTTTTCGGCAACATCGTCATCCGCCAGCCGCTGAAAGCGCGGCAGCACGATCTCGGTCGCCACCGAGCGCATCAGCATGGCCACCTGCTCGGCGAGGATCGGGCTCATGTCCGGTAATCGGCGTTGATCGTGATATAGCCATGGGTGAGATCGCAGGTCCAAACCGTCGCCCGGCCTTTGCCGATCCCGACATCGATGCCGATCTCGATCTCGTCGCCGGTCAGGTGGGCGGCGACGGGCGCTTCGTCATATCCTTCGACCGCGAGACCGTTCTCGGCGACCTGCGTCGCGCCGAAGCGGATCGAGAGCCGGTCCCGGTCCGCCGGTTCGCCGGCCTTGCCGACCGCCATGACGACTCGGCCCCAATTGGCGTCCTCGCCGGCGATCGCGGTCTTGACGAGCGGCGAATTGGCGACCGAAAGCGCGATGCGCCGGGCGCTCGCGTCGCTTTCCGCGCCCTTCACGGCAATCTCAATGAACTTGCGTGCGCCTTCGCCGTCGCGCACGACAAGCTGGGCGAGTTCGAGGCAGACGGCCTCCAGCGCGGCGACGAAGGCGTCCGCACCCGCGCCGCCGGGCCCAGTCAGCCGAGCGTTTCCGGCCTGGCCGGTTGCGAACAGCAGCACCGTGTCCGACGTCGAGGTGTCGCTGTCGACCGTGATGCAGTTGAAGGTTTTCGCGACGGCGCGGCCGAGCATCGCCTGCAGGCAGGCGGCGTCGATCGCAGCGTCGGTGAAGAGGAAGCCGAGCATCGTCGCCATGTCCGGCGCGATCATGCCCGATCCCTTCACGATCCCGCTGATATGGACCGTCGTATCGCCGATCACGGCGCTCGCCGTCGCGCCCTTGGGAAAGGTGTCGGTGGTGCCGATGGCCCGCGCCGCATCCTCCCAGCTCGCCGCGTCGGCGGAAAAGGCCGCGTCGAGCCCGGCTTCCGCCTTGTCGATCGGCAAGGGTTCGCCGATCACGCCGGTCGAGGCGATGAATATCTCGCGCGGTTCGCAACCGAGATGCGCGGACGCTCTCGCGGCGATCGCTTCGACCGCCGCGCGACCGCGATGGCCGGTAAAGGCGTTGGCGTTGCCGGCATTCACGACGAGCGCGCGCGCCTTGCCGTGCGGCAGCGCATCCCGGCACCATTCGACTTCCGGAGAGGGGCAGCGCGACCGGGTCGTGACGCCTGCAACGGTCGTGCCCGCCGCGAGTTCGGCGAACGTCAGGTCGCAGCGGTCCCATTTCTTGTACCGGGCGGACGAGACCTTGAGGCGCAGTCCGTCGATGGCGGAAAGTCCCGGAAAACTGTCCGGCGCGAGCGGGGATTTTTCGTTGGTCATTGTCCGAAATCCATAAATCCGGTCCGCCTTACCGGCTCATCCTCCAATTGACTATCCTCCCCTCGGTCCCTACATCGCGCGCCTAGGTTTTTCGGGGATTTCGGGCCGTTTTCGATGGCCCTCCCAACACAATAAACGTCAGGAACGCCCATGTTTGGCGGCATTGCCAAATCGCTATTCGGATCGAGCAACGACCGGTACCTCAAGAAACTCGACAAGATCGTCGCGCAAATCAATGCGCTGGAGCCGGACATCCAGGCGCTCGGCGACGACCAGCTCAAGGCGCAGACGCCGAAACTGAAGGAACGGCTCGCCGCCGGCGAGACGCTCGACGATATCTTGCCCGAAGCCTTTGCGACGGTGCGCGAGGCGGCGATGCGGACGCTGGGGCAGCGCCATTACGACGTGCAGATGCTTGGCGGGATCGTGCTCCATCGCGGCGAGATCGCGGAGATGGCGACCGGCGAGGGCAAGACGCTGGTCGCGACCTTGCCCGTCTATCTGAACGCGCTCGAGGGCAAGGGCGTCCATGTCGTGACGGTCAACGACTATCTGGCCCGGCGCGACGCCGAATGGATGGGTCAGGTCTACCGCTTCCTCGATCTCGAGGTCGGCGTGATCGTGCCGAACCTGCCGGAAGACCTGCGCCGCGCCGCCTATGCGGCCGACATCACCTACGGCACGAACAACGAGTTCGGGTTCGATTATCTGCGCGACAACATGAAATATACGCGCGCGCAGATGGTCCACCGGCCGTTCAATTTCGCGATCGTCGACGAGGTGGACTCGATCCTAATCGACGAGGCGCGCACGCCGCTGATCATTTCCGGGCCGACCGAGGACAAGTCCGAGCTCTATATGGGTGTCGACGCGGTGGTGAAGAAACTCGACGAGGATGATTACGAGCTCGACGAGAAGCAGCGTGCCGTGACGCTGACCGAGGACGGGACGGAGAAGGCCGAGCGGCTGCTCGAGGATGCCGGACTGCTCGAGGGCGCCAATCTCTACGATTACGAGAACACGCTGGTCGTCCACCACCTGCAACAGGCGCTGCGCGCGAATACCCTGCAGAAGCGGGACAAGGACTATCTGGTCAAGGATGACGAGATCATCATCATCGACGAGTTCACCGGGCGGATGATGGAAGGCCGCCGCTGGTCGGACGGTCTCCACCAGGCGGTTGAGGCCAAGGAAGGCGTGCCGATCAAGCCGGAGAACCAGACGCTCGCCTCGATCACCTTCCAGAATTATTTCCGCATGTATCCGAAGCTTGCGGGCATGACGGGCACCGCGCTGACCGAAGCGCCCGAATTCTACGACATCTACAAGATGAACGTGACGGTCATCCCGACCAACAAGCCGATCCAGCGCGTCGACGATACCGACGAATTCTACAAGGACGAGATGGACAAGTTCGCGGCGATCGCCAAGGCGATCCGCGAATCCAGCGAGCGCGGCCAGCCGGTGCTGGTCGGCACGGTCTCGATCGAGAAGTCCGAGCTGCTGTCCGAGTTCCTCAAAAAGGAGAAGGTCGAGCACGCCGTGCTCAACGCTCGCCAGCACGAGCGCGAGGCGCACATCGTCGCCCAGGCCGGTCGTATCGGGGCGGTGACGATCGCCACCAACATGGCCGGTCGCGGCACGGATATCCAGCTCGGTGGCAATGTGGAGTTTCGCATCGGCGACGAGCTGGCCGATATGCCGGACGGGCCGGAACGCGACGCCGCTATCGAGCATATCAAGGCCGAAGTGGCGGCGGAAAAAGAGAAGGTGAAGGAAGCGGGGGGCCTGTTCGTGCTGGCCACCGAGCGGCACGAAACCCGCCGTATCGACAACCAGCTGCGCGGCCGTTCGGGGCGCCAAGGCGATCCGGGCCTCAGCCGCTTCTACCTGTCGCTCGACGACGATCTCCTGCGCATCTTCGGCCCGCAGACGATGTTCGCCAAGATGGTCCGCAGCAACCTGGAAGAGGGCGAGGCGATCGTCTCGCCCTGGGTCGCCAAGGCGATCGAGACGGCCCAGAAGAAGGTCGAGGCGCGCAACTACGACATCCGCAAGCAGGTCGTCGAATATGACGACGTCATGAACGACCAGCGCAAGGTCATCTACGAACAGCGCGGGGACATCATGGACGCCGAGGATGTCGACGACATCGTGGTCGACATGCGGCAGGAAACGGTAAACGGCATCGTGGCCGACCATTGCCCGCACGGCACCTATCCCGAACAATGGGACGTCGACGGCCTCAAGAAGCAGGTCGACCGCATTCTGGGACTCCGGCCGCCGATCGACGACTGGATGAAGGAAGACGAGGTCGCGCCCGATCTGCTCGAGGAACGGCTCCTCGAACTGGCCGACAGGCAGGTCGAGGAAAAGTCCAAGGACATTCCGCCCCAGGACTGGGTGGGGGTAGAGAAGAGCATCCTGCTCCAGAATCTCGACGTGCAGTGGAAGGAACATCTCTCGACGCTCGACGCGCTGCGCCAAGTCGTGAACCTGCGCTCCTACGCACAGAAGAAGCCGATCGACGAATATAAGCGCGAAGCGTTCGCGATGTTCCAGCAGATGCTCGTCAATATCCGCGAGGAAGTGACCAAGACGCTGGCCTTCGCGACCTTCACGCGGGCCGAGCCGCCGCCGCTGCCCGAACTCCCGGATTTCATCACGACGCATATCGATCCGCTGACCGGCGAGGACAACAGCGCCGATATCGACGCTGGCGATCTCGGCCTGGTGACGACGAACCTGCCGCCGCGCCAGTCGGCCGCGCCGCGCCTCGACGAAATGGCGGCCGGCAACGCGGACGAATGGCAGGGGAAGGTCAGCCGCAATGCGCCGTGCCCGTGCGGATCGGGCCGCAAGTTCAAACATTGCCACGGGGCGCTGAAATAGCGGCTGGCTCGGCCCGCCGCATGTTGCCGCCGGTGCGGCGGCGATGATGGCTGCCGCCGACCCGGTCGTCCTTGCCGGCGACGCGCTGTCGCGCGGCGACAATCTCGAAGCCTATGACATTGCCATGTCGGCGCGCGAGGAGGGGATCGATACCCCGCGGCTCGCCTATATCGCGACGCTCGCCCTTGCGCGCATGGGCGACACCATCATGGCGCTCGATTTCTACGAGCAGGCCGGGCTCGCCGAGATCGACGACGACGACATATTGGCGCTCTGGGGACGGCTGAAAAAGGACCTTGCGGAAAAGGCCGGCGAGGAAGAGCGCGCGGCGCTGTTTGCCGAGGCGAGTACGGCCTACCGGGCCGTCTACGAAAACCGGCCCAGCTATTTTACCGGCATCAACGCGGCGACTACGGCGTTGCTCGCCGGGGACCGGGAGGCGGCGGAAGAACTGGCGCGCAAAATACTGGAAGACCCGGAAGTTGCGAAACCCAGCGGTTTCTACGCGACCGCCACCGCCGCCGAGGCGAACGTGCTGCTGGGCCGCGCGAGCGAAGCCTATGCGGCGATCGCCGATGCGATCAGTTGGTCGGATGCGAGCGTCGGGTCCAAGGCCTCGACATTCCGCCAGATGATGCTGATCGGCAAGGTCGTTCCCGACATGGCCGAGACGATCGCGCCGCTGCTCGAAGCGCTCCGGCCCTCGCCGGTACTCGTCTATACGGGCCATATGTTCGTGGCCGACGCGGCGGCGGAGGCGGCGCTCGCGGAGAAAATCGATGCGGCGCTCGACAGGCTGAACCCCGATACGGCCTATGGCGCGCTGGCCTGCGGCGCCGACATTCTCGTAGCGGAGGCGATATTGCGGCGCGGCCTCGAACTCCATGTCGTGCTGCCATTCGAACGCGAGGACTTTGTCACCCAGTCGGTGCGGCCCGGCGGCGAAACCTGGGTCGACCGGTTCGACCACTGCCTCGAGCGTGCGGCGCGGGTCAGCTATGCGACCGATATGGGCTATATCGGCGATCCGACCCTGTTCAGTTACGGGTCGGCCGTCGCGATGGGCCTCGCGCGGATGCGTGCGCGACATTTGCGGACGAGCGCCGTGCAGCTCGCGATTGCGCAAAAGGAAAACAACTCGCTTCCCGCAGGCACGAGCAGCGATGTCGCGATCTGGCAAAGGCTCGGCCATCACAGCGAGATCATCGATCCGGGCGCCATCGACCGCAAGCTGGACCGGCCGCCCGATATCGCCATGCCCGAGGGGGTGACGCGCGTCGCCCATTCGATGATCTTCGCGGATTTCGCGGGCTTTTCGAAACTGTCCGAAGCCGCGCTCCCCCTCTTCACGAGCGAGATTTTCGGCAAGGCCGGCGCCGTGCTCGACGAATATGGCGACAGGGTTCTGTACCGGAACAGCTGGGGCGATGCGCTCTATGCGGTGATCGCGACGCCGATCGACGCGGCCGAGATCGTGCTCAAGCTCCAGCGGCAGGTGAACGACGTCCCGGAATTGTTGCGCGATTGCGCCGGCAGCAATTGCGGCATGCGGATCGGGCTGCATCACGGCCCGATCTATCGGGGCCATGACGCGGTATCGATGCGGACCAGCTTTTTCGGAACCGAAGTGACGCGCACGGCGCGGATCGAACCGGTCACTCCGACCGGCGAAGTCTATGCGACCGAAGCCTTCGCCGCGATCCTGGCGCTGGAGACCGAGCAGCGGTTCGGCACCCATTATGTCGGCCGGGTCCAGCTCGCCAAGGATTATGGCGAGCTCGCGATGTACAAGCTCAGCCGGCGCGACAACGGCGCGGCGACCTGACGCGACCGGATGCCATCCGGACGACGGTTCGACCGGCACGGCGCCGGCAAAGGACGCCGCCGATGGCGGTCGGCGGACCGCGTTTCGACGAAAAGCTGTGGAAGGTGGCTCCCCGGGTCTGATTCGAACAGACGACCGATCGGTTAACAGCCGATTGCTCTACCGCTGAGCTACCGGGGAATGCCCTTGAAAACTGCCCGGCGATTCTCGGGATCGCCTTGCAGACGGGGGCCTATAGCAACGCTTCATGGGGCGATGCAAGCGTCTCAGACGATGAATTGTTCGCGCGCGATGCGTTCGTCCAGCGCATGTTCGGGGTCGAACATCAGGGAGAGCGTCAGGCTCGTGTCGAGATGAACCTCGACGGTCGCGACATCGCGCACTTCATGCTGGTCGGCGACCGCACTGACCGGCCGTTTCAGCGGCTCCAGCACACGGAACGCAATGCGCGTCGTATCGGGAAGGATGGCGCCGCGCCAGCGCCTCGGCCGGAACGGGCTGATCGGCGTCAGGGCGAGCATGTTGCAGCCGAGCGGCAGGATCGGCCCGCGCGCCGAGAGATTGTACGCCGTCGAACCGGCGGGTGTCGCGACGATGACCCCGTCGCACACAAGCTCGTCGATCACGACATTGCCGCCGGCCTTGACCTCGAGCTTGGCGGTCTGCCGCGTTTCGCGGAGCAGCGAAATCTCGTTGATCGCCGGGCTCGACACCGTGTCGCCGTCGACCGTGACCGCGTCCATGCGCAGCGGCGTGACGGTGAAGGTCTTTGCCTGGGCGATCCGCTTTGCGAGGCCATCGGGCCGCCATTCGTTCATCAGGAAACCGACCGTGCCGAGATTCATGCCGAACACGGGCTTGATACGGTGTTCGGCCAGCATCTGGTGGAGCGTTTGCAGCATGAAGCCGTCGCCGCCGAGCGCTATGACGCCTTCGGCGTCCTTCATGTCGACGAAATCGTGACGCTCGCGGAGCAGCGTCTCGGCCTGCTGGGCTTCTTCGGTGGGCGATGCAACGAGAGCGTATTTCCGGTCGATCGTCATCCGCCGGTCACGCTCATATGGCGGGATACAGCGGGTTCGGCATCCTCCGCGCCGATCGCGAAATCATGTGCGAGCGGTTTGAGGATCATCGCCCGGTCGAGCACCCGGTCGAGCGCCTCGCGGCCGCCTTCGCGCAATGCGGATTTGAGGTCGAGATGATCGTCATGGCCCAGGCACATGTAGATCTTGCCCGATACCGTGATGCGCACGCGGTTGCAGCCGGCGCAGAAATTGTTGGTCAGCGGTGTGATGAGGCCGAGCTTGAGGCCCAGTTCCCCGACATTCCAGTAACGCGCCGGTCCGCCGGTCCGCTCGGTCAGCGGCACCAGCGTAAACCGGCGTTCGAGATCGCGCTGTACGGCGTCGAGGGGCAGGTACCGGTCGTGCCGGTCGTCGTCGATCTGGCCGAGCGGCATCGTCTCGATCAGGGTCAGGTCATGGCCTTCGTCGGCGCACCAGCGCATCATCGGGACGATTTCGCTGTCGTTCAGGCCCTTGAGCCCCACCATATTGATCTTGACGCGCAAGCCCGCGGCCTTCGCGGCGGCGATGCCGTCCAGCGTGCGGCCGATCTCGCCCCATCGCGTGATATAGCGGAAGGTTTCGGGATCGCGCGTATCGAGGCTGACATTGACGCGCCGGATGCCCGCGTCGACGAGCGCCTCCGCATGGTCGGCCAGCCGTGTCGCGTTGGTCGTCATCGTCAGCTCGTCGAGATCGCCCGTCTCGAGGTGGCGGCCGAGCATGCGGACGAGGTCGATCACCCCGCCGCGGACCAGCGGTTCGCCGCCCGTCAGCCTGATCTTGCGGACGCCGCGCTCGACAAAGGCCCCGGCGATAGCATCGATTTCTTCCAGGGAGAGGATGCTCCGGCGCGGCAGGAACTGCATCTTTTCCGACATGCAGTAGCGGCACCGCAGATCGCAGCGATCGGTGACCGATATCCGCAGATAGCTGATCCGGCGGCCATGGGCGTCGGTAAGCGGTCGTGCCTGCGTCGGAGCGTCTGAGGCCATGCGACATGCCCTAAAACGGGGCGTTGGCAGGGGCAAGTGTGGATCGGAACATTGCGCGAAGCGGGCCGCACTATAGAGTATCGCCGGAACATGCCCGGCCATCGCCGCATCGGAGCCACGACCATAGCGCCATTCGCATCCTCGACCGGAAACCCGCTCTTCCTTTTATCGTTTCGACAACGAAACGAACTGGCGGCGATCGTCGAACGGGCAGGGTGGACGCCGATCGCGGCCCGGCGGCTCGAAAAGGCGGAACGGCGGTTCATCCTTTCCGGCGCGCGCATCGCGGTTGTCGACGCGCGGGGCGCGTTCGAGGACGGGCTCGCGGCGATCACGACGCTCGCCGAGCCGGTCGAGGCCAACGCCGCCGCATTGCTGGCGCTGGTATCGAAGAAGGATGTCGCGCGGATCGACGCCGTGCTGGCGGCCGGCGCGACGCATTATCTGGCGAGCCCGTTCGGCGAACAGGAACTCGTCCAGGCGCTTCGCTTCGCCGACCGCTATACGGTCCGTGTCGGGGGACGCTACCAGCACGCCGCGACGCCGACCCGGACGGAAACCGATGCGCTGAGCTGGCAGCTCGATCGCGAAAAGGAGACGGTCAGCCTCGCGCCAGCGCTGGCCCGGCTGCTCGCCTTGTCGACCGATGACGCCGCGGCGCTGCCTTGGGCTGACTTCCTGGCGGCGCTCGGCCGCGGCGCTGCGGAAGCGTCCGGACGGGCGATCCGCAAACTCGACGATACCGCCGAGCCGACGGCCTTTGCGCACGACCTGCCGGGCGCCGGCGACGACCGGATGGTGCACCATCTGACCCGCGAGGAGGCAACGGGACGGATCAACGGCTGGGTGGAACTGCCCGACGAGGATGCCGACCGGCAGGCGCTCGGCGAACGCGACTACCTGACCGGCGTCGGCGACGTGCACAGCGCCTATCAATGGATCGATCGCCAGCTTGCCGCGGACGGCGACGACGGGCCGAAACTGGCGCTGCTGCTGATTTCGCTGCATCGCTTCGAACGCATCAACCAGGCCTATGGCAGCGCGACCGGCGACGCGGTCTTGCAAGGCATGGCGCGGCGGATCGAGCGATTGGTGTTCGGCATGTCGATGCGCCGGAAGCTGGTGGCGCGGCTGGCCGGCGCGGAATTCGCGATCGGCCTGGCGCCGTCGGTCTCGCTCGAAGAGGCGGAGTTCGCGGCGCGGCAGCTCGCTGGCGTGATCGAACAGCCCTTCATCACCGACGGCCAGCTCATCCGACTCAAAGCGCGATGCGGTATCGTGACGAGCGTCGAGACCGATACGGATGCTGCGGGCGTCATGCGGCGGGCCAGCGTCGCGCTGGCCGAAGCGCGCGACGGCGATTCGCATCCCATCCGCGTGTTCGGCAAGGACGAGGAAGTCGAGGCGACGCGCGACAGCCGGCTCGAAATCGACTTGCGGCACGCCCTCGATCGCGACGAAATCGAAATACTCTTCCAGCCCCAGGTGTCAGTCACGTCCGGCGCGATCGTCGGCGCCGAGGCGCTCGCGCGCTGGCAGCATCCGGCCTATGGCGAACTGGGCGCGGTGGCGCTGTTCGCGGCGGCCGAGCGCTCCGATTATCTGGCCGAATTGTCTGCGCATGTGCAGCAAAAGGCGGTCGCGGCAGCCGCGAACTGGGCCGACGCGCTGGGCGGCTTGAGACTGTCCGTCAATGTGACCGCCGGCGACATGGCGGCGCCCGATTTCGTCGAGCGGTTCGCGGCGATGGTCGATGCGGCGGGGTTCGACCGGGGCCGGGTGACGGCCGAGGTGACCGAGAGCGGGCTGATCGAGGATCTGGGCGTCGCCGCCGACCGCCTTGCGGCGCTCCGCGCCGACGGTTTCCGCGTGGCGATCGACGATTTCGGCACCGGCTATTCGAGCCTCGCCTATCTCAAATCGTTGCCGCTCGACTATCTGAAGATCGATCGCCGGTTGAGCCAGGATATCGCCGGCAGCGCGCGCGACCGGATCGTCGTTACCGGGGTTATCGAGATGGCGCGCTCGCTCGGCCTGTCAGTCATCGCGGAAGGGGTGGAAACCGAGGAACAGCTGGCGCTGCTCGCCGAACAGGGCTGCGAACTCTATCAGGGATTCCTGTGCGCGCCGCCCGTGACGTCCGACGAACTGGCGGCGCTTCTGGACCGCCCGAGCTGACGGTCGGCGCCCGAACGCTCAGTCGGCGCTCGGGGTCTCGGAGACAAGTTCGGCGAGCATCGGCATGTCGGAATTCCCTGCCGGGCCGCCCGTCGGCAGCTGCAAGCGCAACCGGCGGTTCGCGAAATCGATCAGGACGCGATCGAACACCCGGAGGGCGTTCATGCCGAGCAGCACCGCCGGCCGGTCGAGCAGGTCGAGCTGGCGGAACAGTTCGGTGTCGGCAAAGGCGATCGGGACGTTGTTGAGCCGGACGCCGCCGATGCGCAGTTCGTCGACAAAGGCATAGTTGATGTCCATCGTCGATCCGGTCACCGACGTGACCGTGAAAAATTGGTCCGGGTCCACGCGGCCACGGCGGATCAGCCGCTCGCGGAGCGCATTGTTGCCGATCGTTACCGCCGATCCGGTATCGACGATGGCATGGATGCGCGTGCCCTCGACATTGGCCTGCGCCAGGACGAGCCTGCCGGATCGCTGCCGCGCGCGCACGACGATGACATCGCCTTCGGACCAGTCGCTCTCCTCGATCCGGGCCTGGCTGAACGTCATTCTGTCCTGCTCGAAATCGAACAGCACCTGCTGGTCTTCGAGCGCATCGATACCGAGCACGCCGGCCGCGCCGAGATCGGAGCGCGCCAGCGCCGGCGCCTGAATGTCGTCGACCGTGCGGCGGCCGGCGCCAAGGCTGGGAATCATGACGGTCGGCACCTGTTCGACATCCAGGATCGTGGTCAGCCAGACGTCACCGCTTGCATGGAGCTCGAGCGTATCGGCGAGCTCGCGCGAGATGACCGTGCGTTCGGCGCCGGTATCGACGATGAAGTCGAACGGGCCACGGCCATCGACGCTCACGGGGATCGTCACGCGATTATCGACCGTGTTTTCGGATTCGATCGTCTCGGAGTCCGCGGGCGGTATCTCCGGCGTGGAGCCGATGGCGATTCCCGCCGTGGCGGCGACCATGCAGGCCAGACCGATAGACGCCAGTTTCATCGCTCATTCTCCTTGTCCGGACATCAGTATACACGGACGTACGGATAGTAGGAAATGTGGCGTTTCCCCCCGCTTTTCAGGGTATTGCGGCCTATCGCGCCGCCTTGGCGAGGCCCTTGGACAGCTGCAGCGCGCCGTTGAGTCGGGCCTGCGGGTCGCCCCAGTTGCGCGCTATGACCAGCTTGTGATCCGGACGCAGCTTCGCGGTGCCCTTGAGCCGCTCGACATAGTCGATGAGTCCCGCCGGATTGGGGAAACCGTCGTTGAAGAAACTGACGAGCGCGCCGCGCGGGCCGACGTCGATCTTCGCGACCTGGGCCTGTTTCGCGTTCAGCTTGGTTTCGATGATCTTGAGCAGGTTCGCCGTCGGCGCGGGTATCTCCCCGAACCGGTCGATCAACTCGGCCGCGAATTCCTCGACTTCTTGACGGCCTTCGAGTGCGTTCATGCGGCGGTAAAGCCCCATGCGCAGATCGAGGTCGGGAACGTAATCGTCGGGGATGAGGATCGGTGCATCGACGGTGATCTGCGGCGAGAAATCGGTATCGGACGCCTCAATTCCGGCATCGCCGGCCTTGGCCGCGACGATCGCGTCCTCGAGCATCGACTGGTAGAGCTCGAAACCGACTTCCTTGATATGACCCGACTGTTCGTCGCCGAGCAGGTTGCCCGCGCCGCGCTGGTCGAGATCGTGGCTGGCGAGCTGGAATCCCGCGCCCAGCGATTCGAGATCGGAGAGCACACCGAGCCGCTTTTCCGCTGCCTCGGTGACGACCCGGTTGGCCGGGGTTGTCAGATAGGCATAGGCGCGCTCCTTGGACCGGCCGACGCGACCGCGCAGCTGGTAGAGCTGCGAGAGGCCGAACTGGTTCGCGCGGTGAATGATCAGCGTGTTGGCCGAGGGGATGTCGAGCCCGCTTTCGATGATCGTCGTCGAGAGCAAAATATCGTATTTCCGGTCGTAAAAGGCGCTCATCCGCTCCTCGACCATGGTCGGCGCCATCTGGCCATGGGCGGTGACGAAGCGGACCTCGGGAATGTCCTCGCGCAGGAACTCCTCGATCTCGGGCAGGTCGGAGATGCGCGGCACGACGAAGAAGCTCTGCCCGCCGCGATAATGTTCGCGCAGCAGCGCCTCGCGCAGCACGACCGGATCCCAGGGCATTACATAGGTGCGCACGGCGAGCCGGTCGATCGGCGGCGTCTGGATGACCGAGAGCTCGCGCAGGCCGGACATCGCCATCTGGAGGGTACGGGGGATCGGGGTCGCGGTCAGGGTGAGCACATGGACGTCTGCCTTGAGCGATTTCAGCCGTTCCTTGTGAACCACGCCGAAATGCTGCTCCTCGTCGACGATGACGAGGCCGAGCCGTTTGAACGCGACCGACTTGGCGAGCAGCGCATGGGTGCCGATCACGATGTCGATCGAGCCGTCGGCGACGCCTTCGCGGGTCGCCTTGGCCTCGCTGGCGGGCACCAGTCGCGACAGGCGGCCGATCTTCATCGGAAAGCCGGAGAAACGCTCCTGGAAGCTGGCGAAATGCTGGCGTGCGAGCAGCGTCGTGGGGCAGACAAGCGCGACCTGCATGCCCGCCATCGCGGCGACATATGCCGCGCGCAGCGCCACCTCGGTCTTGCCGAAGCCGACATCGCCGCAGACCAGCCGGTCCATCGGCGTGCCCTTGCCGAGATCGGCGATGACCTGGTCGATCGCCCGGTCCTGGTCTTCGGTCTCGGCATAGGGGAAACGGTCGACGAAGCTTGCATAGCTGGAATCGGGTTCCGCGATATCGGCCTTGCGCAGGGCGCGCGCGGCGGCGGTGGCGATCAGGTCCCCGGCGATCTCGCGGATCCGGTCCTTCATCCGCGCCTTGCGCCGCTGCCAGCCTTCGCCGCCGAGCCTGTCGAGCGAAACCCCTTCGGTCTGCGCGCCGTAGCGCGAGAGCACGTCGAGATTTTCGACCGGGACGTAGAGCTTGTCGCCGCCCGCATATTCGAGCGCAACGCAATCGTGCGGCGCATTGCCGACCGGGATCGACGTCAGGCCTTCATAGCGCCCGATGCCATGTTCGCTATGGACTACGAGATCGCCGGGCGAGAGTGTCGCCAATTCGTTGAAGAAGGCGTCGGCGTCCCTCTTCCGCCGCGTCCGGCGGCGGAGCCGGTCGCCGAGCATGTCCTGCTCGGTAAGGACGGCGACGGTCTCGGCCGAATAGCCGTGATCGAGCGGCAGGATCGCCAGCGCCACGTCGGCGCCGAGCGCGCTCTGCCAGCTATCGGCCATGCCGGCGCCGTCGAGACCATGCTCCTCGAGCAGCCCGCCCAGCCGTTCGCGCGCGCCGGCGCTGTAGCTGGCGAGGACCACCTTTTTGTCCTGCGCGCGCAAGTCGCGGATATGGGCGACGACCGCATCGTAGATATTGGCGTTTGCCTTGCGTTCGGGCGCGAAATCGCGGGCACCCTCGACGCCGAGATCGACGACCGTTTCGTTTTCGGGCTCGCGGAAGGGGCTCGTCAGGTGGATGGGCGACCCGGCGATCCGTTCCGCCCACTGTCCGCCCGACAGATACAGCGTTTCGGGCGCGAGCGGGCGGTAGCTGCCGGGGTCGGACGACCGCACATTTTCGCGATTCCGGTGATAGTCGACGATTGCCTCGAACCGGGCTTCGGCGGCCGCCGGCGTCCCGGCATCGCGCACGAAGACGGTTTGCGGGTCGAGATGGTCGAACACCGTCGCCAGCTTGTCCTCGAACAGGGGCAGCCAATGCTCCATGCCCGCGAGGCGGCGGCCCTCGCTGATCGCCTGGTAGAGCGGATCGCCGGTCGCGGTCGCGCCGAACAGTTCGCGATAGCCGCCGCGGAAGCGCGTGATATTCTCTTCGTCGAGCAGCGCTTCGGACGCGGGCAGGAGGGTAAAACTGTCGGCGCGGCCGGTCGTTCGCTGGTCGGCCGGATCGAACCGGCGGATGCTTTCGATCTCGTCGCCGAAAAAATCGAGCCGCAGCGCTTCGGTCTCGCCGGACGGAAAGAGGTCGAGCAATCCGCCGCGCACGGCGAACTCGCCCGCATCGGCGACGCTTTCGACGCGGATATAGCCATTGGCTTGGAGCCTGGCGGTCAGCGCGTCGCGATCGATCCGTTCGCCCGGAGCGAGATGGGCGACGAGTTGGCGGACGCGGAACGGCGTCAGCGTTTTCTGCGTGACCGCGTTGATCGTCGTCGCGATCAGCCGCGGCTTTGCGGTTTCGCGCTGCAGCGCGTGGAGCGCCGCCAGACGTTCGGCGGATATCCTCAGGCTCGGGCTCGCCCGGTCGTAGGGCAGGCAGTCCCAGGCAGGGAAGGCGATGGTCTCGATCTCGGGGGCGAAATAGGCGGCCGCGTCGGCGAGACCGCGCATCGCCGCATCGTCCGGCGCGATATAGACGGCGGGAAGGCCTTTGAACGCTGCGGCGCGCGCGAGATCGGCCATCAGCGGCGGCAGGAACCCGGCGGGTGCGCTCGCCAGCGTCAACGGCCGGCCGGCGTCGAGGATCTTCTGGATGTCGGTCATTTGGCGATCGGGATATAGTCCAGTTGCTGCATCCGCCGCATCATCGGCCCGTCGATGTCGGCTGGCGGCGTTTCGGTGCCGATCGCCCATGCCATGATCGTGACGTCGTCGACCTCGAGCAGCGCTTCGAACCAGTCGGTCTCGCCCTGCGTCCATCCGGCCGAGAAGCGATCGAAAAAGCCCCCGATCAGCAGGTCTGCCTCCTTGGTTCCGCGATGCCAGGCGCGAAACTGCAGGCGTTTGAGGCGGTCCGCATGATCCATTTCGGCTCCAACAGCAAAAGGCCGACAGGCGCTGGCGCGGCCTATCGGCTTCGGTATAGGGTTATCTAGTGATGCGCCCCGAAATTCTCAATCCGCTCTTTGCCGAAATCGAGGCGCTCAAGGGCGTCGGCAAGGGATTGGCCAAGCCGCTGGGGCGGCTGAGGCTCGAACAGATCGTCGACCTCCTTTTCCATCTGCCGACCGGATGGATCGACCGCAAGCGGGTCGAGACGCTCGACATGGCGGATGCCGGGCGGATGGTCACCGCCATCGTCACGCCGATCGACTACAAGGCCGGCGGGCCGCGCAGCCCCTTGCGGATTCAGGCGCAGGACGGCGAGGGCAACGTGATCAGCCTCGTCTATTTCAACAATCCGGGCTGGGCCAAGAAATTGCTGCCGCTGGGCGAGGCGCGCGCGATTTCGGGCCGGATGGAGCTGTACGGCCAGGAATTGCAGATCGTCCATCCCGACACGGTCGTGAAGCCGGAGGAGATCGACGAGATACCAGAACGCGAGCCGGTCTATGCGCTGTCCGAGGGGCTCACCAACAAGCGGCTCGGCCAGCTGGCCGAACAGGCACTCGAGCGTGCGCGGGACCTGCCCGAATGGGTCGAGCGGGGCCTGAAGCAACGCGAGGGCTGGCCCGGTTGGCGCGCAGCGATCGGCCGGATCCACACCGATCCGGCCGACGACAAGGCGCGCCGGCGCCTCGCCTATGACGAAATCTTCGCCAACCAGCTGGCGCTGGCGCTCGTCCGCCAATCCGCGCGCAGCCGCCGGGGAAAGGCGCTGACGCCCGATTCGCGGCTCCGCGACCAGCTCAGGCTGCCCTACGAAGCGACAGGCGCGCAAAAGCGGAGCATCGCCGAGATCGAGGCCGATGTCCGGCAGGACAAGCCGATGCTGCGGCTGCTGCAGGGCGATGTGGGATCCGGCAAGACGCTGGTTGCGGTGAACGCGCTGCTGATGGCGGTGGAATCGGGCGCGCAAGGCGCATTGCTCGCGCCGACCGAAATTCTCGCGCGCCAGCATTTCGACACGATTTCGGCGATGCTCTCCGGCTTGCCGGTCAATGTCGCCGTGCTGACCGGCAGGGACAAGGGCAAGACGCGCGAATCCACGCTGATGGGTCTCGCCGACGGCTCGATCGACATCCTGATCGGCACGCACGCCATTTTCCAGGAGGCGGTGCGCTACCGGAAACTGGCGCTCGCGGTCGTCGACGAACAGCATCGTTTCGGCGTTGCCCAGCGCATGATGCTGGCCCAGAAGGCGGAGCGGCCCCCGCACCTGCTCGTGATGACGGCGACCCCGATCCCGCGCACGCTGACCCTGACCCATTATGGCGAGATGGACGTGTCGCGGCTCGACGAGATGCCGCCGGGGCGCCAGCCGATCGAAACGCGCGTGCTGTCCGCCGGCCGGCTCGACGAGGTCGTCGACGGGCTGGGTCGCCATATCGGAGGCGGCGGACAGGCCTATTGGGTATGTCCGCTCGTCGAGGAAAGCGAATTGTCCGACCAGGCCGCGGCGGAAGAGCGCGCGCGGCTGTTGCAGGCGCGGTTCGGCGAGGACCGGGTCGGGCTGGTCCACGGCCGGATGAAGGGCCCCGAAAAGGACGCGGTGATGGAGCGTTTCCAGCGCGCCGAACTGGCGGTGCTCGTGGCGACCACCGTGATCGAGGTCGGAGTCGACGTGCCCAACGCGACCTTGATGATCGTCGAGGGCGCGGATCGCTTCGGACTGGCCCAGCTGCACCAGCTGCGCGGCCGGGTCGGGCGCGGCGACGCCAAGTCGATCTGCCTGCTGTTGCGCGGCGACGCGCTGAGCGAGACTGCGCGCGCGCGGCTGAAACTGCTGCGCGAGACCAATGACGGATTCCGGATTGCGGAAGAGGATCTCCGGCTGCGGGGTGCCGGCGAACTGCTTGGCACGCGGCAGTCGGGCGAAGTCGGGTTCCGGATCGCGCCGCCCGAACTGGTCGCCGAACTCGCGCCGACCGCCAATGACGACGCGCGGCTGCTGATCGAGAACGAGGGCGGGCTGGACAGCGCGCGCGGCGAAGCGGCGCGGATCGCGCTTTATCTTTTCAAGCGGGATGCTGCGGTGCCGCTCCTGCGATCAGGATAGCGGCGGGGCGTCAGCTTTCGTCGTTATGCGCCTTGTGCGGCGTGGAATCGAGCAGCTGGCGATAGCCGCGCGCATCGAACGGCCGGATGAATTCCGCGCCGAGACGGTCGCTGAGCGACCAGACGATGCGGGCGTTCACCTCGCCGATCAGCGGCAGGTCCAGGCGAACCAGCGTTCCCTCGCGATAGGCCTTGGGCGAAATCGCCATGAAGCCGAACGGCGACAGGTTGCCGACGAGGATCTCGTGGCTGTCCGCGCCCGGTTCGTGCAATGCCGCCCGAATGGAAACCGCATCGCGCGCAGCCCGACGCTTCTCCACGTCGAAGATATGCTGAGCAAGAGGTTGCGCACTCATTCTGGTTTCTCCCAAATCCGCTAGAAACGCGCGACCTTACTGACAGAAACTCTTTAAGCCCGGCCAAACCGACATGGATAAATTCCCGTTTACCATTCGATAATCTCTGGAAATCGGCAATTTCGACGAATGGCCCTTGTCAGCGCCGCGGCGTCTGCCCAAAGCCCTGACAATGGCCGACAGGCGCGATCTTACCCAGGGCTCGGTGCGCGTCCAGCTCATCCGTCTGGCAAGCCCCTTGTCGATCGGGATCGTCGCGCTCTTTTCGGTCACGATCGTCGACGCCTATTTTCTCGGCCAGCTGGGAACCCGGCCGCTCGCCGCGATCAGCTACGCCTTCCCGGTCGCCTTTGCGGTGACGAGCCTGGCGATCGGGCTGGCGGCCGGAACCGGATCGGTGCTGTCGCGCGCGATCGGCAAGGGCGATCGCAGCCGGATCGTCAGCCTGACGACGCACAGCCTCGTGCTCGCGCTCATCATCGGGATCCTCGTCGCGGCGGTCGGGATTTCGCTGATCCGGCCGCTGTTCGCGCTGATCGGCGCGGAGGGCGGCGTCCTCGACGATATCACCGTCTATATGCGCGTCTGGTTCTACGGGCTGCCGCTGCTCGTGCTCGCCCAGGTCGCGGGCAGCATCCTGCGGGCCAATGGCGACGCGCTCGTGCCGAGCGCGCTGATGATCGCAAGCGCGGCGGTCAATATCGCGCTCGATCCCATCCTGATCTTCGGCGGTTTCGGCATCGCCGGCATGGGTATCGAAGGCGCCGCCTGGGCCGCCTTTGCTTCGCGCGTCGTGATGCCGGCCGTCATCATCCCGGTGCTGCTCTTCCGCGACCGGTTGATCAATCTATGGCGCACGAGCTGGACCGAAGTGTTCGACAGCTGGCGCGAGATCGCGCGGATCGGCATCGCCGCGGCGCTGGGCAACGCGGTCAATCCGGTGGCGGTGGCGATCGTCACCGGCATCGTCGCCGTTTATGGCGATCAGATCGTCGCCGGATTCGGCGTGGCCGGGCGCCTGGAAGGATTTGCCGTGATCCCGATGCTTGCGCTGTCCGGATCGATCGGGCCGGTGGCTGGCCAGAATTGGGGCGCCGAACGCTATGACCGTATCCGCGAGGCCATCCGCTTCGCCTTCATGGTCTGCCTCGGCTGGAGCGTCGTCGTCGCAATCGGCTTCTGGTTCGGCGCCGACTGGCTGGCGAGCCGGTTCAGCGATTCGGCCGTGGTGAGCGAGGAGGCGAGACGGTATCTGTGGATCGTCCCGATCACCTTTGCCGGGTATGGCGTGACGATCGTCGCGGCGGGGGCGTTCAACACGCTGGGCCGGCCGGTGCTTGGCCTCGCCATCTATCTCGTCCGATCGCTGATCTTCTACGTACCGTTCGCCTTCGCCGCGACGGCGCTGTTCGACACGACCGGCGTTTATGCGGGAATCGCGATCGCCAATGTGCTGGCGGGTTTCGCGATCCTCTGGCTCACCTTCCGCTGGCTCGACCGGATGATCGAACGGCAGCGATCGGCCGCCTAGGCGCGCGTCAGAACGCCGTGCTTCTTCTTGCCGGCCGAGATGCGGACCGGCGCGTCGCCGACCGAAACCAGCGCGCCGGCGTCGCCGATCTGCTCGCCGTCGACCCGCGCCCCGCCGCCCTTCACGAGCCGCTTGGCCTCGCCTTTCGACGCCACCAGGCCGAGTTCGACCATCGCGTCGAGCAGGCCGATCGTCCCGCTGCCGACGGCGAGCGTGGGCAGATCGTCGCCGACCGCGCCCTGTTCGAAGGTTTTCTGCGCGGTTGCGGCAGCGTCCCGGGCGGCGTCCGCGCCATGGGCCAAGGCCGTCGCTTCGTCGGCGAGTATCTTCTTGGCGTCGTTCAGCTCCGCGCCGGCCAGAGCCGCCAGTTCGGCGATCCGTTCGAGTGGCACGTCGGTGAACAGTTTCAGGAAGCGTTCGACGTCGGCATCCTGCGTGTTGCGCCAGAACTGCCAGTAGTCGTACGGGCTCAGCGCATCGGGATTGAGCCAGACCGCGCCGCTCGCCGTCTTGCCCATCTTGCCGCCGTCGGCGGTCGTGATCAGCGGCGTCGTGACGCCGTAGAGCTGCGTGCCGTCGATCCGCCGGGCCAGTTCGATGCCGTTGACGATATTGCCCCACTGGTCCGATCCGCCGAGCTGCAACAGGCAGTTTTCGCGGCGGGACAGCTCGAGGAAATCATAGGCCTGGAGAATCATATAATTGAATTCGAGGAAGGTGAGCGGCTGCTCGCGTTCGAGACGGAGCTTGACGCTGTCGAATGTCAGCATCCGGTTGATCGTGAAATGCGGCCCGACTTCGCGCAGGAACGGGATATATTCGAGGCTGTCGAGCCATTCGGAATTGTCGATCATGACCGCGTCGGTGGGCCCGTCGCCGAACGTCAGAAAGCGTTCGAATATCCGGCGGATCGAGGCAATGTTCGCGTCGATATCCCCGGCGGTCAGCAGTTTGCGGCTCTCGTCCTTGCCCGAAGGGTCGCCGATCTTGGTCGTCCCACCACCCATGATGACGATGGGCTTGTGGCCCGATTGCTGCAGACGGCGCAGCATCATGATCTGCACGAGGCTGCCGACATGGAGCGACGGCGCGGTCGCGTCGAAACCGATATATCCCGGCACGACCTGCTGGGAGGCGAGCGCGTCCAGCCCCTCGGCGTCGGTGAGCTGGTGGATATAGTCGCGCGCTTCGAGTAGGCGCAGCAGATCGGATCGAAATTCGGTCATGATGGGCGGGCCGTTAGCATGGGCCGCTCATTCCGGCTAGCTGTTGAAGATCATGCATCCTTCCTTGTTTCCTCATCCTGCGACGCTTCCGAGCTGCCCGTCCGCGATCGACGTTCTGGTCGAGCGGCAATTCGGCCAGTTGAGATTGGAATATCGTTTAAACATGCCGGCCGAAAATCTGCGGCCCGCCGGGCCCGCGAAACCGCAGCGGACGGACGGGTTGTGGCAATCGACCTGTTTCGAAATGTTTGTCCGCAGGCCCGGCGAAACTTGGTACTGCGAATTCAATTTTTCGCCGCGCAGGGCATGGGCAGCCTATGTTTTCGACGACGTACGGGAAGGCATGCGCAATCTGCCGCTCGACGCCGCGCCAGCAATCGATTTCGAGGGGCCGAATCTCGATGCCGATCATCCCAACGGGGTTGAACTTGCGGTGCGGGTCGAGATGCCGGAACCGTGGGCGTCGAGCGCGTTGGCGATCGGTCTTTCGGCGGTGATCGAAGAGGTGAACGGCACCAAATCCTACTGGGCGCTCGCGCATCCTTCGGAAAAGCCCGATTTTCATCATCCCGATTGCTTTACGCTCGAACTGCCGCCACCAGAAGCGCCATGAAATTCGGTATCGATCGCCTCCTCGAAGATGCCAGCCTGCGCGCACCGCTCGACGGGCAGCGCGTCGCGCTGCTCGCGCATCCGGCGTCTGTCACCGCCGATCTCACCCATTCGCTCGATGCGCTGATCGCGGCGGGCCTCAACGTCACCGCCGCCTTCGGTCCGCAGCACGGGATCAAAGGCGACAAACAGGACAATATGGTGGAGACCGCGGACGCGACCGATCCGGTCCACGGCATCCCGGTGTTCAGCCTTTACGGCGAGGTCCGCCGTCCGACCGGCCAGTCGATGGGCACCTTCGACACGGTGCTGGTCGATCTCCAGGATCTGGGCTGCCGCATCTACACCTTCGTGACGACGCTGCGCTACATGCTTGAAGCGGCGGCCGGGCATGGCAAGTCGGTCTGGGTGCTCGACCGGCCCGATCCGGCGGGCCGTCCGGTCGAGGGACTGACCCTGCGCGAGGGCTGGGAGAGCTTCGTCGGGGCCGGGCCGATGCCGATGCGGCACGGGCTGACGATGGGCGAGATGGGGCGCTGGTTCATCGATCATTTCGGGATCGACGTCGATTACCGCGTGATCGAGATGGACGGATGGGCGCCGGAGAGCGGGCCGGGCTTCGGCTGGCCGGAGAGCCGCATCTGGATCAACCCGAGTCCGAACGCGGCGAACCTCAACATGGCGCGCGCCTACGCGGGCACGGTCATGCTCGAAGGCACGACGTTGAGCGAGGGCAGGGGTACGACCCGGCCGCTCGAACTGTTCGGCGCGCCTGATATCGACGCGCGCGCCGTGCTCGCCGAGATGGAGCGGCTCGCGCCGGAATGGCTGGCGGGCTGCGCGTTGCGCGAAATCTGGTTCCAGCCGACTTTCCACAAACATGTCGGCGAACTCTGCCACGGCGTCCATATCCATGCCGAGGGTAGCGGCTATGATCACCAACAATTCAAGCCCTGGCGGTTGCAGGCGCTGGCTTTCAAGGCGATCCGCCGGCTCTATCCGGACTATGCGATCTGGCGGGGCAAGGACTTCAAGTACGAATATACCGATGACGTTCTCGCGATCGACGTGATCAACGGCAGCCCGCTGCTGCGCGAATGGGTGGACGACGGTGCGGCGGAGCCCGGCGATCTCGATGCGCTGACCGCGCCCGACGAGGCCGCATGGGCCGACGTCCGCGCCGCGCATCTGCTCTACTGAGCTAGATTACGGCGCCCACGATATTGCCGATCCCGGCCGTGGCCGCCATCGCCAGCGCGCCCCAGAAGAGGACGCGCAGGGTCGGCCGCACCAACCCCGCGCCCCCGATGCGCGCGCCTGCCCCGCCCAGCGCCGCCAGCCCTATC
>NZ_JBQLZM010000077.1:0-35784 GCF_052168275.1 Parasphingopyxis sp. | reverse complement strand
GGCGAGGGTTCGCTCGCCGTCCGCTTTCGCGAACGCACCGAGGACGGCGTCTATCGCGGCGGACCGATGAGCTACATCACCTATGGCCTCGGGCCGAAATGGAAATGGCTGGCGATCCTGTTCTGCCTCGGCACGCTGTTTTCGGCGCTCGTCACCGGCAACTCGATCCAGGCCAACAGCTTCGGCGACAGCGTCAACGAGCTGACCGGCGTGGACGAATGGGTCGGCGGGCTGGTCGCGGCGATCGCCGTGTTCATCGTCATCATCGGCGGGATCAAGTCGATCGGCGCGGTCGCGGAAAAGGTCGTGCCGTTCATGGCGGGGCTATACATCGTGATGGCCGTGATCGCGCTGATCCTGAACGCGAATTACCTGCCCGAAACCTTCGGCCGCATCTTCGATGGCGCGTTCAACGTCCAGTCGGCGTCGGGCGGCTTCCTCGGCGCGGCCATCATCATGGCGATCCGCGCCGGCGTCGCGCGCGGCCTGTTCTCGAACGAGGCGGGGCAGGGCTCGACGGCCATCGCCCATGCGGTCGCGCAGACCAACGATCCGGCCGCCCAAGGCCGGTTCGCGATGATGGGGACGTTCATCGACACGATCGTCATCTGCACGATGACCGCGCTCGTCATGCTGACCGTGGGCGGCGATTTCACCGCCACGGTCAACGGCCAGCAGATCGCCGTCGAACATGCCTGGCAGTCGGACCTCCAGGGCTTCGCGATGACCGCGGGCGCCTATGCGGCCGCCTTCCCGTTCGAGGTCGGCAGCATTCCGGTCGGCACGCTCATCGCCTCGGTGGCGCTGCTGCTCTTCGTGTTCACGACGCTGCTCACCTGGTCCTATTACGGCGAGCGCGCGATCACCTATCTCTACGACCAGCTGCCCGGCGCCACGCGCCAGGGCGAGCTCCGGCTGCACCTCTTCTGGCGAATCCTCTGGTGCCTGGTGATCTTCATCGGGTCCTTCGTTCCGCTCGAACTGGTCTGGCGCCTCGGCGACATCTCGAACGCCGCCATGGCGCTGCCGAACATCATCGCGCTGATGGCCCTTTCCGGCGTGATCTTCGCGCTCGCCCGCGGCGAACGGACCGCAGGCACCGACCATGGCCGCGAAACGCCGAAAGAGTTGATGGACGAGCCGAGCGGCGCGCCCGGGCATTAAGGCGCGTCACCGCATCTCGATACGAAGGAAGAAGGAGCATCCTGCCAGTGATCCAGTAACCGGTCAGAATCGGTCCGGTGCGCCACCACGCGCAGTCACTTTTGCAGGAGGGTTCCATGCAATCCATCATCTATGACGTCGCGGTGTCGGCGGACGGCTTCATCGCCGGCCCCGACGCCGATATCTCAAAATTTCCGCAAAGCAGCCCGGCGGTAGACGACTATTTCGAACGCCTGAAAACCTACCGTTCGGCCATCATGGGCCGCGCGACCTATGAGTTCGGCTATGATTTCGGCCTTGCGCCCGGCGCCAATCCCTATCCGCACATGCGCACGCTCGTCTTTTCGCAGGGCCTGTCCTTACCCGACGACCCGGCCGTGGAGATCGTACGGCTGGATGCGTTGGATCATCTGACCGCGCTCAGGAAGAGCAGCGACGGACCGATCTATCTGTGCGGCGGCGGCGCCTTTGCCGGCTGGGCCTTGTCGGCAGGGCTGATCGACGTGCTTCGGCTGAAACGCGCGCCCATCTTCCTTGGATCCGGGACGCGGCTATTCGGCGATCATGCACCGGGCTGCGACGCCAAACTCATGCAGTCCAAGCTCTATGCGGACGGCATGCTGTTTCAGGAATTTGCCCTGAAGAGCCGAACGGCCTGAACAGCCCGGGCCGGGTTCAGTCCAGCCCCAACGCCCGGACCACCCGGTCCCAGTCGACCAGCTTGAAGTTCTGGCGCCGCGAGGGCGTGTGGCCATCCTGCACGACGAGGAGGCCGTTCGGGAACGCCGGCCCGAAATCCGCCAGGCTGAGCTCTATTCCGTCGGTTTCCGTGACGCCGTCGACGGCATCGCCATCGGCGACATAGAAGCGCCCGACATATTGGTGATCTGGTAGCCGATAGACGGCAAAGGCGTGGTCCCCTTGGCTCGAGGCGACGAGATAGCCGCCAGCCTCGCCCGAGGGCGCGAGCGCCAGCCCCTCGACATCGGCGACGAGCTGGCCCGGGGTCACGCGGACGACGAGCTCCCCTTCGCCCGTCTCCAGATCGAAGCGCCAGACGCCCGCCGCCTCTTCGCCGACATAGAGCGTTCCATTGCGGTCATCGACGACGCAGCCTTCGGGCTGGCTCGGCACGGCCATCGTCCGCGTGCCGAGCACGCGAACCCCATCGCTGACGTCCAGCCGCTGATGGTAGATCGCGCCGTCCTTCGTGTTCAGGAACGTGTGGACGATGCCGTCCGGGTCGCGCGCCATGCAGAAGCCATAGCCCTCGCCCGGACCGGCTTCGACGCGGCCGATCGGGGTCAGCGCCCCGCTCGTGCCGTCGAGCCGGAACAGCGATACATGGGCGGTCAGCGGATCCTCGCGATCGCTCGCCGCGACGAGGATCGCCGCCTCGCCGCCGATCGCGACGCCGTCGAGCAGCGCGACATTGTTCACGCGGCCGGTCGGCAGGAAACTGCGCTGCGCTCCGCTCAGCTCATAGACGTGGAGCCCGGCCTGTTTGTCGGTGCCGACGATCAGGCTGGCCGCGGGATTGGCGGCGTTCACCCAAATGGCGGGGTCGTCGGCCGCGTCGTCGGCGCTCGCGACCGGCACGGTCTGTCCGCTCGCGGTCACCGGAACGCCGCGCGCCGGATCGGGCTGCGGGATGGTCTCGCAGCCGGCTAGCAGGACCGCCAGGGCAAGCGTCGAGACCGCTCTTTTTGGTGCCGATACGCTCATCAGAACCGCATCCGCGCGCCGAACTTCATCGTCCAGCTATATTCCTCATATTGCAGCAGCCGCCGACTCCCGTTGAAATTCTGATAGGCGAAATAGGGTTCGTCGGTGATGTTGATCCATTCCCAGAAGAATTGCAGCTGTTCGGTCGCGTTGAACCGCGCGCTGGCATCGAGCTGGAAATGGTCCTGGACGTAGCGATCCGCCTCGGCCGAACCGCCCAGCTCGTCGAGATAGAGATCGCGATAGGTGCCCGCGAGGCGGATGCTGAACGGCCCCTTTTCATAGCCGAGCACGACGTTGAACGTGTTTTCGGCCGAGGCCGGCAGCGGAATGACGCGCGGAACATTGTCCTCGTCGAGGACCGTCCCCTCGGCATCGGTATAGGTATAGTTGAAGTTGAAGAGCAGTCCGTCGAACGGGTCGGGCAGGAATGTGAAGGCCTGGGCGAAACTGAACTCGATGCCGAAAACCTCGGCGCTTTCGCCGTTGATCGGGATCACCGCCTCGTCGAACGCGATGCCGTTGAAGGTACCGCCGTCGCTGTCGAAGAAGTCGACGATGAAATTGTCGATGTCCTTGTAGAAGACATTGGCGGAGATCGCGCCGTTCGAGCTGAAATAATATTCGGCCGAGACGTCGAAATTCCAGGCCTCGTAGGGCAGCAGGTCGGGGTTGCCGAACTCGCCTTCGCGCTCATTGTCGTCATTCTGCTCGACCGCGAAGATCGGCGCGAGATCGGCCAGGTTCGGGCGGACGAGGCTGCGATAGCCGGCGGCGCGGAAGACGAGATTGTCGACCGGCTCCCAGCGGATGTTCAGGCTCGGCAGCCAGTCGGTATAGCTGCGCGAGAAGCTGTTGGGCGTCACCACGACGATATCGTCGTCGAGCACCATGCCGTTGAAGGTCGCGCCCTCCTCGATAAGCTCGGTCGTGTTCGCGTTGATCTGGTTCTCGGTATGCTCGACGCGGACGCCGCCGATCACGCGCAGCGTATCGCTGTCCCAGCGGCCGAGCAGATAGCCGGCATAAATGTCTTCCTGGTTCGTATAATCTCCGACGTTCGAATCGAACCGGGAGTCGATCTCCTGCAGCTCGAAGTCG
This sequence comes from Parasphingopyxis sp., assembly GCF_052168275.1. Taxonomy (GTDB): domain Bacteria; phylum Pseudomonadota; class Alphaproteobacteria; order Sphingomonadales; family Sphingomonadaceae; genus Parasphingopyxis. The sequence goes on along the minus strand of NZ_JBQLZM010000077.1, from coordinate 31,794 downwards.
CCGCGATTGGCGAAGAAGAAGTCGCTGATCCGCCGGTCCGCGGCGGCGGGGGCGATATTGGCGATGCGCAGCGACGGCGCGCCGACGAAGGACGCGAGCGTCAGCGCGTCATTCTCGTAAAATTCGATCGTGCCGTCGAAGCTCTTCTCGCGCCAGCGGCCCTGTACGCCGCCCTGCACCGTGAACTCGCCGCTGCCGGTCGGAATCGTGTAGCCGGCGTTGAACCGCGCCATCCATTCTTCGTCGACGGCGTCGGACAGCGCGGTGAACTCGATATCGTTGAGCTCATACTCCGCCGGATCGAAAAACAGGCTGGCGCCACCGAGCACATTATAGGCCGGGATGAAGGTATCGCTGTTGTCGATCTGCAGCACCAGTCCGTCGCCTTCGAAATCGCGCCGGAAATCGGCCGGATCGACCGATCCGTTCTCGCGTTCCGAGGAGCGCGACCAGCTGCCCTGATAATCGAATGTCCACGGGCCGGTTTCGGTTTCGCCGCCCAGGCTGATCGAAGCGATACGCTGGCGCTCGAAACGGTTCTTGATGTCGCGGCGGACGGTCAGTTCGCCATCGGCGTCGGAAAAGGCCAGCAGGTCGCCGGCGCCGCCCGACACCTGGTCGAAGTCTCCGAAATCGAGACGCAGCCGGCGGCGGAACTCCTGATCGTCGAACTGGCTGAAAATCCCGCGCACGAACAGGGTCGTGCTATCGCTCGGCCGGAAGTCCAGCGACAGCGAGGCGCTGATCCGTTCGCGCTCGACATCGTAATCGCGATACTGGATTTCCTCCGAATAGTCGTTGCCGAGATCGCCCGTCACCCAGGGATCGGCCTCGACATTGTCGGTCTCGAACGCCCGGCGATAATAGGAAATGCCGCCGGATATCCCGAAACTGTCGGACAGCGCCGTCGAGAAATCGAGGCTCGCCTTGGGGGTGATCGTGTCGGCCAGCTCGTTCCAGCTCGCCTCGGCGCGCAGCGAGAGAAAGTCGCTGCGGGCGTCGAACGAGGCCACGGTCTGGATGTCGATCGACGCGCCGATCGTGTCGGCGTCCATGTCGGGCGTCAGCGTCTTGCGGACCTCGATCGACTCGATGAGGTCGGACGAGATCACGTCGAGCGCGACGGCCCGGATATCGCTTTCGGGCGACGGGATGCGCGTGCCGTTGATCGACGACGAGTTGAGGTTCGGATCGAGCCCGCGGACCGATACGAAGCGGCCCTCGCCCTGGTCGTTGAGGATGTTGATGCCCGGCAGCCGGCGCAGCGATTCCGCCACATTCTGGTCGGGAAACTGGCCGATCGCATCGCGCGTCAGCACGGAGCTGACCCCGTCTCCCTCGCGCTGGCGCGACAGCGCGCTGGCTTGGTTGGCGCGCTGGCCGATGACGAGGATATCCGCTTGCTCGGTGCCGAGAACGATATCGGCTCTCGCGATCCCGGTTTCCGGAACGCTGATGCGGGTCGTGACGGTCGCCGCGCCGACATAGCGCGTCTCCAGCGTATAGTCTCCGGCCGGGACATCGGCGAACCGGAAGCTGCCGTCGCGCCCGGCCTCCGCCGTCCGGTCGAGTTCGACGATCCGGACCTGCGCCGATTGCAGCGCCCGGGTGTTCGTCGCGTCGACCACGGTGCCGACGAGCGTCCCGGCGAACGCCGGAGAGGCAAGCGCCGTCGTCAGCGCCAATACGGAGAGAAGGCGCGCCGAACGCGGCGCGAGGAGAGAACCGATCATGGAGCCACCCTTTTCTGTGTGCCCGGCGCCTAGGCGACGCAGGTTGCGCCGCGATGGTGGTTCGGTGACTCGACGATGACGGATTTGTGATGAAATGTTTCAGCGCCGCGCGAACGAGGGGCGGGCCGCGCCTTTCGGCATTGCATAAAGGCGATTCCCTTTTCGCTCCGCCGCCTCTAAGGCGCTCCCATGCTCAAACGCCTCTACGAATGGACGCTGGACAAAGCCGGGCATCGCCATGCCGAGCGCTGGCTCGGCGCCGTCTCGTTCGTGGAATCGAGTTTCTTCCCGATCCCGCCCGATATCATGCTGATCCCGATGTGCCTGGCAAAGCCCGAACGCGCGTTCCGCTACGCGTTCGTCTGCACCATCACGTCGGTGCTGGGCGCGCTGCTCGGCTATGCGATCGGCTATTTCCTGTTCGAGACGGTCGGCGTGGCGATCCTCGACTTTTACGGGCTGGGCGCGGAGTTCGAGGATTTCGCCGCGGCGTTCAACGAACAGGGGTGGATCATCGTGCTGCTGGCCGGCTTCACGCCGCTGCCCTTCAAGGTGATCACGATCGCGGCCGGCGCGACGGCGATGCCGCTCTACATCCTGATCGTCGCCGCGATCATCGCCCGCGCCGCCCGCTTCTTCCTCGTCGCAGCGCTGCTCTGGAAGTTCGGCGAGCCTATGAAGCATATCATCGACCGGCATTTCGGACTGCTGACGACGCTCGCCGGCGTCCTGCTGGTCGGCGGGTTCGTCGCGGTCAGATATCTGATCTGAAACCGTTTTCGCTGTTCGCGCGGGCCGCTTCGCGTTAGGCTGGCGCGCACCATCGGCGAAAGGAGCGGGCTATGAACGGCAACCGGAACTGGCCGGAACTCGCGGTCGACAATGACGGCGAAACGTTCGCGATGCTCCATCTGATGACGCAGATCGTGGGCAAGACGCGCGTTGCGCTGACGCCTTGGAGCAATCACAGCTGGCACGTGCCGCTCTATCTGACGGCGCGCGGGCTCGGTTCTTCGCCGATCGATCACCCGGACGGAAGTTTCGACCTCGAGTTCGACCTTATCGGTTCGCAGCTGACCTTCCGGGGAGCCGGCGGCGCGACCGATACGCTGCCGCTGGAATCGGGAACGATCGCCGGCTTTTTCTCCGCTTTCAACGCGATGCTCGCCAGGCACGGCGTCGCGACCGCTATCCACGGAACGCCCAACGAGATCCCCGACCCGACGCCCTTCGCCGAGGACGATGCCCGGCGGAACTACGACCCGGATGCCGCCCGCCGGCTCTGGCAGGCGCTGCTGCGCATCGATACCGTGTTCAAGCATTTCGCCACCGGCTTTCTGGGCAAGACCAGCCCCGTCCATTTCTTCTGGGGCAGTTTCGATCTCGCCGTGACGCGTTTTTCGGGGCGGGAAGCGCCCGAACATCCGGGCGGCGTTCCCGCGCTCCCCGACGATGTCGCGCGCGAGGCCTATTCGCACGAAGTATCGAGCGCCGGTTTCTGGCCCGGCAATGCCGACGCGCCCGATCCGATCTTCTATTCCTATGCCTATCCCGAGCCGGACGGCTTCCGCGACGCCGACGGTCTGCCGGAAGGCGCGAGCTACAATAAGGATCTCGGCGAATATGTGCTGCCCTATGCCGCGGTACGGGCAGCTTCCGATCCCGAAGCGCTGCTGCTCGACTTCCTGCAGAAGACCTATGACGCAGCCGCCGATGCGGGAAACTGGGACCGCGCCGCGCTCGACTGCGAACTCGGCGAGCCGCGCAAGGTGCGCCGCTACGCCTAGGCCGGCGCGGTCGCGAGTTCCGTGCCGTTGCGCCGCACGCGCGGCTTGAGCCCGAAGAGCGGCCTGAGCCAGCCGATCCGCCGGATGATGAACTCGTGCAGCAGCACGCAGCCGCCGACTGTCGCCGCCATGACCAGCGCGAATTCCGCCCAGGCCCCGAGCGCCAGCTGCGTCAGGTAGAAACCCGCGATCACGATGATCGTCTGATGCAGGATATAATAGGGAAAGATGGCTTCGGTCAGATAGCGCAGCGCTTTCGAATCCCGGTTGAGGAAGCGCTGGCCGAGCCCGGTGAGCAGCACGATGACCGACCAGGCATAGAACGTCATCAGCGCCGTGCCGACAATGGGCCCGAGCCGGTGCTCTTCGCGAAAGCCGGGCACCAGCGTGTGGACGAGGATGATCGCCCCGATCACCGCAGCCACGATGGCGGCCAGGGGCAGCGCGCGATCGACGGATTTCCAGAAGCGACCGCTCTTCGCCGCGAAATAGCCGATCAGGAAGATCGTCAGTCGATTGGCGTGATTGTGCCAGTCGTCCACCAGCGCATGCGTGCTCGGAAAACGGTCGCCGAAGATCGCCGCATAGGCGACAAACGGAACGGTCGCGACGAACAGGAGCGAGACCGGATGGCCCAATATCTTGCCGAACCAGTCCCCGCCCCGGCCGGCGGCAAAGCCCGACAGCGGTTTCAGAAACGGCGCGAGCAGCAGGATGTAGACCAGCAGGTAGACGACGTACCAGAGATGGTTCCAGGTCGGCGTGATCATCGAAAAGGGCTGGGCGGGGCTCAGATACGGCCCGTAGAAATCGAGATAGCCGCCGGTGAATTCTCCCGACTGGACGAGTTCGAAATAGCTTTGCGGCGCGACGATCACCGTCACCCCGACCAGGATCGGCAGGCCGAGCCGCTTCGCCCGGCTCGCCGCAAAGGCGCCCGCCGCCATCTTGTCCGACGCGAAGCGCACCGCGACACCCGAGATGAAGAAGAGCAGCGACAGCCGCCACGGATTGAGCAGGCTCATCAGCGGCTCGGCCGCCGGTGACGCGTACATGCTTTTCACGTGCCAGCCCCAGGACACGTAGAACATGCCGACATGGTAGAAGATCAGCAGCGCGAACGCGATGAAACGCAGCCAGTCGAGATCGTAGCGGCGGCTGTCGGCAACCGGCTCGGAAAGCGGCGGCATATCGGTGCTCCTTCGCAATGGTCGGCGCCGATCATCCGCTTCTCCCGTGAAAATCCCAGTTTTCCGGGCCGTCCGGCGGCCCGCGTTGACGAGCGGCCAGATCCCCGGGGTGAACGGCAATGAGGGGGGACGAGCGGCATTGGCCGTTGCGCGCAGGCTGGGTTACATCGACTTCATGACGGTCCAGGATGCGGAGTCGGAGCGGCGGTTCGAGCGGCGGCTGATGTGGCGGACGATGGCGATCGTCGCCGCGTCGGGACTGGTGTTCACGATCGTCGACGTGCTGTCGGCGCAGACCGAATATGAACGCGCCGGGCAGGCCTATCATCCGGTGGCTATATGGGTCTACGATCCCACGAGCGTCGTGATCATCGTCGCGCTTGCGCCGCTGGTGATGGCGTTCGCCAACCGCTTCCGCTTTGCCGACACGCCCCTCCCCCTATGGCTGGCCGGCCATGCAGTCGGCGCGCTGGTTTTCTCGGCGGTCCACATCGCGCTGATGGTATGGCTGCGCAAGCTCGTCTTCTTCCTGTTCTTCGACGCGCCGTATATCTTTACCGACAACCTGCCCCGCGATTTCGTCTACGAACTGCGCAAGGACATCCTGTCCTACGCGCTGATGGTGCTGATCCTGTTTCTCCTGCGGACCTTCGCCGAACAGAAACGCGAGCTGGCGGCCGCGCGGGCCGATGCCCGCGAATCGCAGCTCATCACCCTGAAATGCGGCGGGCGGACGATGCGCTTCGCCGCCGACAGTTTCCGCTTCGCCCGGTCGGCGGGCAATTATGTCGAGGTCCATGCGGGCAACGCCACCCATTTCGCGCGCGCGACGCTGGCCGGGCTCGAAGAGCTGCTGCGCGACGCCGGACTTCCGGTCGCGCGGGTCCACCGCTCCTATCTCGTCAATCGCGATGCGATCGAGACATCCGCACCCTCGGGCAGCGGCGATCTGGTGCTGACCCTGGCCGGCGGCGAGACCGTCCCGTGCAGCCGGCGATACCGGGATGCGATCCGGGCTTAGGCCACGCTCGATCGCAGCGGCGGCTAATCGTCGAGCCCGGCCAGATAGCCGTGCACGGTCTGGATCACGACCGAACCCTCGCCGACCCCCGAGGCGACGCGCTTGACCGAACCCGAGCGGACATCGCCGACCGCGTAGATCCCCGGCCGGCTTGTCGCATAGGGCGAGCTCGTCACATTGCCGGCGCAGTCCTCGCCGGTTTTCACGAACCCCTTTCCGTCGAGTTCGAGGCAGCCGTCGAGCCAGTCGCTGTTCGGCGCCGCGCCGATCATCACGAAGATGTTCGCGATATCCCGCGTTTCGTCCTCCCCGCTCGCCTTGTCGTGCCAGGTCACCCGGTCGAGCGTCGGATCGCCGTGCAGCTCGACGATCTCGGTTTCGGTATGGAGCGTGATCCGGGACGAGGAATCGATCCGCCGCACCAGATAGTCGGACATGCTCGCCGCCAGAGTCTTGCTGCGCACGAGCACATGGACATGGCTCGCATGGCGCGACAGGAACACCGCCGCCTGACCGGCCGAGTTGCCGCCGCCGACCACGATCACCTCGCGCCCGTGGCAGAGCCGGGATTCGATCGCGGTCGCGGCGTAATGGATGCCCTGCCCCTCGTAACGCTCGTAATTGTCGAGGCTGAGCCGCTGATAACGGGCGCCCGAGGCGACGATGACCGACCGCGCGACGATCCGCTGCCCGCATTCCAGCTGCAGCTTGTAGGGCCGCTCGTCGCAGTCGAGATCGACGATCGCGCGCGATATGGCGAAGCGCGCGCCGAACTTCTGCGCCTGTATCCAGGCCCGGCCGGCCAGCGCCTGACCCGAAATCCCGGTCGGAAAGCCGAGATAATTCTCGATCTTCGAGCTGGTGCCCGCCTGCCCGCCCGGCGCCTCCTGCTCGATCACCACGGTGTCGAGGCCCTCGGAAGCCGCATAGGTCGCCGCGGCGAGACCGGCCGGCCCCGCACCCACGACCGCGACGTCGTAGACATGATCGGGATCGAGTTCCTCGGTCAGGCCGAGCGCATTGGCGACCTGGTGGTTGCTCGGATTGACGAGACAGTCATTGCCGGCATGGATGAGCACCGGCACCTTGTCGCGCGCCGTCGGATGGTCGGCGAAAAAGGGTTCGGCCTGTTCGGGATCGTCGGTATCGACGACCCGCAGCGGATAGCCGTTGCGCCTCAGGAACCGGGTGATGCGCAGCGTATCGCCGTCGTTGGCCGGCCCCGCCAGGACCGCGCCCGCCTGGTCGTGGACGAGGAATGCGGTCCGGCGCAGGATGAAGGCGCGCATGATCGTCTCGCCGATATCGGTCTCGGTGCTGGAAAAGACCGGGAAGTCGGCGCGCTTGATCCGCAGGACGCGCGTCCCTTCGCGCACCCGGCCGTCGACCAGGATCTTGCGGTCGTTGAACAGGTCGAGCTCGCCGGTGAACTGGCTCGGGCCGTGGACGGTGACGACCTCTTCGCCCTCCTCGCTCGTCTCGATGATCTCGATCGCGCCTTCGAGGCAGATGAAGAAATCGACCCCGCGCTCGCCGCGCTCGAACAGATAGGTGCCGGCCTCGGGGCTTTCCTCGGTCCCGTATCCCTTCGCGCGCGCGAGCTGTTCGTCGGACAGCTCGGGAAAGATCTGATGCTCGCGGTTATAGGGATCCTGCGCGCTGCCGACCTCGATATCGAGCGTGGCGGCAGGAGCGGCGGCGCGGGCTGAGTCGGTCATGCCCTGCAATGTAGGGACGACGGGGGACAGCGTCGAGACGACCCGGCCCGCGATCCGATCGGCGCGCCCTAGCCGCCGACCATCGCCGCATCCATGGCGAGCAGCTGGGCGAAGCTGTCGCGGCCGAGAATGCGGTCCTTGTAGGCCTTGGTCCTGGGGTACGCGTCCCAGTCGATCTTCGCCCGGCCGTAATCGAGATTCTTGAACGGCGAGGCGACCGAGATATCGGCCAGGGTCAGACCGTCGCCGACCAGCCACTCGCGGCCGTCGGCGAGCGCTTTCTCGATATAGGCCAGCACCGGCGGCAAGGTTTCGGTTTCGGCCTTTACCGCCGCGGCTTCGTCGGGCTCCTGCCCCATCATGGTCGCGACGACGCGGTTGAAGAAGATCGTCCCGCCGACGGCCACGAAGATCGTATCGGCGAACTCGTCGAACCACATCACCTTGCCCCGCGCTTCCGGATCGGCGGGGATGAGCGCGGGGTCGGGATGCTTGGCCTCGATATAGGTCGCGATCGCGGTGGAATCGCCCAGGCAATAATCGCCGTCGCGCATGCCGGGGATCTTGCCGAACGGCGAGCATTCGCGGAATTCCTCGTCCTCGGCGCCCGGCATCCTGTTCTTGTGGTCGACGTCGATGCCTTTCTCGTTGGCGAAAGCGACGGCCTTGCGGACGTACGGCGACAGCGAAGCACCATAGATAATCATGCGAAAAACTCCTGGACAGGCGGTTGGGGAACCGTCCTGCTATCAGGTCAGTTGCTCATTGCAACGCATAAAAACGCACCGCGCTGGCGCTGTCATACGCCTCGGCGACGGACTTGTGCGCCAGGCCGGATCGTCGATCCTTCGCCCGTCTATTTGGACGAGCCGCGGAAACTCTGCTCGGTCCGGATCTGCTCCTCGTAATCGCGGCCGATCTCCTCGCCCAGATTGACGAGGCCCCACCAGGCGAGCAGCCACGCGATGCATATCAGCAGCGCGACGCCCCCGCTGATGATGCCGGTCCAGGCGAAACCTGCGCCCGCCGGCCGGTTCTTCCCGATCAGGCCGAAAACGATCGCCAGCGGCGCCAGGATCCAGGATATGAAACCGATGATCGGGATCAGCGCCAGCAGCACGGCGACCAGCCCGATGATCATCGCGGCGAGCGCCATGCCGTTGCTATCGGCCGTCTCGACCGGACGCGCCTGTGGCGGTGGTGGATTGTCCATGATTGAGCCCCCTCTCTCGATCGCGGGTTCTAGCCCGGCTCGGAGGCCGCTGACAACTCCGCCGGGCGGCGGGCCGTATCAGGCGGCGTCGTGGAAGATGATGCCGAGCGTATGGCGTTCGCCCGTCCGGACCCGGCTGACGCCGTGCCGCATCGTCATCCGCACCGGCCCCCGCGCGCCCTGCCCCGGTCGTTCGCGCACCGCGATCACCGCCGCATCGCCGCGCCCGAGCGGCACGATCTCGGCGCGGGCCTGCATCCGGGCGCGCTGTTCGGTGATGATCAGTTCGCCGCCGGTGAAGCCGGTGCCGGGCGCGGACAGCAGCACGATGACCTGCAACGGAAACAGATGCTCGCCATAGACGTCCTGATGCAGCCGGTTGAAGTCGCCCGGCCCGTACTTCAGCAGCAGGGGCGTCGGCCGTTCCTGTCCGGCCCGATGGCAGATATCGAGATAGTCCGCATGGTCGGCAGGGAAGCGACGACCGGTACCCAATTCCGCCTGCCAGCGATTGGCGATCGGCGCCAGCGCGGCATAGAGTTCCCGCCGGAGCGCGGCGATCTCGGGCGGCAGCGGATAGGCGAAATATTGATATTCGCCGCTGCCATAGCCGTGCCGCGCCATGACGACGCGTTTCCGGAACCGCGCCTCCTCGCGATACAGCGCGATCATCGCGTCGCACTGCTCCGGCGCCAGCAGTTTCGGGACGGTCGCGAAGCCTCGCTCCCCGAACTGGGCCGCAATCGCCTCGCCGTCGACATCCACCGGATGAATTGCCATGTTCGCTCCCCGCACCTGCCGACCGACCTAAACCCGGCAGGATAGCATGGCACCCCGAATTTTGCGGTCGATTTCCCGCGGTGGGACCGGCCGTAACGGTTTGGCGTCGCTTGTGAAACACGCCGTGGACAACGGGCGGACGCTCCATGTAGAATCCGCGCGGAACAACGGGCTGCATATGTCTTATCATTTCGCCGAATTCGTCCTTGACGGCGAACGGTTCGAACTGCGTCGCGGCGGCGATGTGGTGCGGCTGCAGCCGCGCGCCATGCAACTGTTGCAGTTGCTGGTATCGTCCGAGGGACGGCTGCTGACCAAACAGGACATTTTCGACGAAGTGTGGGACGGGCGCATCGTTTCCGATTCCGCCCTGTCGAGCCAGGTCAAGGTGCTGCGGAAAGTGCTCGGCGACACCGAGCAGCCGTTCCGCATTATCGGCACCGTGTACGGCAAGGGATTCCGGCTGCTTGCCGAGGTGTCCCGCAGAGAACCGGCGCGGTCGGCGCGCGGCGAGACGATGCCCGCCGAAAACGAGCCGGGCGCCGTGGGCAATAGGCCGTCGATCGCGGTTCTCCCCTTCAGGCGGCTGGGCGAGGCCGGACCCTGGAGCGCGCTTTCCGAGGCGCTGCCGGACGAGATCATTACCGCGCTGTCGCGGCTCCGCCTGCTCCACGTCATTGCCCGGGGTTCCAGCTTCCAGTTTCCTTCGGCCACGAGCAGCCTCGCGGCGGTCCGTCGCGCGCTTTCGGTGGACTATTGCCTGTCGGGCACGATCGAGGTCGACGGCGAAAACCTGTTCGTCACCGCCGAACTGGCCGACACGCGCGACGAAGGCGTGGTCTGGGCCGAACGGTTCGACGGCAAGATCGGCGCGATCCACGACATGCGCGCGGACATCGTTTCGGCGGTCATGTCGGAGGTGGAACTGCGCATCCCCCACAACGAAGCGCAGCGCGCCCGGCTCCTGGTGCCCGACCAGCTGACGGCCTGGCAGGCCTATCATGTCGGCATGTCCCATATCTTCATGCGCGACATCAGGAGACAGAATGCGGCGGAACGGTTTTTCGAACATGCGGTCGCGATCGATCCCAAATTCGCGCGCGCTCATGCCGGCCTGTCGCACGTCTATTGGTGGCTCAACGTCCAGCACCTGTTCCGCAATTCCGACGGGATGCGCGAGAAGATGATCGACACCGCGAAACGCGCCATCGATTGCGATCCGTTCGATCCGGCGGCCAATCTCGCCATGGCGCGTTCGACATCCTTCGAGCCGTCTCAGGATGAATCGCTGCTCTGGCTCGAGCGGACGGTGGATATCTGCCCGAACTATGCCTGGGGCCACAGCCAGATCGCCGCCAAACGTTCGATGACGGGGCCGGTCGATATGGCGCTGGAGCATGCGCGGATCGCGCTGTCGCTGAGCCCGCGCGACCCGCTCCGCCACAGCACCTACGCGGCATTGGCGACGTCAAACATCAATCTGGGCCAGTTCGAAGAGGCGGCCCGATGGGGCCGCAAGGTGATGGAGCTCCCCCATACCGACATCGTGGCGATGACATCCGCGCTCTGCGCGAATTACCTGGCCGGGCACAAGGACGTGTCCCGGAAGATCGCCGAGCGGATAGAAGTCGTCCATCCGGGTTTCACGACCGAGCGGTTCGTCAGCGCCCATCCGATGATGCGGAAGGAAGCCGCGGCCCGGTTGAAAGATATCTTCGCCGCCAACGGCATTCCCTGACCGGCGCTCCCGTGCCGTGGCCCGGCGTCATCCGGGCAGCCGGTAGTGATCGGCCAGCCGGTCGAGCGCGAGGCCGAGCACCAGCTTGCCCGAGCGCGCGGGCCAGCCGAGCTCGCCCTCCGCGCTCTTGAGCCCCTCGCCCGCGCACAGCACGCGCCAGGCGATGTCCTCGAGCCCCGGCCCCAGCGCGGTCATCGCGCCGTCGAAGCGGCGCTTGGCGGCGATCTGCGCCTCGCCCGGAGTGAGGCCGGCCGGGGCGCCGCGCGCCGTCTTGCCGGTGGGCGGCGCGTCCCATTGCATCGTCACCCGGGGCGCCAGTTGCGCGAGCTCGTAATCGCGGCGCAGCGCCTCGCCGGCGTCATATTGCCGCGCCGAAACATGGCCGCGGGCGCGCAGCCAGGACAGGGGAGATTCGGCGAGGTTGACCGTGACCGAACGCGCCAGCCTGCCCTTGCGCACGGGAACGCCTGCCCGCCCCGTCTCGACGCGCGGCGTGCCGTCCCGCGGCAGCGGCCGCTCGGCCAGCAACCGGGGGCCGCTGTCGGTCGGGCGAACGGTTCTGGGCATGCGGCATCTCCTCGATCAGCGGTTCGAATCGCGGAAAGTATCTTGCCATTGCGGCAATAGTGTAGGACAGGGGAAAACCGATTTGGTTATTTTTTGAGGCGCAACCCATGATCACGGCCATTCGCGAAATCCGCAAGGCGAAGCGCCTGACGCTGCAACAGGTCGCCGAGCGCTGCGATCCGCCGACCACCGCCCAGACGATCGGAAGACTGGAAACCGGAGTCCGGACCGTTTCGGTCGACTGGCTCAACCGGATCGCCAAGGCATTGGGCGTCGAAGCGTCGGACCTCGTCAGGCTGCCCGAACAGGGCGATCTTCCGGTCGCCGCGCTGCTCGGCTCCGACGGCGTCGAGGCGCCGCGCCACGAGACCCGCCTGCCCGCGCCCCGCCCCGCCCCCGGCATGGTCGCGGTCCAGGTCGAAACCGGCATCGGAGACTATCGCGCGGGCGACGAGATCTGGTGCGAACGGATCGCGCCGGACGGCTATGCCGGCGCGCTCAACCGCGACGTCCTCGTGCCCCGCCCCGCCGGGCGTTTCCTGTTCGGACGGCTCATCGGCCGCGAGGGAGACCGGCTGCAGCTGCTGCCGCACGGCGCGGGCGGGCGCCAGCAGATCGTCAGCGATCCGGTCTGGATCGGCGTCGCCCGGCGCCTCGTGCGCGCGCTCTAGCCCCCCGCGCGATACGGCCCCGGACGCCCGGGCGCTTGCAGCGGTTCGCCCGGACGCCCTATAGTGCGCCGGGAGGTAAAGGCGTGAAGATGCAAGGGAAAAAGCCCGATGCGACCGAAACGATCGAGCCCGATCCCGCGCTGATGCGGATGATCGAGAACAGCCCGGTCGCCTCCGTCATCTCCAACCCGCGCCTGCCCGACAATCCGATCGTGGCCGTGAACGAGCAGTTCGTCGGACTGACCGGCTATGCCCGCGACGAGATCATCGGGCGCAACTGCCGCTTCCTCTCCGGCCCGCAGACCGAGCCCTGGCTGACCGAGGAGATCCGCCGCGGCGTGCGCGAACGCACTTCGGTCCTCGTCGAGATCCTCAACTACAAGAAGGACGGGACGCCGTTCCGCAACGCCGTGCTCGTCGCGCCGATCTACAACCAGGCGGACGAGCTCACCTATTTCCTCGGCTCGCAGGTCGAGATACCGGGCGACGCGACCAGCATCTCCACCGCACGGCGGATGAGCGCCGTGGACGCGGTGAAAAGCCTGTCCGAACGCCAGCGCCAGGTGCTCAAATATGCGGCCGAGGGCCTGCTCAACAAGCAGATCGCCTACAAGCTCGGCGTCACCGAGCGCACGGTGAAGATGCACCGCGCACTGCTGATGGAGCGGCTCGCCGCGCCGACCTCGGCCGACATGATCCGCATCGCCGTCGAGGCCGGGCTCTAGCCGGCCGCCCGCGCGCCCTGTCCGAACGGACATCTGGTCCGGTCGCGCACCCCGGCGCATGTGGCGGCCGTTGCGGTGAGACGCGGCCGTCCGGCCTGTTCGGCCATGCCCGATCATCGGCCTCGCAATGGTCGGCTCCGGCGCGGCCTCATCGCAACACCGTCCCCCGCGCCCGCTCCCCTCATGTCCGAAAGTACATATAGGCCCGCGCCGACCATCCCGGCCATAACGGCGGTGTTGCGGCGCTCGATGCTCCCCGGTCGGTTCAGCCATGCCTCCCAAACCCTGGCCTCGCACGGATCGGTGTCCCGGCATCTTCGCCGCAACGTCCGTTTCACCGACCCGGAGACAGCGCCGCCATGCACCGTTCCGCCCCGCCGCGCCCCCGCGCCATGGCCGCGGATATCGCCCGGCTGATGCTCCGCAAGGAGGAAAAGCTCGCGCGCGTCCCGCGCCGCTTCTTCGGCCGCCGCGGCCAGCTCGACCTCGACCGCGATGCGTCGCAGCACCGCCGCTTCGCCTATCTGTACGAGGACATGCTCTATTGAGCGGCCGGGCGGAGCATCCGGCATGAGCGGCGGACGGACGATCGCGATATTCGGCGCGGGCGGCGCGACGGGCGCGGCCGCGGTCCGCCTCGCCGCCGAGCGCGGCCTTTCGGTGCGCGCGATCGAGCATGACTGGCCCGCCGACGCCCCGGACGGCGCCGCCGTCACCCATCACGCCGCGGACGTCATGCAGGACGACCTCGCCCCGCTCGTCGACGGCGCGGACGCGGTGATCTCCGCCATCGGCCTCGGCCTGTCGCCGCAGACCGTCTTCGATCCCCCGCCCCTCTACACGCGCGGCACCGGCGCCATCGCCGACGCCATGGCGCGGACCGGCGTGCGCCGCCTCGCCGTCGCCTCGGCCACCTTCGTCGAGACGCGCAATATCGGCCCGCTCTGGTTCCGCCTGAGCGCGATGCCCGCGCTGGGCCGCGTCTACGCCCAGATGGGCGAGATGGAGCAGATGCTGCGCGCGCGCCGCGCGATCGACTGGACCGCCGCGCGCCCCGGCTGGCTGCTCGACCTGCCGTACACGGGCGACTATCGCGTGACCGACGACCGCATCGCCCCCGGCCTCATCCGCACCCGCCACGCCGACCTCGCCGACTTCCTCCTGCGCTGCGTGACCCAGGACCGGCACGTCCACGAGACGCCCGCCATCGCGCGCAAGGAAGAGCGGCGCTACGAAAGCCCCGAGGCGCTGGCGGCGGAGTTCGGGTGAGGTCGTCTGCCAAATACCGGTCGATCAGGGACTAGCCCAATGAACCCCGGCGGACTAACAACTGGCCATGGGGAGCATGGACGATAGCGCTCTGAAAAACTTGGTCGAAGAGGCGAAAGCCTCCGGTGGTTCGGAAATGGCGAACTACCAGCTCTTCGTCGAACGGCTGACCGGCGCGCTCGGCGTCGCGCAGCCGGATATGGCGAAGGAGGAAACCCGCCTCAACGATTACGTATTCGAACGGGCCGTAAAATTTCGGCATACAGGCGGCACGACGAGCACCGGCCGGATAGACTGTTACAAGCGCGACTGCTTCATCCTCGAAGCCAAGCAATCGGCCAAGCGCAAAAAGGCGCGCGCCACCGAACAGCTCGAAATGGCGGGGATGGAAGCCACCCAAAAGCTCGGCCACGCCAAACGCGGCACCAAGAGCTGGGACAAGGTAATGATCGCGGCCAAGAAACAGGCCGAGGATTATGCCCGCGCGCTGCCCGACGAGCACGACTATCCCCCCTTCTTGCTGATCGTCGATGTCGGCAATGTAATCGAGGTCTTCGCCGATTTTTCCGGCCAGGGCCGCAACTATGCCCATTTCCCCGATCGCCAAGGCTATCGGCTGTCAATGGACGACCTGCTCGAAAGCGAGGTGCAGGAGCGCCTCCGCGCGATCTGGACCGATCCGCACAGCCTCGATCCGACAAAGATTTCCGCCGCTGTAACCGAGGACATCGCAAAACGCCTCGCCAAGATCGCCAAGAGCCTCGAAAAGCGC
Organism: Parasphingopyxis sp.; assembly: GCF_052168275.1. Taxonomy (GTDB): domain Bacteria; phylum Pseudomonadota; class Alphaproteobacteria; order Sphingomonadales; family Sphingomonadaceae; genus Parasphingopyxis. The sequence goes on along the minus strand of NZ_JBQLZM010000077.1, from coordinate 16,610 downwards.
CACGATCCGAAAGACATCGCCGAATTTCTGATGCGCTGTCTGTTCACGATGTTCGCCGAAGACGTCGAATTGATCGAGAAATCGGAGGAGGAGAAGCGAACGAAGACCGGACCGTTCGAAAATATGCTCAAACGCATGATCGCTACGCCCGATGTGTTTCCTCAAGCTCTCGAAACGCTCTGGAAAACAATGGACAGCGGTGGATATGTCGGCGAGTTCGGCCGCTCCCTGAAGCGGTTCAACGGCACCCTCTTCAAGTCGTGCAAGGCGCTGCCGCTGAGCGAAGACGATATCCGCGAATTGTGGCTGGCATCGACAAAGGACTGGCGCGATGTCGAGCCGGCGATCTTCGGCACGCTGCTCGAACGCGCGCTCGATACCAAGGAACGCGGCAAGCTCGGCGCGCATTTCACCCCGCGCGTCTATGTCGAGCGGCTGGTCGTGCCGACGATCATCGAACCGCTGCGCGAAGATTGGGAAGAGGTGCAGGCGCGCGTCGAGGATTTGCAGAAACAGGGCGAGGATGACGCCGCGCGGCAGGCGGTGAAGGATTTCCACCACCGGCTCTGCACGACGCGCGTGCTCGATCCGGCCTGCGGCACGGGAAACTTTCTGTACGTCAGCCTCGAACTGATGAAACGCCTCGAAGGCGAGGTTCTGGAGGCGCTCGAGGCGCTCGGCGAGGACGAAGCGAAGCTGCTGCTCGACGGCGAAACGGTTAATCCACGCCAGTTTCACGGGCTGGAGATCAACCCGCGCGCGGTGCCGATCGCCGATCTCGTGCTCTGGCTCGGTTTTCTCAAATGGCAGCTTCGCACAGTGGAGGCGACCAGCCTGCCCGAGCCGATCCTCCACGCCTATGGCACGATCAGGGAGCAGGACGCGATCCTCGCTTATGACAAACAGGAACTGCTGCGCGACGAAGCCGGCAAGCCGCTGTCGGTGTGGGATGGTGAGACCAGGACTACCCACGCCGTGACCGGTGACCTAGTGCCGGATAGAGAAGCGCGGGTGGAGGTCTACGAATATAAGAACCCAAGAGAGGCCATTTGGCCGGATGCAGATTTCATTGTCGGTAATCCTCCTTTCATTGGAAGCCGAAGAAAACGACGGAGATTGGGGCCAGGTTACGTCGAAGCATTGAAGAAGGCTTATCCGAAAATTCCAGCTTCGGCCGACTTGGTTATGGTGTGGTGGGAACGGTCAGCTCGGGCAAAAGCTAAACACAGGCGATTCGGGTTTGTAACGACGAACAGTATTAAACAAACCTTCAATCGCCGTATCGTGCAAAATGCGATTACACGTTCCAGAAGACCAATCAGTCTATCGTTCGCACTTCCGGATCACCCATGGGCGGATGACGAAGACGCCGCGGCAGTACGAATTTCAATGACTGTCGGAGTATTCGATGAACAACGTGCTGGAACATTAAGCGAAATTGTAACTGAACGCAGCGTTCCAGACGGACTTCCAGAGGTTACGACAAGATCTTCCGTTGGACGAATAAACTCGCGCCTCAACATCGGTGTGGACATAGACGATTGCAAAAAGCTCACAGCAAATCGAGATATTTCACATCAAGGAATGATACTGAATGGAACCGGTTTCAGAGTTGAGCGAGTTCCAAGCGAAATAAGGAATTCTTCAATCGATTACAGAGATGTGTTGAAAAGCCACTTTGCCGGAGCAAATTTTGCCGATGGGCGAAAACCGCTCTTCATTTTTGATTTTTTCGGCCTGTCCGAAAACGAAGTGAAAGAAAAATACCCGCACGGATATCAGCATGTCTACAATCGGGTGAAACCTTTTAGGGATGAGGTTGCTGACCAAAAATCCAAGGACGTATGGTGGATTTTTGCGGCTCCAAGAGAAGACTTACGAGATTTAATGAGGAGATCGACGCGCCTCATCGCCACTCGGCGGTCATCAACTCATCGGACCTTCCAGTACGTTCCAGCCAATCTCATTTTGGATGACGGTGCAGTGCTAATAGGCCTCGAGTCGTCCGAGCATCTCTCGGCTCTTTCGTCATACATCCACTGCTTTTGGACGATAGAACAGGCTGCAAGGCTCGGCGTCGGGAATGACGTTAGGTATAACAAGTCAGAGACTTTTGATCCCTTCCCCTTCCCAATTTTATCCGACACCCAATCCGTCACCCTCAACGCGCTAGGCGAACGCCTCGACGCCTTCCGCAAAGAGCGGCTCGCGGAGCATGATTTCCTTACCATGACCGATATGTACAATGTGCTCGAACGGCTGCGCGAGCTGGATGCCGGGGCCGATGTCGCGCCACTGTCGGACAAGGAAAAGGATATCCATGAGGCCGGACTGATCTCGGTGCTCAAGGACATTCACGACGAAATCGATCGCGAAGTTTTCGCCGCCTATGGCTGGGAAGACCTTGGCGAGCGGCTGGTCGGCAGGCCCGGCGCGACGACGCCGAGCCCGCACAAGTCCGAGGACCAGGAGGAGGCTGAGGAGGAGTTGCTGACCCGCCTCGTCGCGCTGAACCAGGAACGCGCGGCCGAGGAAAAGCGCGGGATCGTCCGCTGGCTGCGGCCCGATTACCAGATACCCCGGCTCGGCCATAAGGTCTCCGGCGAGGAACAGCTCGATGCCGAGCTGGTCGAGGCAGGCGTGATCGAGGAGCGGAGCTGGCCGAAGGACGGCCTGGCGCAAATTCGCATCGTGCGCGACGTTTTGGCCGAAGCCGACGCACCATTGTCGCCCGATGCTCTCGCCAAGCTATTCAAGGGCCGGACTACGCAGAAGCGCAAGGATCGCGTCACCGACGTCCTCGAAACGCTCGTCGCGACGGGCGTAGTGCGGTCAACTGGGCCGGAAACCGCCGAATACTATCTGCCCCGCTAAGCGCCTTTCCGCGCACAAGAGCATCATCCCCCTGTCCTATTTGGAAAATCCGTGAGAGCGTCGGGCTGTCCGGGGGCGGTGCGAGTCGCGCCGGGCGTGGATGGCGGGATCGGCGATCGGGCGGGACTAAGACGGGCGATCACCCCCGGCGCGTGTCAACCGGTGTCAACCGGGCGGTCGGGGCGGGACGGACGGCCGGGGCGCGCCGCACCGCGGAATTGCGCGGGTTCGGCGGCGGGCCGGGGGAGCGTTGTCCGGGTTCCTGTGTGTGAACTTTGTGAACTTTGGGGGGTGGCGCTTGGGAGCTTTCGGGGAAACCGTCCCCAAGAACGTTATCCCGACCCGGCGCTATCGCTTGGGAGTCTTCGGCGAAATCGTCCCCCGGACATTTCGCGTTTCCGGTGGCACCCCTTCGCTTGCGCTCGGGAGTTTTTCGGAAGAATGTCCCCCGGACATTCTCTTTATCCGAAAAACTGGTGGGCGCTGACAGGCTCGAACTGCCGACCCTCTCGGTGTAAACGAGATGCTCTACCAACTGAGCTAAGCGCCCGCACCAAATCGTGCGCCGTGCCCCCTGCCAAATCCGGCCGCCCGGCGCAAGCGGATTATCCGGGCAGCAGGTCGCCATTCTGCTGGACCGCGGCGAACCAGCGGTCGAGCGCCTCGGCGGCCTCGTCGGCGAGGTCGATAAAGACGCGGCGGCCGTCGCGCGGGTCGGAGCGGCGGACGAACAGGCCGCGCTCGGTCATCGTGCGGATCCATCTGAGCGCGGTGGTCGGCGGGACGGCGGCGGCGATGCACAGGCTGGAGACGGCGACCTGCCGCTCCTCGAGCCGCGCCGCCATCAGGTCGAGCAGCATGTCCCAGGCGGGATCGGCGAACAGCTCGCTGTCGAAGAAGCGGTCGCGCAGCCGGCGCATGCGGATCATCGCGCGGATGTCCTCCGGGCGGAGCGGATCGGTGCGCGCGGGCTCGGGGCGGAAGGCGAGCGGCGCCTCGGCGAGGCGGTTGTCCCCGCCATCGGGCTTGCCGCTTTCGTCGTGCGAGAGCTCGGCGAGCGCGCGGGCGATGCGGGCGACCTCCTCGCTGAGGCGCATCAGCCGGGTATCGTCGCGTTCGCGGCGGACATCCTGGAGCGCCAGCGAGCGGTTGGCGACCGCGAGGCCGAGCGCCGCGGCCTGCTCGATGCCCCTCGGCGCGCAGAGCAGCGCGATGTCGCCGTGCCGGATCTGCGCGTCGGCGATGTCGAGCAGCTCGATCGGGACCGAGACGACGCTGCGGTACCGGCCGGCGCGCGCGCCCCGGTCGATCTCGCCGAACAGCGTGTCGAGCGCGGCGCCGTGATCCTCGGCCAGGTCGACGAGCGCGGCGTCGAGCGCGATCTGCTCGCCGATCCGCTCGACCGCGTCGGCCGGGCCGGCGGTCGACACGACCCGCGCGCCGATCGCCTCGACCGCGATCCGGCAGCGCCGCTCGCCCCCCGGCGTGTCGGCCACGATCAGGATCGAAGCGGGATCGTCATGGCGGTTCGTCCCTGTATCCGATTGCGTCATAGCGGCATCCCCTGTTCCGTCTATGTTCGCTATATTGCAGCCAATGCGGACCGAGAAGGCTCGACATGCTCCGGAACGGCGCGAAGCGGGGAGACGGGTCTCGATCGGCGAGGCGGGGGCGTTCCGGGCCTCGGCGCCATCCACCGCGGCCTGACGGACGCGGGCGCGCGCGCCGAAACATCCGGAATGGAGTCAAAATGGCGGTATCGGCGCGGACTCGCGAGCCCGGTCAGTCGGCGCCGAGAATCCATTCGAGCGCGGCTTGGGCGTGCAAGGTGGTGGTATCGAAGATCGGCAGCACGTTGCTGTTCGGATTGACGACCATGACCAGCTCCGTGCAGCCGAGCACGACGGCCTCGTTGCCGGCCTTTTCGAGATTGGTGATGAAGGTCTTCATCGTCCGCTTGGATTCGACGCGCGCCTCGCCCATGACGAGCTCGTCGAAGATGATCCGGTCGATCTCGGCCATCCGTTCGGGGTCGGGGATGGCGAGTTCGATGCCGTGGCTCTTGAGCCGGTCGCGCAGGAAGCCCTCGCTCATCGTGAACCGCGTGCCGAACAGCGCGGCCCGGCTGATATTCTCCGCCCGCATCGCGGCCGCCGTCACGTCCCCGACATGGAGCACCGGAATGTCGACGGCGTCGGTCAGATGGTCGTACAGCTTGTGCATCGTGTTGGAGCACAGGACCAGGCCCTCGGCTCCGGCGCCCGCCAGGCGCCTGGCGCTGTCCGCGAGCTGTTCGCCGAGCACGTCCCATTCCCCGTTGGACTGGGCGTTGGCGATGGGCTCGAAATCCAGGCTCTCGATGACCAGCGGCGCGCTATGCCGCCCGCCGAGGCGGTCGCGGACGCCGCGATTGATTTTCTCGTAATAGATCGCGGTCGATACCCAGCTCATCCCGCCGATCAGGCCCAGTTTACGCATCACACACCTCGTATCGCCCATCCGCCCTCATCGAGGCGCTCCGCTGCCGGTTTCCTGCGACCGACGGGAGCGCCAGCGGATCAGTCGAGACTCTTGATGATCTCCTCGCACATTTTCTTCGCGTCGGAGAGCAGCATCATCGTCTGGTCCATATAGAAGACTTCGTTGTCGACCCCGGCATAGCCGACGCCGCCCATCGAGCGCTTGACGAAGAAGATCGTCTTGGCCTTGTCGACGTCGAACACCGGCATGCCGTAGATCGGCGAGCCCTTGTCGGTCTTCGCCGCCGGATTCACCACGTCGTTCGCGCCGATGATGAAGGCGACATCGGCCTGGCTGAATTCGCTGTTGATGTCTTCGAGTTCGAACACCTCGTCATACGGCACGTTCGCTTCGGCCAGCAGGACGTTCATATGGCCCGGCATGCGGCCCGCGACGGGATGGATCGCATATTTGACCGACACGCCCTGTTCCTTCAGCGCATCCGCCATTTCGCGCAGCACATGCTGCGCTTGCGCGACCGCCATGCCGTAGCCGGGAATGATGATGACCTTTTCGGCCTGTTTCATCAGGAAGGCGGCGTCTTCCGCCGAACCGCGCTTCCACGGCCGGTCGATCTTCTCGCCCTGGTCGCCGCCACCGCCGTCGGAGCCGAAGCCGCCCGCGATCACGCTGATGAAACTGCGGTTCATCGCCCGGCACATGATGTAGCTGAGGATCGCGCCCGACGAGCCGACCAGCGCGCCGGTGATGATCATCGCGGTGTTGCCGAGCGTGAAGCCCATCGCAGCCGCCGCCCAGCCCGAATAGCTGTTGAGCATCGAGACCACGACCGGCATGTCCGCGCCGCCGATCGGGATGATCAGCAGGAAGCCGATCGCAAAGGCCAGGCCGGTTACGGTCCAGAACAGCCAGGGCGAGTCGACGCGCGGCGAATCGAGAAAATAGAACCAGCCGATCAAGCCGAGGATTGCGGCGACGGTGCCGAGATTGATGACATGCCGCCCGGGCAGAAGAATGGGCGCGCCGGACATGTTGCCGTTGAGTTTGAGGAACGCGATGACCGAACCCGAGAAAGTGATCGCGCCGATCGCAACGCCAAGCCCCATCTCCACCCGGCTGACCGGCAGGAGAATGCCCTGGGCATCGGTGATTCCGAAAGCGCCGGGATTCAGATAGGCCGCTGCCGCGACCAGCACGGCGGCCATGCCGACCAGCGAGTGAAATCCGGCGACAAGCTGCGGCATCGCCGTCATCGCGATGCGGCGCGCGATGAAAAAACCGATCGAGCCGCCGATCGCGATGGCGATCAGGATTTCCCCGATCCCGGCAATTTCGTGGGTCAGCAATGTCGTGACGACCGCGATCGCCATGCCGATCATGCCAAAGCGATTGCCCGCCCGGCTGCTCTCCGGGCTCGAAAGGCCGCGGAGCGCGAGAATGAACAGGACACCGGCGGCCAGATAGGCCAGCGCGGCCCAGGGATTCACCGCCATCTCGCCCGACGCGGCAAAGGCGGGCGTGGACGCTGCGCCGGCCAGGCCGGCCAACCCGGCCCGCGCCGATAGCGAAAGAGCGCCCATCAGTTGCGCTCCTTCTTCTTGTACATGGCGAGCATGCGCTGGGTGACGGCAAAACCACCAAAGATATTGACCGAGGCGAGAACGATCCCGACGAGTCCCAGCCATTTGGCCTCCTCGCCGCCCGCAACGCCGCCGGCGGCGGCCGCGATGAGCGCGCCGACGATGATCACCGAGGAAATCGCATTGGTCACGGCCATGAGCGGCGTGTGCAGCGCCGGCGTCACCGACCAGACGACATAATAACCGACGAAACAGGCCAGCACGAAGATCGAGAGGATTGAGATAAAGTCCATGGATTGCCCCTAATTCGCCGTGAGGCGCTCGTTGACCACCGCGCCGTCGCGCGTGAGCGTTATGCCTGCGACGATCTCGTCATCCTCCGGAAGGACGGGCGCCTTTGCGTCCTCGTCCCAGAAAGCGCTGAGGAAATTGAACAGGTTGCGCGAGAAGAGCGCCGACGCATCGGCCGCCAGCCGGCCGGCGACGTTGCGATGGCCGACGATCTTCACGCCATGCTGCTCGACCACTTCGCCGGCGACCGCGCCTTCGACATTGCCGCCCTGTTCGACCGCCAGATCCACGATGACGCTGCCCGGTTTCATGGTCGCGATCTGCGCGTCCGAAATCAGCCGCGGTGCCGGCCGTCCCGGGATCAGCGCGGTGGTGATCACGATATCCTGCTTGGCGATATGGGACGATACCAGTTCGGCCTGCGCCTTCTGATATTCTTCGGACATCTCCGTGGCGTAGCCGCCCGTGCCCTCGCCTTCGATTCCCTCGACCTCCTCGACGAAAATCGGCTTGGCGCCGAGGCTCTCGATCTGTTCCTTCGTAGCGGCGCGGACGTCCGTGGCGGAGACTTGCGCTCCGAGCCGACGGGCCGTCGCAATCGCCTGAAGACCGGCGACGCCGACGCCCATCACGAAACAGCGCGCCGCGGAAACGGTGCCCGCAGCCGTCATCATCATCGGAAAGGCCCGGCCATATTCGGAGGCCGCATCGAGCACCGCCTTGTATCCGGCGAGGTTCGACTGGCTCGACAGAATGTCCATGGACTGGGCGCGCGTGATGCGCGGCATGAATTCCATCGCCAGGGCGCCAATCCCGGCCGCGGCATAGGCGTCCACCCGTTCGCGCTGTCCGAAGGGATCGAGCGCGCCGATCAACCAGGCACCCTTTTTTGCCTTCGCCAGTTCCGCGGGATCGGGGCCGCGGACGCAAAACAAGGCATCGGCGTCGGCAACCACGGCCTCTCGGTCGCCAATATCGGCACCGGCCTCGCGATACTCCGTATCGGCAAAACCGGCCGTTTCGCCAGCACCTGACTCGACCGCCATGGCGGCACCGAGCGCAACGAACTTCTTGACGGTTTCCGGCGTCGCGGAGACTCTCGTTTCGAGCGGGTCGCGCTCTTTCAGGACGGCGATTTTCAAAAGGTGGTGCCCCCGCTCAGGTGATCGCGATGACCGCGGCTATAGCAGCAATGATCGAGAGTATCGTTCCCCATTTCAATAGGCTCAAAAAGCCCGAATAGGTGGTATCATGGGCCTTGTAATCCATGTCCGGATGGCCGTTTTCGTGAGTCATCTGCGCTACCCCTGCATATTTCGGAAACTGTTCGGACAACGTCTAACCGTCGCCTCTCCGCGCCTCAAGCGAAATTGCCCATGATTTTTCTGGTCCGCGCCCAAGCTCAGCTGCGCCCAGACCTTAATGCGGCTTTTACCCTGCTCGGTCTATGGCACCTTGGTTCCATCCCAAGCGAGGTCGTGAATGCCGGAAGACAGGGCGAAAACACTGCTGCTGATTGATGACGAGCCTGCTCAGGGCCGGCTGATCGCAGCCATCGCCGCCCGATCGGGATGGCGGAGCCTTCGCGCGGAATCGGGCAAGGATGCCCTGCTGCTGCTCGGATCGCGGGATTGCGAACCGGTCGACGCGGTGTTGATAGACTATTGGGCGCCGAGTTCCGACGATGTCAGCCTGATCGAGCAGGTGCTGGAGCTCCGCCCGAAGCTGCCGGTTCTCGTGATCACGGCGCAATCGAAAGTCTCGATCGCCGTCGATGCGATGCGGGCCGGAGCCACGGATTTCCTGGCCAAGCCGATTGCGCCGGAACGGCTGGTGGCCGCGCTCGACGCGGCGACCGAAGCGCATCAGCACCGGGGCGAGTTGCGGCCGCTGAGCGAGAAGGTTTCGCAGACGCTGCCCTTCGACGAAGTCGTGGGATCCGCGCCGGAGTTCCGAGCGGCACTGGCCATCGCCGCGAAGGCAGCCCGTTCGCGGGTTCCGGTGCTGATCAACGGCGAGCCGGGCGTCGGCAAGGAAGTCTTCGCCCGGGCGATTCACGCGGCAAGCCCGCGGGCCAAGCGGCCGCTCTACACGCTGAATTGCGGAGCGACACCGGCGAACCTGATCGAATCCGAACTGTTCGGCCACGAAAAGGGCGCCTTTGCTGGCGCATTCGAAAAGCATATCGGCAAGCTCGCCGAGGCCGATGGCGCGACATTGTTCATCGACGAGCTCGCGGCCATTCCCGCCGAGGTACAGGCCAAACTGGCGAACACCATCGAGAACGGCATCATCCGTCCGATTGGCGCGCCGCGCGGTTTCGAGGTCGATGTGCGGCTGATTACCGGCGCGAACAGCGATCTGCTCGAACAGGTATCCGCCGGCAATTTCCGGGAAGACCTGTACTACCGTCTCAATATCGTCGGGCTGACCATTCCGCCGCTGCGCAAGCGTGCGGGGGACATACCGCCCCTCGCCCGGCATCTGCTCACGCGTATCGCCGGACAGCCGGGGATGCGCGCGCTCGGTATCACCGACGACGCGCTGGCCGTGCTCATGCGGTACGACTGGCCCGGCAACGTCCGGCAGCTGCAGGACACGCTGTTTCGCGCGGCCATCGGATGCCAGGGCGCCGCCCTGACCTCGGCGGACTTTCCCGAAATCGCCGATCTCGTCCGCCGGTCCGAGGGCCGCCCGAACGATACCCCGTCCGCCGTCCACGCTTTTGCCGACGGCCCGGGCGTCGCGCTCTACGAGCCCGACGGCAATCTGCGGCCGCTCGCGGATATCGAGGCCGACGTCATCCGCCTCGCCATCGGTCATTATCGCGGCCGGATGACCGAGGTCGCCCGGCGTCTCGGGATCGGCCGTTCGACTCTCTACCGCAAACTCGCCGAACTCGGGATCGACAACGCCGCCTAGCCGGGCGGTATCAGGGCCGCGTCCCGGAGGCCGCGCCAGACATGGAGCGCCTGAACGCTCTCGGCCACGTCATGCACCCTTAGCAGCTGGACGCCCTGGGCGGCGCCCAGCGTCACCAGCGCCAGCGAACCGCCGAGCCGTTCCTCCGCGGGTGCCTCGTTGGACAGGGCGCCGATCAGCCGCTTGCGGCTGGCGCCGAGCATGATCGGACAGCCGAGGCCGTGAAACAGGCTGAGCCCGTTGATCAGGGCCAGATTGTGCTGAAGCGCCTTCCCGAAACCGACGCCCGGATCGACCACGATCTTGTCGCGCGCGACACCGCCTTCGACCAGTTCGGCTATCCGGTTTTCGAGCCAGTCATAAACCTCGACGAGCGGATCGCGATACACGGGATCGGCATGGAGTTCATGGCCCTTGCCGGCATGGTGCATGATGACGACCGGGCAGCCGGCCTTGGCGACGAGCGCGAGAGACCGGTCGTCGAACCGCAGCGCGCTGACATCGTTGACGACCGCGGCACCCGCCGACAATGCGGCCTCCATCACCGCCGCCTTGCGCGTGTCCACCGACACCGCAACGCCCGACGCGGCCAGCCGCTCGATCACCGGAATGACACGTTCCATCTCGTCGCCTTCCCAGACGTCGGCCGCGCCCGGACGGGTGGATTCTCCGCCGACATCGATCATCGCGGCCCCGCGCGCACTCATCGCGAAACCGGCATCGGCCGCGCCTTCGGGATTGTCGCTGTGGCGTCCGCCATCGGAAAAACTGTCGGGAGTGACGTTCAATATTCCGGCGATCCGCGGCTCGTCGAACCGAAGAACCCTGTCGCCGAGTTGAAAGGGCGCGCGCGGTTCGCCGATCCGCGCCATGACTATACGCGCCCGTTCGGCCTGGGCATCGGTCAACGAACCGACAAAATCGTCGAGCGCGTCGATGGGCACAAGTCGGGGGGCCAGACGCTCGCCGCCATCGACGACGATCACGTCGAACGCGCTGAACCAGAGCAAACCGCCGGCAAGGCGCATCACTTGCCCGTCCAGGCCGAACGGCGCCTCGACGAAGCCTGTCGGCCGGAAATAGAGGCTGGCGCTGGACGGGATTTCGGTCATGCCACCCCTTTAGCGCGGTGCCGTCGGAAAGCCATGCGGATGCAAACGCAATCGGGAAAAAGCGATCAGGGAAAATGCGCGAGCCGGTATTCGGCGCGCAGATCGTCGATGGATTTCAGTCCGTCATCGCTCTCGAAATGCCAGAACGTCCAGCCATTGCAGGAGGGCGCCCCCTGTAGCAGCGCCCCGAGCTTGTGGATCGAGCCTTCCTTGCCGTTCCTGGTGACGAGCGACCCGTCGATCCGCACTTCGGCCTTCCAGCGGCGTTTGCTGTCCATCAGCATCGCGCCGGGTTTGAGCATGCCGGTCTCGATCAGGGCGCCGAACGGCACCTTGGGTTGCGCTGCATTCGACTTCATGATGGTGAGCGCCGATTCATCGAGCGGCAGCGCCGCCTCGATCCGCTCGCGCGCCACGCGGCAATAGCGTTTTTCGCGTTCGATGCCGACCCAGCGACGGCCCAGGCGACGCGCTACGGCCCCGGTCGTTCCGGTGCCGAAAAACGGGTCGAGGACGACATCGCCAGGCTGGGTGCTGGCGAGCATGACCCGGTACAGCAGCGCCTCGGGTTTTTGCGTCGGGTGCGCCTTCTTGCCGCCATCTTTCAGCCGTTCCTGGCCGGCGCAGATCGGGATGAGCCAGTCCGATCGCATCTGCAGTTCGTCGTTGAGCGACTTCATCGTCTTGTAGTTGAACGTGTATTTCGCCTTCTCGCTTTTCGACGCCCAGATCATCGTTTCATGGGCGTTGGTGAAGCGCGTGCCGCGAAAGTTCGGCATCGGGTTTGCCTTGCGCCAGACGATGTCGTTGAGGATCCAGTATCCCTCGTCCTGCAACGCAGCTCCGACCCGGAAGATATTGTGATAGCTGCCGATTACCCAGAGCGTGCCATCGGGTTTGAGGATGCGGCGCGCCTCTTTGAGCCAGGCGCGCGTGAAAGCGTCGTAAGCGGCAAAACTGTCAAACTTGTCCCAGTCGTCGTCGACCGCGTCGACCTGGCTGCCCTCGGGTCGGTAGAGGTCGCCGCCCAGCTGAAGATTGTAGGGCGGGTCGGCGAAAATCATGTCGATACAGCCATCGGGCAGAGACGCCATCGCGGCAACGCAATCGTCCTCGAGAATGCGATCGGTTTCGATTTCGACCGGTTCTTTCCGCCGCGCGCTCTTCGCGCCGCGTGCCGTCTCGAGCTGTTCTGCAATCGTCATCCGCCATGCCCCTTGCGAAAAGAGGTGGGAGCCTGAGTCAACCGGACTCCCGGGTCAAGGCGAACATCGTTAACGAACAAGATGAGGAATTGGTTAACGGAACGGGAACGAAAAGAGTCCGCCACCAGATATAGCCCGTCGCAGCGGAAGCCGGACTCAAGATGCTGCGGTGTGGCGGGAAAGACTCAAAGGTCGAGCAATGACTGCGCGACGGGCGCGAAGCTCCGGCGATGGAGAGTACACGGTCCATGCTCCCGAAGGGCGTCCAGATGGGCGCGGGTCGGATAGCCCTTGTTGCGCTCCCAACCGTAGTGCGGGTGGCTTTTCGCGGCCGCCAGCATCATCCGGTCGCGCACTTCCTTGGCGATAATCGACGCCGCCGAGATGCAGGGATGCAAAGCGTCGCCGCCGACGACCGCCTCGGCGGAATGGCGCCAGTCGGGGAGCCGGTTGCCGTCGACGAGTATGTGGGCCGGCGCGACGGCCAAAGCGTCCACTGCCCTTCGCATCGCCGCGAGCGTGGCCTGGAGGATATTGATCCGGTCGATCTCGCCCGGTTCGGACATGCCGACGCCGACGATGCAGCGCGCGCGGATTTGCGTCTCGAGTTCGGCGCGCTGGCTGGCGCTCAGCTTCTTGCTGTCGTCGAGACCGGCAATCCCGTCGTCGCACAGGATGACCGCCGCCGCGACGACCGGCCCGGCCAGCGGCCCCCTGCCAGCCTCGTCGACCCCGGCCACCGGACCGCTCACGGCCAGAATTCTCGCACAGTCGCGAAACCGAGCGGGCCGTTGCCCCTGCCGAGGCCCGGTGCCGCCTTGAGCGCCGCCCGCACAAAGCCGCGGGCGCGGCTGGCGGCTTCAACGGGCGCCATGCCCTGCCCCAAGCCGGTGGCCAAGGCGCTCGAAAGCGTACAGCCCGTGCCGTGACTGTGCTCCGTATCGATCCGGCTGCTCTTCCAGCGGTCGACCTTGCCGTCGGGCTGGACGAGAATGTCGGTAACGAGTCGGTCGTCGAGATGCCCGCCCTTGGCCAGGACGGTGCAGTCGGCGTCGCGCGCCAGCCGGCGCGCCTCGCGCTCCATTTCATAGGCGGACGACAGCCGCGAAGAGGTCAGCCGTGCGAGTTCCGGAAGGTTGGGCGTCAGGACCGTGGCGACCCGCATGAGTTTGTGAAACGCGGCGATGGTCGCGTCGTCCGCGAGCACCGATCCGCTCGTCGCGACCATCACCGGATCGAATACAATGGGAGCATTGATCTTGCCCAAACGCTCGACAAGCGCTTCCACCAGTTCGCCGGACCCGAGCATGCCGACCTTGATCGCGTCGATACCGATATCCGAATCGACGGAGTCGATCTGGGCGAGCACCGTCTCGGTACGCACGGGCTCGACTGCCTGGACCCCGATGGTGTTCTGGGCGGTGACGACGGTAACCGCGGTCATCGCATGACCGCCGAGTAGCGTGATCGTCTTGATGTCCGCCTGGATCCCGGCGCCGCCCCCGCTGTCCGAGCCCGCGATAGCGAGAATCCGGGCCGGCTTCGTCACGCGTTGGCCTTGTATTTTCGCTCCGTCGAGGCCGGAAAGCGGACCAGAAGAGCGGTTGCGCGGACAGGCCGTTGTCGCAGTTCGCCGCCGCAATTCGGGCAGCTGCCGGCTAGCGGTCCCGCCTTGCAATCCGAACAGAAGGTGCATTCGAACGAGCAGATGTGCGCACCGGATTTCTCGGCCGGCAAGTCGATGCCGCAACGTTCGCAATCCGGCCGCATCTCCAGCATCAGGCAGCATCCTCCACCGCCGAGCAGATATCGTCGACCACGGCTTCGATCAGGCCTTCGTCCTCGCCCTCGGCCATCACCCGGATCAGCGGCTCGGTTCCCGACTTCCGGATCAGCACGCGGCCGGTGGCCGAAAGTCTGGCTTCACCGTCGGCGATGGCGGCCTTGACCGATTCCTCGGCGAGCGGGTCCCCGCCATTGTAGCGCACATTCTTGAGCAGCTGCGGATAGGGTTCGAACAGGTGCAGTACCTCGCTGGCCGGCTTGCCGCTCGCCACGAGCGCCGCCAATATCTGCAGACCGGCGATCAACCCGTCGCCGGTCGTCGCATAATCGGTCAGGATCAGGTGCCCTGACTGCTCGCCGCCGACATTGCACCCCCTGGCCCGCATCATCTCGAGCACGTGGCGGTCGCCAACCCTGGCCCGAAGCAACGACAATCCGGCGTCCTCGAGAAATCTCTCGAGACCGAGATTCGACATCACGGTCGCGACGACGGCGCCGCCTTTGAGTTTGCCGCGCTGGTTCCAGTCGGACGCGATCAGCGCCATGAGCTGGTCGCCATCGACGATCGTACCGCGCTCGTCGACGACGATCAGTCGGTCGGCATCGCCGTCGAGCGCCAATCCCAATGCGGCGCCCTCCTCGACCACGCGCTCGCACAATGTCTGCGGATAGGTCGATCCGCAATTGTCGTTGATATTGGTGCCGTCCGGTTCGACGCCAAGCGCCACGACGTCCGCTCCCAGCTCCCAGAGCGCCGACGGCGCGACCTGATAGGCAGCGCCGTTGGCGCAATCGATCACGATCTTCATGCCGTCCAGCCGCATATCGGCCGGGAAGGTCATCTTGGCATCATGGATGTAACGGCCCTTCACATCCTCGACACGGCGCGCCCGGCCGATCTGGTCGGAAGGCACCAGATGCGGCGGCTCGAGCAGAAGGCCCTCGATCGCGATTTCGTCTTCGTCCGAAAGCTTGTACCCATCCGGGCCGAACAGTTTTATCCCGTTGTCGTAAAAGGGATTGTGGCTCGCCGAAATCATGACCCCCAGATCCGCGCGCATCGATGTCGTCAGCATCGCGACGCCCGGCGTCGGCATCGGACCGACCATGATCACGTCCATACCCACGCTCGTGAAACCGGCGACAAGCGCCGATTCCATCATATATCCCGACAGCCGCGTATCCTTTCCGATGACGACCCGGTGGCGATGATCGCCCCTCAGAAAATGGGCGCCGGCCGCCTGGCCGACTTTCATCGCCACATCCGCCGTCATCGGCGCCTGGTTGGTCCGGCCCCGGATGCCGTCGGTTCCGAAATAGCTGCGCGTCATTGATACTCGCTTTTCATGTGATTCCGCTTGTGCCTCTCCTAGCCGCCGCCCATGATCGTGTGAAGCACGATGGCCATAGGGAAGGATTGGCATGATCGCATGGCTGGAGGGGGCGCTCGCCGATCTCAACGCACTGGTCTTCACCAAGGTCCCGATTTTCGGCGTCGATGTCACCCTGATCGTCGTCTGGCTCGCGCTTCCGATGGTGATATTCACGCTGTGGCTCGGTTTCATCAATATCCGCGGCTTCCGATATTCGATCCGCATCCTCAGCAAGCCGGGCCACAATATCGACGCTCCGGGACAGATCAGCCAGTTCGGCGCTTTGACCACCGCGCTGTCCGGAACGGTGGGCCTCGGCAATATCGCCGGCGTCGCCGTCGCCATCGCGACCGGCGGCCCGGGCGCCGCCTTCTGGATGTTCGTGATCGGTTTCTTCGCGATGACGCTGAAATGCGTCGAAGTGACCCTCGGCCACAAATATCGCGTCGTGAACGGTGACGGGACGATCCGGGGCGGCCCGATGTACGCGCTCAAGAACGGCCTGGCGGCGCGCGGCTGGCCGAAGATCGGGCTCGTGCTGGGCGGGTTTTACGCCTTTTTCGCGCTCGGCGGCGCCATCCCACTGGTCCAGGTCAATCAGAGCTTCGCCCAGGTGCAGAACGTCACGGGTTTCGAGAGCGGCGCGGGATATGGCGCGATCCTGGCGGTGCTTGTCGGCCTCGTCGTGATCGGCGGTGTGCGCTGGCTGGCGCGGGTCACTTCGCTGCTCGTGCCGGCGATGGCCGCCATCTACCTGATCGGCGTCTTCGCGATCATCTTCGCGAACTTCGCCGAACTGCCGACCGCGATCGCGACGATCGTCGGCGCGGCGTTCAGCGGCGAGGCGGCGGCCGGAGGCGTGCTCGGCGCCTTTGTCGTCGGCATGCAGCGCGCCGTGTACTCGAGCGAAGCCGGGGTCGGATCGGCGGTCATCGCCCATGCCCAGGCACGCACGCACGAACCCGCATCCGAAGGGCTCGTCGCGTT
>NZ_JBQLZM010000076.1:0-15180 GCF_052168275.1 Parasphingopyxis sp. | reverse complement strand
ACAATGTCGGCGTCGTGATCTTCGGCTCGGACGCCGAGATCAAGGAAGGCGACACCGTCAAGCGCACCGAGACGATCGTCGACGTTCCGGTCGGCAAGGGCCTGTTGGGGCGCGTCGTCGACGGCCTCGGCAACCCGATCGACGGCAAGGGTCCGATCGAGGCGACCGAGCGCAAGCGGGTGGAAGTCAAGGCGCCGGGCATCATCCCGCGCAAATCGGTGCACGAGCCCGTCCAGTCCGGCCTCAAGGCGATCGACGCCCTGGTTCCCGTCGGACGCGGCCAGCGCGAGCTGATCATCGGCGACCGCCAGACCGGCAAGACCGCCGTCGCGATCGACACCTTCATCAACCAGAAGAACAACAATGCCGGCGATGACGAGAGCAAGAAGCTCTACTGCATCTATGTCGCCGTCGGCCAGAAGCGCTCGACGGTCGCGCAGATCGTCCGCCAGCTCGAAGAGAATGGCGCGATGGAATATTCGATCGTCGTCGCCGCGACCGCGTCCGAGCCGGCCCCGCTCCAGTATCTGGCGCCCTATACCGGCTGCACGATGGGCGAATATTTCCGCGACAATGGCATGCACAGCTGCATCGTCTATGACGATCTCTCCAAGCAGGCGGTCGCCTATCGCCAGATGTCGCTGCTGCTGCGCCGCCCGCCGGGCCGCGAAGCCTATCCGGGCGACGTCTTCTATCTCCACTCCCGCCTGCTCGAGCGCGCGGCGAAGATGAACGAGGACAATGGCGCCGGTTCGATGACCGCGCTGCCGATCATCGAGACTCAGGCGGGCGACGTGTCGGCCTATATTCCGACCAACGTCATCTCGATCACCGACGGTCAGATCTTCCTCGAAACCGACCTCTTCTTCCAGGGCATCCGCCCGGCCATCAACGTCGGCCTCTCGGTCAGCCGTGTCGGCTCGGCCGCCCAGACCAAGGCGATGAAGAAGGTGTCCGGCTCGATCAAGCTGGAACTGGCCCAGTATCGCGAGATGGCGGCCTTCGCCCAGTTCGGTTCGGACCTCGACGCCTCGACGCAGAAGCTGCTCAACCGCGGCGAACGGCTGACCGAGCTGCTGAAGCAGAAGCAGTTCTCGCCGATGCCGATGGAAGAGCAGGTCGCCTCGATCTTCGCCGGGACGCAGGGCTATCTCGACGGCATCGCCACCGACCAGGTCACGCATTTCGAGGAAAGCTTCCTCGCCCATATGCGCGCCGATCATGCCGATGTGCTGGCGACGATCCGCGACACCGAGAAACTGGAAGACGATACGGCCGACAAGCTGAAATCGATCCTCGACGCTTTCGTGAAGACCTTCGCCTAAGGAATTGAAACAAAGCCGTTAGTCCTGAGCCCGTCGAAGGACGCCTATCAATCGGAGAAGCGGGCTTCGACAAGCTCAGCCCTAACGGAGTAAGCAAGAGAGACTATGGCCAGTCTGAAAGAACTCAAGGATCGGATCGGGTCGGTCAAATCGACCCAGAAGATCACCAAGGCCAAGCAGATGGTCGCCGCCGCCAAGCTCCGCAAGGCGCAGGCGGCCGCCGAGTCCGCGCGCCCCTATGCCGAACGGCTGGAAAGCGTGATGACGAGCCTGGCCTCCAAGGTGTCGATCAGCGCGGACACGCCGAAGCTGCTCGCCGGCACCGGCAAGAAGCAGAAACACCTGCTCGTCGTCGCGACGTCGGACCGCGGCCTGTGCGGCGCGTTCAACACCAATATTGTCAAGGAAGCGCGGCAAAAGGCCGAGGCGCTGAAGGCCGAAGGCAAGGATGTCGCCTTCTACCTGATCGGCAAGAAGGCAAAGCCGATCATCAACCGCTTCTATCCGGGCACGATCGATCATCATTTCGACACCGGCGATATCAAGAACCCGCATTATGACGATGCGAAGGAGATAACCGAGGATCTGGTCGCCCGGCTCGACAGGAACGAGTTCGACGTCGCCTGGCTCTTCTATTCCAAGTTCAAGTCCGCGCTGGTGCAGGAACCGCAGACCCAGCAGATCATCCCCGTCCCGGTCGACGAGGATGCGGACGCGACGAGCGCGGTCGCGGTCGAGTATGAACCCGACGAGGAGGAAATCCTCTCCGAACTGCTCCCGCGCAACCTGTCGATCCAGCTGTTCCGCGCGCTGCTCGAAAACGCCGCATCCGAACAGGGCGCGTCGATGACCGCGATGGACAACGCCACGCGCAACGCCGGCGAGCTGATCGACAAGCTGACCATCGAATATAACCGCAGCCGCCAGGCCGCGATCACCACCGAACTCGTAGAAATCATCTCGGGCGCGGAGGCTCTGTAGATATGGCTGAAGAGTATATCCCTGTTCAGTATCACGCAGAGTTTTATATAAACTCTACCCTTAGCGACCCAATTGCTAGTTTCAGCGCTTCGACTCCTTTTGGCGCAATGTCAGTTGGCGACTATGTTGACGGACGCTCCTTCGCCGATGCTGGTCATGTTGCTAGACAACTCCGGATCACTGGACTTGAACATATTTTCTGGGAAATCGAAAATTCTCATTTCGGCCATAAATTAATGGTCGTGCTAGAAGAACTTGACGCAGCCCAAGCGGACTAAATTCCGAATATCAAACGATAAATAGGACTGAAAAAATGGCCACCACCACCAACAATGTCGGCACGATCAGCCAGGTCATCGGCGCCGTTGTCGACGTCAGCTTCCCCAACGAGCTGCCCGAGATCCTGTCGGCGCTCGAGACCGACAATCACGGCAACCGCCTCGTGCTCGAGGTCGCCCAGCATCTCGGCGAGAACATGGTCCGCACGATCGCGATGGACGCGACCGAGGGCCTGGTGCGCGGTCAGGAAGTGACCGACACGGGCAACCAGATCGCCATGCCGGTCGGCCCGAAGACGCTCGGCCGCATCATGAACGTCATCGGCGAGCCGATCGACGAGCTCGGCCCGATCGGCGCGGAAACCACCGCTCCCATCCATGCCGAAGCCCCGCCGTTCGTCGACCAGTCGACCGACAACGAGATCCTCGTCACCGGCATCAAGGTCGTCGACCTGCTCGCGCCCTATGCCAAGGGCGGCAAGATCGGCCTGTTCGGCGGCGCCGGCGTCGGCAAGACCGTGCTGATCCAGGAGCTGATCAACAACATCGCCAAGGGCCATGGCGGCACCTCGGTGTTCGCGGGCGTCGGCGAGCGCACCCGCGAGGGCAACGATCTCTATCACGAATTCCTCGATGCTGGCGTCATCGCCAAGGACGAGAACGGCGTCGCGACGTCGGAAGGCTCGAAAGTGGCCCTCGTCTACGGCCAGATGAACGAGCCGCCGGGCGCCCGCGCCCGCGTCGCGCTGTCGGGCCTGACCATCGCCGAATATTTCCGCGACCAGGAAGGCCAGGACGTGCTCTTCTTCGTCGACAACATCTTCCGCTTCACCCAGGCGGGTTCGGAAGTGTCCGCTCTGCTGGGCCGTATTCCCTCGGCCGTGGGCTATCAGCCGACCCTCTCGACCGACATGGGCAACCTGCAGGAGCGGATTACCTCGACCAACAAGGGTTCGATCACCTCGGTGCAGGCGATCTACGTGCCGGCGGACGACCTTACCGACCCGGCGCCGGCCACCTCCTTCGCCCACCTGGACGCCACGACCGTGCTGTCGCGCGCAATTTCCGAGCTCGGCATCTACCCGGCCGTGGACCCGCTGGATTCGACCAGCCGCGTTCTCGAGCCGCGCGTCGTCGGCCAGGAGCATTACGAAACGGCCCGCGCCGTCCAAGAAACGCTGCAGCGCTACAAGTCGCTCCAGGACATCATCGCCATTCTCGGCATGGACGAGCTGTCGGAAGAAGATAAGCTGATCGTGGCGCGCGCGCGCAAGATCCAGCGCTTCCTGTCGCAGCCCTTCCACGTCGCCGAAGTCTTCACCGGCAAGCCGGGCATCTTCGTCGAACTCGAGGACACGATCCGCTCGTTCAAGGAAGTCGTCGAAGGCAAGCATGACGACCTGCCCGAAGCCGCCTTCTACATGGTCGGCGGCATCGACGATGTCCGCGAGCGCGCCCGCGAACTGGCTGCGGACGCGGCCTAACCTTCTAAAGCCCCTCCCCCGCGCGGGAGGGGCGGAGATATCGAATGGCTCTCAATTTCGAACTCGTCACGCCGGAAAAGCTCCTCCGCTCGGAGGAAGTGCATATGGTCGTCGTGCCCGGCACCGAGGGCGATTTCGGCGTGCTCGAGCGCCATGCGCCGGTCATGTCGACGATCCGTGACGGCGATATCTCGATCTACAAGACCGCCGGCGCGGAGCCGGAGACGATCAAGGTCGAGGGCGGCTTCGCCGAGGTCAACGACAAGGGGCTGACGATCCTCGCCGAACGGGTCGTCGAGTAAGGCTAGCCGCCCCTCCCCGCTGCGGATCTCACAGGCGCAGCGTTCCTTCGATACAGGTCACCGCGACACCGCCGACATGGATGCCATGCTCGTCGACGCGGATCGCGACGCGGCCGTCGCGGCCGACCTGGCGGCCCTGGCTCGCGCGATAGCTGTCGCCGGCGGCGATCTGGCCGTCCTCGAACCGATAGGCGGCGACCGCGCCGTTGCCGCTGCCGCACACCGGATCCTCCATCGTGAGATCGGCGGGCGCGAACGACCGCACAACGGCCTCGCCGTCCGGTCGCACCGCGAATACCGTCAGGCCCGCCCGTGCATGGCGCAGCGAATAGGCGGCCAGCCTTTGCAGATCGGGCTGCAACCGCTCGACCGCCTCCGCTTCGGCGAGTTCGGCGATCATCCATGTCGGGCCGACATTGACCGCCATCGGCGGGCCGCGCAGCGCGGCCGCCGCTCCGATGATCGCCCGCAGATCTTCCGGTTCCGGCGCCGGTTCGACATGGTGGGGCGGCAGCCGGAAACTCAGCCCCTCGCGGCGCCAGTCCCCGGCGACGGCGAGATCGACCAGCCCGACCTTGCATTGCTGGACCAGCCTGCCCTCCCGCGCCTCGGCGATACCCGCTTCGAGAACCGCATGGGCGGTGCCGATGGTCGGATGGCCGGCAAAGGGCATCTCGGACCGCGGCGTGAAGATCCGCACCCGATAGTCCGCACCGTCCGCGCTGGGCGGCAGCACGAACGTCGTTTCCGAAAGGTTGGTCCAGGCGGCGAACCGCTGCATCGCGGCGGTGTCCATGCCGTCCGCATCGAGAACCACGGCCACCGGATTGCCGAGCAGCGGCACCGCGGTGAAAACATCGACTTGCTTGAAGGAACGGGTTTCGGCCATTGTCTTGCTCCGGAACATCATGGGACGAATCCTATATATTGTAATATCGCAATATTACAATATATATCACAGGCACGAATGACCGATCTTCTCGACAGGCAACTCAAGGCGATCGCCAACCCGCACAGACGCGAGATACTGGGCTGGCTCAAGGAGCCCCGCGCGCATTTCCGGGAGCAGACGGACGGCGATCTCGTCGAGGACGGGGTTTGCGCGCTGCTGATCGGCGAAAAGCTCGAACTGGCCCAGCCGACCACCGCACAGCATCTCAGGCTGCTGGTCGACGCCGACCTGCTGACCCCCAAACGGGTCAAGCAATGGACCTTCTACCGGCGCAACGAGGCGGCATTCGAAACGCTGCGCGCGGCGGTCGCCGAGCGGCTCTAGACGGCGCGCCGCTGGCGGTTCCAGAGCCACAGCCCCGCGCCGATGATCAGCGCCGCGCCGCCCAGCGCCAGGGGATCGGGATAATCGCCGTAGAACAGCATCCCGATCGCGACCGCGATGAGCAGCTGGACATAGACCATCGGCGCGGTGACCGCGGCCGAGGCCTTGGTCGTCGCGAGATAGATCAGCCAGTGGCTGGCGGATGCGGTCACCGCGACCAGCGCGCAGCGGGCGACGATCGTCCAGTCCGGAACCGGCACGCGCAGCGCCTCGACGCCCGAAAAATGGCCGACGACCGCCGCACCGATCAGGAACGGCGCGGCGATCGCCGAAATCAGGAACTGCATGAGCAGGGCCGATCCGGCGCCGGCGACCATCCGGTTGAACACCATCATCAGCGACAGGCCGACCGCCGCGCCGATCGGCAACAGGACCGCCCAGCCGAGATCGGCGACATTGGGCCGGAGCACGAGCAGGACTCCGCCAAAGGCAAGCATCGTCGCCGCCCAGGCCGCGCGCGGCATCCGTTCCGCCAGGATCAGCGCCGAAAACAGCGCCGTCAGCATCGGCGAGGTGAACTGGATGGCCGTCGCGTCGGCCAGCGGCATCAGGAAGATCGCGCTGAAAAAGGCCAGCGTCGCGAACGCCACCGCGGTGCCCCGTCCGAGCTGCGCCCAGGGCATCGGCATCCGGAGTCCCTGCCGGCCTTCGACCGCGAGCAGCATGCCCAGCAGGCCGGCCGCGCCGAGCGTGTAGCGCAGGGCAGCGACGGCCGTGCCCGGCCATTCACCGGCGATCGACTTGATGATTCCGTCGCCGACCGACAGGAACGCGAAGCCGGCAAGGGCGATCAGCAGGCCGGTTGCCGGCGAATCGCCCGTATCGCCGGTTTTTTGCGGATTTTCCGGGGTTTTCAGGGTCATCGCCTCCCTTTGACGGCTATTAGCTAATTGTCAAAGTTTTCAATCTATTCACCATGTCGAACAGGGCTCGCGAACGGCGGGCAAATCGTATTGAGGGATGGGATGAGCGCATTTGGACGAAAAGGCGGCGGGCAGAAACCTTCCTTCGGCGTAGCCCGACCGATGAAGGGTGGCGGCACCCCGGTGCCGCAATCCGCGCCCGATGAGGAAGAACCGCAGGGCGGCGAGCAATTCCCGCCGATCGAAGCGCTCGACCTTCCGGGCGTCGAGGATGACGGATCGCTTCCGATTGCCGAACCCGATGCGATGTCCAAGCTCAACGACCGCGCCAACGCGGTCACCGAAGCCGTCGAGGAAGCCCAGGGCTTCGAGGCCTCGGTTCACAAGATCAAGGAACAGGTGCTGCCGCGCCTGCTCGAACGCGTCGATCCGGAGGCCGCGTCCACACTGACCAAGACCGAGCTTGCCGAGGAATTCCGGCCGATCATCTCCGAGGTGCTCGCCGAACTGAAGATCACGCTGAACCGGCGCGAACAGTTCGCGCTCGAAAAGGTACTGGTCGACGAACTGCTCGGCCTCGGACCGCTCGAGGAACTGCTCTCCGATCCGGATATCAACGACATCATGGTGAACGGCCCCGAGCAGACCTATGTCGAGCGCAAGGGCAAGCTCGAACTCGCCAAGATCAAGTTCCGCGACGAGGACCATCTGCTCCAGATCGCCCAGCGCATCTGCAACTCGGTCGGCCGCCGCGTCGACCAGACCACCCCGCTCGCCGACGCCCGTCTCGCCGACGGCTCGCGTGTGAACGTGATCGTGCCGCCGCTGTCGCTGCGCGGCACCGCGATCTCGATTCGCAAATTCTCCGACAAGCCGATCACCATCGACATGATGAAGGATTTCGGCTCGATGTCCGACAAGATGGCGACCTTCCTCAAGGTCGCCGGCGCCAGCCGCTTCAACGTCGTCATCTCGGGCGGCACGGGCTCGGGCAAGACGACGATGCTCAACGCCATGTCGAAGATGATCGACCCGGGCGAGCGCGTGCTGACGATCGAGGACGCGGCCGAGCTTCGCCTGCAACAGCCGCACTGGCTGCCGCTCGAAACCCGCCCCGCAAACCTCGAGGGCAAGGGCGAAATCTCGATCGGCGACCTTGTTAAGAACGCCCTGCGTATGCGCCCCGATCGTATCATCCTCGGCGAGATTCGCGGCGCGGAGTGTTTCGACCTGCTCGCCGCCATGAACACGGGCCATGACGGCTCCATGTGTACGCTCCACTCCAACAGCCCGCGCGAATGCCTCGGCCGTATGGAAAACATGGTGATGATGGGCGACATCAAGATCCCGAAGGAAGCGATCTCGAAACAGATCGCCGACTCGGTCGACCTCATCATCCAAGTGAAGCGTCTGCGCGACGGTTCGCGCCGGACGACCAACATTACCGAGGTAATCGGGATGGAAGGCGACGTCATCGTCACGCAGGAGCTGTTCAAGTTCGAATATACGGGCGAGGATGACGACGGGAAGATCGTCGGCGAATATCGCTCGATGGGCCTGCGCCCCTATACGCTCGACAAGGCCAAGGCCTACGGTTTCGAACAGCCCTGTCTCGAGGCCTGCCTCTAGGGCATTTCCTTCTCAGCGGCGCCGCGCGATCCGTTTCGACAGCGGGTTCGGCTCCGTCACGCCCGTTTCGCGCATCGCCGCCATGCGATCCCCGGCCCCGGCGATCAGGCCCGGGATCAGGTCCGCCTCGGGCAGGTTGCGCCAGTATTTCTTCGGCATCTCCGCCGTCATCGCCTTCACCTTCAGCCGCGCCGGATTGAAGATCGCGGCGAAATAGACCTTCCATTCCGCCTCGACGATATCGGCATCGGGCACGTCCCGCCGCGATGCGCCGGGGCCGTAGCGCAGCGCGCCACCCTGCCAGACCGCCGAGCGGTCGGGCGTCAGGATCGCCCAGTCCATGTTGGGGAAACGGCGGACGAAGAAAGGCGTCGCGAGCTCGACGATCCGGTGGTCGGGTTCGAACCAGGCGGCGAACCGTTCGCGCCCGTCCCGCTCGCCGAGTTTCCGGAAGCGGACGAACGCATGCATCTTGTGCCGGTCCCGCCGGATCGCCTTGGCGCGTTTCATCGCCCAGTCGACATCGGGATCGGCGGCGTTGGCCAGCAGCCCGGGCTCGCCCTGCAGCCGGACCAGCAACCGGTACAGCCGCGCGAACCGCTCCGCATCGCGATGGCAGATCACCTCGCGGCTCAGCGTCAGGAAGCGGCGCGGCGCACGGATCGCGACCATGGGCTGTGCCGGGCTGCGCCCCTCCTCCTCGCCCGCGAAGAGACCGCGCTGCGCCTCCCCGCACCGCCAGTCGACCGCTTCGGGCGGCACGCCTTGCGCGCACAGCGCCCGCGCCGCGGCGCGCCATCCCGTCCAGTCGGTGGGCGAGGCAAGCGGGACGACGGGCATCAGAACAGGGAGAGCTGCTCGGCCGGCGGCGCGAGCCGCGCGGCGAGCCCGGGGCTGTCGGTCAGCGATCCGGGCGACCAGTCCGCCGCCTCGATGAAGGGCAGCAGTTTCTTCACCGACGTCGTGAGCCGGGCGAGGTCGTCGAGCCGCAGCCGCGCATGGCGGCGCGCCGCGAGCAGCTTGCCGATCGCCACCGGGCCGAGCCCGGGAACGCGGAGCAGCGTCTCGCGCGGCGCGCGATTGACGTCGACCGGAAACCATTCGCGATGGACGAGCGCCCAGGCGAGCTTGGGATCGATCGCGGGATCGAGCATCCCCTGCGTGGCGCCGTCCATGATCTCGTCGACCCCGAAACCGTAGAAGCGCAGCATCCAGTCCGCCTGGTAGAGCCGGTGTTCGCGCACCAGCGGGGGGCGGACCGGCGGCAGGTCGGCCGAGGCGTCCGGGATCGGGCTGTAGGCCGAATAATAGACGCGCCGGAGCCGGTAGGCGCCGTACAGCTCGGTCGACGAGGTCAGGATCTGCCGGTCGTCCGACCCGTCCGCGCCGACGATCATCTGGGTCGACTGGCCGCCCGGCGCGAAGCGCGGCGGCCTGGCGCGGCGCAGCAGCCGGGATTGGCGGGCGTGCCGGTTCTCGTCGATGCCACTGCGCACGTCGCCCATCGCCTTGCGGATCGTCGCGGCGGATTTTTCGGGCGCGTAGTGGCGCAGACCCTCGGCGCGCGGCAGTTCGATATTGATCGACAGCCGGTCGGCATGGCGGCCCGCCGCCGTGATCAGCTCGGGCGACGCCTCGGGAATCGATTTGAGGTGGATGTAACCGAGAAAGCCGTGATCCTCGCGCAGGCACCGCGCCACCTCGACGATCTGCTCCATCGTATAGTCGGGCGAGCGGATGATGCCCGAGGAGAGGAACAGCCCCTCGATATAGTTGCGCTTGTAAAAATCGAGCGTCAGCCGGACCAGCTCGTCGGGCGTGAAGCGCGCGCGCTCGACATTGGAGGAGACGCGGTTGACGCAATAGCGGCAATCGAAGGTGCAGAAATTGGTCAGCAACACCTTGAGCAGCGAGATGCACCGCCCGTCCGGCGCATAGGCGTGGCAGATCCCCATCCCTTCGGTCGACCCGACGCCCTTGGTGCCGATCGCATTGCGCCTGCTCGTGCCCGACGAGGCGCAGGAGGCGTCATATTTCGCCGCGTCCGCCAATATGCCGAGCTTCTCGATGATGGTCTTCGCCGCCATGGGCCGAGCCTATGAAAGGCCTTGGAACATAGCAAGAACATTTGCTAATTCGGACGGCGGCGCTTGCGCCCAGGATCCGTCATCGCTTCGTCGCTGCGCTCCTCGCAATGACGGATCCTGGGCGCAATGTCGGCATGTATCGCGAGTGATCGCGGCCCTTGCTTCCGGGGCCTCAGAGCCCGAATCCGAGGATCGCCATCATCAGCGCGCCGACCAGGGCCAGCACCATCACGAGCGGCCAGTTGACCCAGCCCACATGATCGAGATGCTCGCGATGGTTGCGGCGATGGTCCATCCAGCCGGCAGCCCCGGCGATCACCAGAAGGGCGATCGCCGCGGCGAAATAGGGATTGTCCAAGACGTGCCTATTTGCTGAGTTTTTCGATCTGTTCCTGCAGCTGCGCCAGCTGTTCCTTCAGCGCATCGACCTCGGCGTCGCGATGGCTTTCCGCCTCGGCCGGCACATCCTTCTTGATCGATTTCTGAAAGGCGCCGGCCGCGGCCTCGAACATTTCCATGTTGCGGCGCGCGATCTCGCCGAACGGGCCCGAGCCCAGCGCGCCTTCCATGGCGTCTCGGAACTTGGCCTGGTTGCGCTGGAACGCCTCCATCGAGGCTTCGAGATATTGCGGCACCATCGCCGACATCGAATTGCCGTACATGCCGATCAGGTCGCGCAGGAAGCTTACCGGCAGCATGTTCTGCCCATGGCTTTCCTCATCCATGATGATCTGGGTGAGGACGCCGCGCGTGATGTCGTCGCCGCTCTTCGCGTCGATGACCTGGAAGTCGCGCTTCTCGCGGATCATGTCGCCCAGATGGTCGAGCGTGATGTAACTGGAACTTTCGGTGTTATAGAGGCGCCGGTTGGCGTATTTCTTGATGATGACCGTGTCGGAATCGGAACCGGATTTAGCCATGAAAATGTCTCCAAATGTTGGGGCCGGCTTAGCACCGGGAGATAGTGCACTGCAACACAAACCCCGACCGCTCCCGCTTTTCCTCGATTTGCTGCGCAGCGAAACCGCAGCATCGCCCGAGCGGATGGCGGCCGCGCTCGCCGGCCTCAAGGCCTATCAGCACGCCGAGCGCCCGCCCGCGCCGCCGGCCGTTCCGGTCGTGGCCGAAGCGGGCCGGGCGCGGCTGCTCGACTATGGCGGCGACGGTCCCGCCGCGATCTTCGTCCCGTCGCTGATCAACCCGCCGACCATCCTCGACCTCGCCGAAGACAATTCGCTGCTGCGCTGGCTCAGCGGCCGGGGCGTGCGTCCCCTCCTCGTCGACTGGGGCGCGCCGGGCCCGGACGGGGCCGACCTGACCGTCGCCGGCCATGTCGAAACGCTGCTGCTGCCGCTGATCGATGCGCTGGACGAACCCGCGCATCTGGTCGGCTATTGCCTCGGCGGGACGATGGCGGTCGCCGCGGCGGCCCTGCACCCGCCCCTCTCGCTGACCAGCATGGCCGCGCCCTGGCGGTTCGACGGTTTCCCGGACGAAGCGCGCGCGGGCCTCCGGCATCTCTGGGAGAATGCCGAACCGGCGGCGCGCGAGATCGGCGCGCTGCCGATGGAGGTGCTGCAGACCGGCTTCTGGAAACTCGACCCGGCCCGCACGGTCAGCAAGTTCGAGATGTTCGGGCGGCTCGATCCCGGCAGCGACAAGGCGCGCGCCTTCGTGGCGCTCGAGGACTGGGCCAATGACGGGCCGCCGCTGACCCATGGCGCGGGGCGCGAACTCGTCGAGGACCTGTTCTGCGGCAATGCGACCGGCGAGGGACGCTGGACGGTCGCCGGCACGGTCATCGATCCCGCCGCCCTGCCCTGCCCGATGCTCGATATCGTCTCGACCAGCGACCGGATCGTGCCGGAGGCGACGGCCGCGCGCGCCGGCGAGGTGCTGACGCTCGCCCAGGGCCATGTCGGGATGGTCGTCGGCAGCCGCGGCCGGGCCGCCTTGTGGGAGCCGCTCGCAAATTGGCTTTCGCAGGTGCAGCATTGATGATAGGGCATTGGCCGGTCAATTGCCGTTAGGGCTGAGCTTGTCGAAGCCCGATTATCCGTCCGAAAAACGCCCTTCGACACGCTCAGGGCTAACGGAATTTTGATAACACCAAGAGCCCAGGAGTCGCCTTCCATGTCCGATATCGTCATCACCGCCGCCAAGCGCACCCCCGTCGGCAGCTTTCTCGGCGCCTTTGCGACCACGCCCGCGCACGAGCTGGGCCGCGTCGCGATCGAGGCGGCGCTCGCGCAATCCGGCGTTGCGCCCGAGGAGGTCTCCGAAGTCGTGATGGGCCAGGTGCTCACCGCCGGCGAAGGCCAGAACCCGGCGCGCCAGGCCTCGATGGCCGCGGGCGTGCCGAAGGAAATCCCGGCCTGGGGCGTCAACCAGGTCTGCGGATCGGGCCTGCGCGCGGTCGCCATCGCGAGCCAGCAGGTCGCGACCGGCGACGCCGCGATCGTCGTCGCGGGCGGGCAGGAGAATATGTCGATGAGCCCGCACTGCCAGAATATGCGCGCCGGCACCAAGATGGGGCCGATCGGCCTGGTCGACACGATGATCAAGGACGGGCTGACCGACGTCTTCAACGACTATCACATGGGCATCACCGCCGAAAATCTCGCCGAACGCTACCAGATCACGCGCGAGGAGCAGGACGCGTTCGCCACGCTCTCGCAGAACAATGCCGAGCGCGCCCGCGCCGACGGCCGCTTCACCGACGAGATCGCGCCGGTCACCGTTGCCCATCGCAAGGGCGAGACGGTCGTCGCCGACGACGAATATATCCGGCCGGGCGTGACCGCGGAAAGCCTGTCGGGCCTCCGCCCCGCCTTCAGGAAGGACGGCACGGTGACCGCCGCCAATGCCAGCGGCATCAACGACGGCGCGGCGGCGCTGGTCGTCATGTCGGCGGACGAAGCGGCGCGCCGCGGCGCGCCCGTGCTCGCCCGGATCGCGAGTTGGGCCTCGGCCGGCGTCGACCCGTCGATCATGGGCATCGGCCCGGTTCCCGCCACCAAGCGCGCGCTCGAAAAGGCCGGCTGGTCGATCGGCGATCTCGACCTGATCGAGGCCAACGAGGCCTTTGCGGCGCAGGCGCTGTCGGTCGGCAAGGAACTGGGCTGGGATCCGGACAAGGTGAACGTCAATGGCGGCGCGATCGCGATCGGCCATCCGATCGGCGCCTCGGGCGCCCGCGTCCTGACGACCCTGCTCTACGAGATGGGCAAGCGCGACGCGCACAAGGGCCTCGCCACTTTGTGCATCGGCGGCGGCATGGGCATCGCGATGTGCGTGGAGCGGTAGCCGCCCAGCCTCCCGGGTCCGGGGCAAAGCTCAGGCCGGGCGCCGCATGACCGAATATCTGGTCCTGTTCGCGATCGTGCTGGGGATCAACCTGATGCCGGCCTTCGGCCCGCCGACCTGGTCGGTGATCGTGCTGTACGGCTTGCAGAGCGACCAGCCGGTGCCGGCGATCGTGCTCACCGCCGCGTCGGCGGCCGCGCTCGGCCGGTTCCTGCTCGCCCATGGCTTCCGGCTGATCGGCGACCGGCTGTCGGACAAAACCCGCGCCAATCTCGCCGCCGCGCGCGCGGCGGTGGAGCAGAACCGCCGCAACGCGATCCTCGCGCTCGGCCTGTTCGCGCTTTCCCCGGTTCCCTCGGCGCAGCTGTTCGAGGCGGCGGGCCTCGCCCGGGTGAAGCTGCTCGGCTTCACCGCGGCCTTTTTCGTCGGCCGGACGATATCCTATTCGATCTATGCGCTCGGCGCGTACGGGATCCGCAACTCGAATCTCGGCGACTTGTTCGTCGACCATCTGACGAGCCCGGTCGGGATCGCGATCCAGGTCGGGATGATCGTCCTGCTCGTGCTGTTCGCGCGGCTCGACTGGGCGAGGATCCTCGCGAAGAAGGATTGACATATGCGTATTGCCGACATAATACAGTGAACCAATAACAAACGAAAAGTTTGAGGTTCAGGAATGTTCAAGGAAATCGCCCTCATGGGCGCGGCCGCGCTCGTCGCCGCCGCAGGATTCGGCGCCAGCCCCTTTGGCGGCGGCGAACCGGAAGCGGCCGAGGGCCGCATCTACCATTATGTCCGCAGCAACCGCGACGGCAGCGACGCCGAAAATGTCTATGTCTATCGCGCGGCATCCAACCGGCTCGAGGTCTACAGGGCCAGCGGCCGCTGCACCGACGCCACCTTCGTGACGGCCTGGGTCGATGCCGAGACGGGACGCGCGGCCGTCGCCAGTGGCGGGCGGCTGATGCCCGAGGCGCGGCACGAGAATTTCACGACGATCGCCTATGACGGCGCCGCGACGATGCTGCGCACCGAGGCCGCGCTGCCCGGCCGGATGGTCCGCCAGCAGGTCCGCGTCGAGGAACCGGTCTTCCATCTCTACGATTTCGACCTCGCCACGCTGTCGCTGCAGACCATGGCGCTCGCCGATCGGCGCTCCGATTTCTCCTTCGGCCTCCCGCTGATCCGGACCGAGCCGGAAGACGGGCGGTACGTCCGCCATCTCGGCCGGGCCGATGCCGTCTATGTCGGCGAGGAAGACTATCAGGGCACGGCGGCGCTGCGCTTCGAGGTTGGCGGCCCGGCGCTCGGCGACAAGGGCGGTCCGCTCTGGATCGACGCGGACTCCGGTCATGTGCTGGGCGCGGCATGGGGCGTTCCCAACCATGCCGGGATGGAGGATTTCGCGATCCGCCTCGCGGAGATCGAGGATGGCGGCGAGGCCGGCTGGCAGGCGCTGCTGACGGCCCATTTCGAGGGCTGCCCGACGGTCTGATTGTCAGTGCGATTGTCAGACCTTCGGCTTCGCCTCAGGCGCGGCACCGGCCCGCACCCCCTCCCGGCCTCCCATTGAGTGTACCCTGTTGGGA
>NZ_JBQLZM010000075.1:0-41005 GCF_052168275.1 Parasphingopyxis sp. | reverse complement strand
CAGCCGGCGATGCGCGCGCCCTTCAGGGGCTGCTCCCGGCCATATTCCTCGCGCGTCGCCATGAGGCCCGGCATTTCGGTCTCGGCGATATCGAGCTCGCGCCGGCCGTAATCGGCCAGGCCGATATCGGCGACAATATAATCCTGTTTCGCTTCAAGGACGTCGGTGGCCATGAAGAAGGCTCCTGTTCGAATAGGTCAAAAAGAAAAGCCGCGCGTAGCAACGGCGGCCGTCATGAATGTCTTTTTACAGGGGCGCGGCGCCGATTGCAAATGGAATATAAAGAATTCTTTATATGTCTTTCTCGTTCCCGGAAATCGGCGCCCGAATGCCAAATATTATTGATGGCGAAAAGCCGCAAAAACGTCGTTCAACCCGCGCGGTTCCGCCATTCCTTCAAGGCGCGAAAGAGTCTCGTTCACGTCAAGACCGTAAGTGATCACCGTCGACGCCTTGGAGCGCGTCTCGGCGCCCAGCGATTTGACGAGCGTGATCGCCGGTTTGTTGGCGAACAGGATGTCGAAGGTCAGTTCGGCAAGGCCCGCCGCGCTGCAGTCGAGCATCAGCGCCGCGAGTAGCAGGCGCGCGATGCCGCGATGGTGATAGTGATCGAGCACGGCGATAGCGAGATCCGCGGTATCGGGATGCTCGCCGTCGCGGATCGCATGGGCGGCGGCGACCGGCGGCTGGCCGTCCTCGCCCGTCATTACCGCACCCCAGGCGATATGCTCGAACCCGTCGACCGCCGACAGACGCTCGATGACGGTGGGCGGCGCGCTCTTGAAGGATGAGAAGAACCGCAGATAGCGCGAGCGGTCGGAGAGTTCCCTTATTCCGCGATCGATCGCCTCCCCGTCCGACGGGCGGATCGGGCGCAGGCAGATCGGCGCGCCGTCATCGAGATGCGTTTCCACCGCGCGCGGACGGTTCCCGAAATCGACACGATGGGGCATGGGCTATCCTTTCCGGCTTCCGACCGGCGCCGACATCCGGTGAGGCTCAGGCATGTCCCGCATCGTGCGCCAGCAGCGCCGGATCGACGCCCGCTTTCCGGTAGCTCGCCGCCCAGCGGTCCTCGGCCGCGGTGTCGAACAGGATTTCCTCGTCGCCTTCGGCCGTGAACCAGCCGTGCCGGGTCATTTCCTCGTCGAGCTGCCCCGGCGACCAGCCGGCATAGCCAAGCGCGGAGAGCCAGCGCGAGGGCCCCCTGCCCTCGACGATCGCGCGCAGAATATCCAGGGTCCCGGTCAGCCCCCATTTGTCGCCGACCTGGACACTGTCCTCGCCGCCCCAGTCGAGGCTGTGCAGGATGAACCCGCGCTGCGGCTCGACCGGACCGCCGAGATGGACGGGCGCGTCCGGCGCGTCGCCGACGTCGATCTCGAGCTGTTTGAGCAACGTATGAAACCCGACATTGGCGATCACATTGCCGATCCCGATACCGAGCGCCCCCTGCTCGTCATGCGCGCACATCGCGATCACGGCGCGCTCGAACCGCGGATCGCCCATGCCCGGCAACGCGAGCAGCAGCTGGCCGGAGTAAAAGGTCGGTGAATCCATAATCGGGACTGTAGCGGGTGGGCGCTTCGGGTCCAGTGTATCCCGGCCCGAAACGCACTCCATACGCCCCGGAATGATTATCCGGCAGACGCCGTACTCGTCTCGCAGGTCGGCAAACCCGTGTCGCGATCCAGCGCCACCTGCTCGTCGAACGTCGAGGCCGCAAAGAAATCCTGCTGACGCGCGATCAGGCCGTCCTCGATATCGAAGATCGTAACGAAGGCCATTTCGAATGGACAGCCGTACCATTCGCCGCTCATCACGCCGTTCACCGCGACACTTTGGCCGTCCACCATCACCTTGTCGATCTGCCACTCGACGTCGCGATAATTGGATTCTGGCGTTCCCAACTGCCCGAAAACACGGATGAGACCGTCGTGCCCCCGGACGTCGATACGGAACGTCGGATCGACGAATTCCACATCCTCGGCATAATGGCTCAGCAACTGCTCGGCCGTGACGCCCGGACGAAGATAGTCGCCGTAAAAACTATCCACCCATTGGCGGAGCGCTGCGTCGTCCACGTCGCGCACATCGTCCGCAGCTTGCGCACAGGACGCCAGAGCCACGCATGATAGCAGCCAGAGATATCGCATGTCCGTCCCTCCCCCTTGCGACGAGACGCATCGGAGTATCAGACACGCGCGGAATCACCGCAGGGCGTTCGACCGGACAGCCGACATCATCGACCAATCGCAAACCGACCGAGCAGTCTCAATCCTCTTCGGGCGGCCGGGCGCGCGCATTGCTGTAATAGATCTCGTCGCAATAGGCGCGGTCATAATCTTCCATGCATTCGCGCCATTCGCGGCCGAGCCGTTCTTCCTCCTCGCGGATTTCGCGGCCGCGGTTGCGGTCGGCCTCGTCCTGGCTCGTCGTCGCCCAGTCGGCGACCTGGCCGACCGCGCGGACCGGCGCTGTCACGACATTGGCCGCCGTACGCGCGATGCAGCCGCTCAGCAGCAGGGCCATCAGGGTCACGATCACGATACGCATAACACTCTCCAAACAGGACATAATCGACCGGCGCCCGCGACGATCCGTCCGCCGCACCATAGCCGCCATAACGGATCGGGCGCAACGATGGGCCTTTTTCGCCGAATTGCGCTGGACGTCCGCAAACATTCATGGTTGATCGATATCACGCCACAGGAACCCCAATCAGCAGGAGCACATCATGACGATCAGCGAAGGCGATACCCTCCCCAAGACCAATTTCGTGACGATGACGGAAAACGGCCCGCAGCCGGTCGATCACGACCAGTTTTTCGGCGGCCGCAAGATCGCGCTCTTCTCAGTCCCCGGAGCCTTCACGCCGACATGCTCCGCCAAGCATCTGCCAAGCTATGTCGAAAAAGCCGACGAGCTTAAGGCCAAGGGCATCGACGAAATCGCGACCACCGCCGTCAACGACGCTTTCGTGATGGGCGAATGGACCAAGGACGCCGACCAGGTGACCGCGCTCGCTGACGGCAACGGCGAATTCGTCGAAGCGGTCGGGCTGACCATGGACGGCACCGGATTCGGCATGGGCAAGCGTGGCCAGCGATTCTCGATGATCGTGAACGACGGTGTGGTCGAAAAGCTCAACGTGGAGGCGCCCGGAGAATACAAGGTCAGTTCGGCCGAACATATGCTAGGCCAGCTTGACTGAGGCGGATACCAAAGCGCGGGCGAAAGCCGTCATCGACGAGCTGGAGCGATGTTATCTCGATAGCATCCGCAGTCTGCGGGACGCCCTTCGCGACTATATAGATAACGGCACGCCGCCTGCGCCCGGATTGCGGTCGGGGCGCCGTTTCAGCTACCCCGAGCTGCGCTTCGACTATGATGGCGAGGGTCGGGCCGAGGACCGCAAGCCGCGGTCCTACGGGCGTTTGGGGGAAGCCGGCACCTATGCGATCACGGTAACCCAGCCAGAGCTGTTTCGCGACTATCTTGCCGAACAGATCGGAATCCTGTTCGCGGATTACGGCCTGCAGGACGTCGAAGTCCATCGCAGCCACCAGGAAATCCCCTTCCCCTATGTGCTGGACGGCAGCGGGATCGAGCTGGGCGATATGCGCGCCGAAGAACTGGCGCGCCACTTCCCGGCGACCGAGCTGGCCGAGATCGGCGACGAACTGGCCGACGGCCTGTGGGACGGCGCACGCGCCAGATACCGGCCCCTGGCGCTGTTCGATGCATTGCGCACTGATTTCAGCCTCGCCCGGCTGCGCCATTATACCGGCACGCCGCCCGAACATGTGCAGCGCTACATCCTGTTCACCAACTATCAGCGCTATGTCGACGAGTTCATCGAGTGGGGCTGCGAGCAACTGAAATCCGGCGATCGGTACCGAACGCTATCCGGCGCGGGCGGGATCGAGCTGACCTGCGACGATGCCGATCCGGCCGCACTGGAAACTGCCGCTGCGGCGCGCAAGCATCAGATGCCCGCTTATCATCTGACCGCCGAGGATCGAGCCGGAATCTCGATCGTCAATATCGGCGTCGGCCCGTCCAATGCGAAAACGATCACCGATCATCTTGCGGTCCTGCGCCCCGAAGCCTGGCTGATGATCGGCCATTGCGGCGGCCTCCGGCCCAGTCAGCGGATCGGCGATTACGTCCTCGCCCACGCCTATCTGCGCGACGACAATGTGCTCGACGCGGTGCTGCCGCCCGAAATCCCGATCCCGCCGATCGCCGAGGTGCAGCAGGCGCTGGAGGCGGCCGCGCGCAGCGTGACCGGCGAAGAGGCCGATGCGCTGAAGCGGCGGATGCGAACGGGCACGCTGGTGACGACCGACGACCGCAACTGGGAACTGCGATACAGCCAGTCGGCGCTGCGCTTCTCGCTGTCCCGCGCGGTCGCAATCGATATGGAGTCGGCGACCATCGCCGCCCAAGGCTATCGTTATCGCGTGCCCTACGGCACCCTGCTTTGCGTATCGGACAAGCCGCTCCATGGCGAGCTCAAACTGCCCGGCCAGGCCAATCTCTTCTACGACCGCGCGGTGCGCGAGCATATCGAGATCGGCATCGCCGCCGTCGAGGAACTGCGCGCCTTCGGATCGCGATTGCACAGCCGCAAGCTGCGCGCATTCGACGAACCGCCCTTCCGCTAGACGGCGTATGTGCTAGGCTCGTTAAGGGTCATTACAGCTGCGAAAGCATATTTCATTCGTTCAGCGATGGAACGGAATGCCGTTTCGCGAATTGATTGGATAATAGCACATCACGCCAAAGGAGGCCCGACAACCATGGCAAGCAAACCGACCAAACCCGCTGCGAAACCGGCAGCAAAAAGCACGGCCAAAACGCCGGCCGCCGCCAAGACCGGCGTGACTGACAAGATCAGTGCCACCGCCAAGTCCGCCGCCGGCAAGGCCGGCGAGACCGCGAAAGGCGCCGCCGCCAAGGTCAGCAAGACCGCGAAAGGCACGGCGAGCAAGGTCGGCAGCGGCGCGAAAACCGTCGGCCAGACGGTCAGGAAACACCCGGTCAAGACGGCCGCTGCGGTCGGCGGCGTCGCCGCGGCAGCCGCCGGCGCCGTGGTCGGCAAGAAAATGTACGACAAGCGAAAGGCCGCAAAGGCCGCACCGCCCAAGGTGAAGCCGCGCGCTGACTAGCCGCGTTCGAAACCACACAAAAAAGGGCGGTCCGCCGACAGGCGGGCCGCCCTTTTTTCAGTCCGATTGTTCGGCTATTCGACCGACCAGCCGCACTCCCGCCCGTCATTCTGCTCCTGGAGCCAGGTCTGGAGCGGCTCGAAATAGGCAAGCAGCGGTTCGGCCGACATTTCGCGGGTGCCGGTAAAGGCTTCCAGCGCTTCCGGCCAGGGCCGCGAGGAGCCCATTTCCAGCATCGCGTTCAGCCGCGCACCGACTTCCTCGTTGCCGTAGAAGGAGCAGCGATGGAGCGGCCCTTCCCAGCCCGCCTGTTCGCAGGCCGCCTGATAGAATTGGAACTGCAGGATCCGCGCGAGGAAGTAGCGGGTGTAGGAGACGTTGTTCGGTACGTGATATTTCGCGCCCGGGTCGAAATTCGCCTCGGTCCGCTCGACCGGCGGGGTGATGCCCTGATAGCGCAGCCGCATCTCGTTCCATGCCGCGTTGTAATTATCCGGCGTGATGGACCCGTCGAAGACACCCCAGCGCCAGCGGTCGATCAGCAGGCCGAACGGCAGGAACGCGACCTTGTCCATCGCCTGTCGCAGCAACAGGCCGAGATCGCGATCCGGACCCGGTACATCGGCTTCGTCGAGCAGGCCGACCTGGACCAGATATTCGGGGGTGACACTGAGCGCGATCATGTCGCCGATCGCTTCGTGGAAACCGTCGTTTGCGCTGTTCTGGTAAATCAGCGGCTGCTGGTTATAGGCGCGCTGATAGTAATTGTGCCCGAGTTCGTGATGCACGGTGACGAAATCGTCGGCATTGACGCGCGTACACATCTTGATGCGCAGATCGTCGACGCTGTCGATGTTCCAGGCGCTGGCATGGCAGACAACATCACGGTCGCGCGGTTCGGTGATCTGCGAGCGGGTCCAGAAGGTTTCCGGCAGAGGCTCGAAGCCCAGCGAACTGAAGAATGCCTCGCCCGTCCGGACGATCCGCTCGGGCGTATAGTCGGCCGCGGTCAAAAGCTCGGTGAGGTCATACCCGACATCGCCCGCCCCTTCCGGCGCGACGATTTCGTAGATATTGCCCCATTCCTGCGCCCACATATTGCCGAGCAGGTCGGCGCGGATCGGGCCGGTCTCCGGCTGCACCGCATCGCCATATTCCTCGTTGAGCTCGGCGCGGACATAGCAGTGCAGTTCTTCGTAGAGCGGCCGCGTCTCGTTCCAGAGCCGTTCGGTCATCGCCGCGAATTCGTCCGGCGTCATGTCGTAGCCCGACCGCCAAAGATCGCCGACATTGTCATAGCCGAGCTCGGTCGCGCCCTCGTTGGCGATGGTGACGATGCGCGAGTAATTGTCGCGCATATCGGCGGCATCATCGTGCCAGCTCGTCCACATCTCGGCGAGAAGCGCAGGATCGCGGACCGTGCCCATTCGGGCTTCGGCCTCGTTGCCGTTGATCTCCTCGCCGTTCATCGTCGCCCGGCCGGTCGAATAGGCGGTACTCAGAGCGGTCGCGAGCTCGTTGAGTTCGGCGGCGGCGCCGTCGCGGGTCGGCGCCGGCATGCCGATGCCGGAACGGAGCTGATCGAGCTGACGGTTCGTGTCGTAATCGAGTCCGTCGACCTCGGCATATTCGGCGGCCTGATTGGCGAGCCGCACGAGCATCTGCGTGATCAGCGTGCCGAAATAGGTGTTCAGCGCGTCGGTATCCTGATTGAGATAGGTCGAGTTGACCCAGGCCGCGCGCGACGAGATGGTGAAGAGATCGCGCATCTCGGCCATCGACTGGTCGAGAAAGGCGCGGGCGGCCTCGGGCGTGCGGTCGGCGGCCGGCGTCGCGTGATTGTCGGCCAGGGCCGGCGTCGCGGCCAGGACCGCGCCGAGCGCGAGTGCGGACGCACCGATTTTCGCAAATATTTTCATGGAACATGCTCTCCGTAAGACGTTTCTATGGCGCGCGTTTGACCAAGGCGTTCGCCGACGGTCAAGGGCCGTTGGTCGAAAGCCTAGACGGGTTCGCCCAGCCAGTCGGCGATCGCCGCGCCGAATTCAGGCTTCACGATGCAGCTCATATGGCCGCCCGGCACTTCGCGATGATCGGCTTTCGTAATCAGGGCGGCGAGATCCGTATGGCTGCCATTGTCCTGATCCTCTTCACCCGCAAGAACGAGCGTCGGCACCGCGATCGCCCGGATCGCCTCTTCCGGCGTATTGGTGAAGACGTTGAGGACCTGCAGCAGCGCCTCGGGATCGCCCTTGGTGGTCTTCAGAAAGGCTTCGGCCATCCATTCGGGCGAATGTTTCGGATGGTTGCCGAGATTGGTCAGGATATGCCGGAAATGCTCGGCCCGGCTCGCGAGGCTCGTCAGTCCGGACAGTCCCATGCCCGATATGATCAGCCGTGCCGGGCGCGCGCCCAGCACGTGCATCCGCACGACGGTCCGCGCGCCCAATGAATAGCCGCCCAGATCGTACTCCGTCAGCCCGAGATGATCGATCAGCGCCAATCCGTCGCGCGCCAGTATATCGGCAGGATAGGCGGCCGGATCGTGGGGCTTCGCGCTGTCGCCATGAGCGCGCAGGTCCGGCATGATCAGGCGATAGCCCTTGGCCGCGATCATTTCGGCATGGCCGTAGCGAATCCAGTTGGTGAAGGCGTTGGAGAAGAAGCCGTGGAGGAGAATAAGCGGCCGCCCTTCGCCCGTTTCCCGATAGGCCAGCCGGTAGCCGTCGTCGCTGTCGAAATAGCGGATCGGCAGATCAATCGGGGAGTTTGCCAACTTTTTCCTTCCAGCGCCTGACGACCGGTTCATATTCGTCCGCCCGGTAGCGCGTGAGGCTGCGCGTATCCAGCCAGGCCTCATGCAGGCTTTCGGAACCGAAATGATGTTTCGGAACGAAACCGAAGGGATCGTCGATCGATCCGACCGTGATGTCCATCTTGTCGCTGTCGGGAAATTCGAAGCCGAGCGGCGTACCGCATTGCGAACAGAAAGCCCGCCGCGCGATCGGCGAGCTTTCGTACCAGTCGGGATCGGTTTCCCATTCGACGCTCGCCTTGGGCAGATTCTTGAACGCGATCGAAACGCCGCCCGTCGCGCGCTGGCACATCCGGCAGTGGCACAGATAGGCGTCGCGATCGTCAATCGTGGCCGTGTAGCGTATCCGGCCGCACTGGCAGCCGCCCGTGATTGTTTCCGTCATGTCGGTCCTCCCGCCTGCAACCGCTTGGCAGTATCCAATATCTCGAACCAGTCGGCCTCTTCCGGCATTTCCTCGAATGTCCGCAGGCCATCGGGTATCGCGACCCAATCTTGTTTCGAATGCATCCAGATATGGGCGACCGGTGCAAGGTCGCGGCTATCGTCCAGCGTCCCCGCCCGCACGGTGTTCAGGCCGGGGCGGTTGCTCACCGTCGCATACAATCTGACGAGACATTTCGCACAGGCATGGATAGTCGTGGTCTGACCGCTCGGCAGTTCGGTTTCGGCGGTCACGACATTGCCTTCGATCGAAAATCTCGACGCGAAGACCGGCATCTGCAATGCGAATGCGCTACCGGTATGCGTCTGGCAATCCGTGCAGTGGCAGGCGTAGCAGGGCAGCGCATCCTCATCGATGCGATACCGCACCGCGCCGCACAGGCATCCGCCCTCGAGGCTCATCGCTCTTCCAATCCTTTCTGCTTCAGCCGCCAGACCGCGACATCGATCCGGTCCTGTCCGAAAAACGGCTCGCCCTCGAACACCAGCGTCGGTACGCCCCAATGGCCGGCGGCCTCGAGCGCTTCCTGGTTCGCGGCGATCTCGGCGTCGAGTATCTCGGGTTCGGCCTCCGCCTCGGCGTCGAGTTCTGCGAGATCGAGACCCGCGCGTGCCGCCGCGTCGGCAAGATGGCTGCCCTCATGCCAGTTTTCGGTCCCGCCCCAGATGATCCGCGACACCTCGTCGGCGAAAGCCAGCCCCTTGCCCCGCCGCGCCGCGGCCTGGCCGAGCCGGGTCAGCCGATAGGCATAGGGCTGCTCGTCGGCGATCTTGCGCGTCGCCATGTCCTGGACGATCGGATCGGGGCGCGGCGGCGCCATCGGGATATCCAGAAACTGCGACAGGCGCATGATGTCGACGAGCGTGTAGCGCAGCCAGTTGGGATGGTTCCGCTCGAAGAAATCGGGTTCGCGGATGGCCAGCGGATAGACGGGCCTGAGCGCGATATCGACGTCGTGGCTCTCGGTCAGCGCGCGATAGCGGCGGGTCGCCAAGTAACTGTACGGGCTGCGGAAGGACCAGTAGAGATCGGCGTGAAGGGTCATCTCGGCATATCCTTCGCTGTTGGCCGGAACCGGATTCCGGCATTAACGGGCTGATAAGCGGAAAACCATAACAGGACCACTGTGACTCAAAAGACTCACTTTTCCCCTCTTTTTCCGAAAAGCCTCGCCAAGACCCAAAGTCTGTGCGAATTTCGCCGTTCGTCTGGGAGGATGGGGCGCAGTGGCCGAACAGGACCCGCAAATCAGGGCGGACAAGATGGCTGAACAGGAAAAGACCGAACGCAAGCGGTCTCCTGTCCGGCTGATCGCAATGCTGATCGTACCGGCGCTGGTGATCGGCATCGGCGTCTATTGGTACGTCACGTCGGGGCGCTACGTTTCGACCGACAACGCCTATGTCCAGCAGGATATCATCGAGATCAGCCCGGAAGTCGGCGGGCGGATCGTGGCCGTGCTGGTCGAGGAGAATGAACAGGTCGAGGCGGGCGATATCCTGTTCCGCATCGACCCCGAGCCCTACCGCATCGCCGTCCAGCAGGCCGAAGCCGATATCAGCGACGCGCGGCTCGCGCTCGGCCAGGCCGAAACGGCGGTCTCGACAAGCGGCGTCGACATCTCGACGGCACAGGCCAATGTCGAATTCGCCCGGCGCAATCTCGCCCGCGAGCGCGAGCTGATGGAGCGCGGCTTCAACACACGGGCGCGCGTCGAATCGTTCGAGAACCAGCTATCGGACGCGCAGGCGCGCCTGAACGCCGCCCGCGCCGCGCAGATGGACGCCCGCGCCGCCGTCGGCAGCGCGAACAGCCGCGGCGCGCGTTCGGAATTCCCGGCTGTCGCCGCCGCCATCGCCCGGCGCGAAGAGGCGCAGCTCAACCTCGAGCGCACGATCGTCCGCGCGCCGGTGAGCGGCACGATCAGCGAGGTCGACCGGCTCCAGATCGGCCAGATGGCGAACCCCGGAACCGCGGTCGTCAGCATCGTCGCGCGCGACGAGACCTGGATCGAGGCCAATTTCAAGGAAACCGATCTTGACCGGATGCGGATCGGGCAGCCGGCGCGGATCACGTTCGACGCCTATCCCGACCTGGTTGTCCAGGGCCGGGTCGGCAGCATCGGCGCGGGCACCGGCGCTGAATTCTCGATCCTCCCGCCGCAAAACGCCACCGGCAACTGGGTCAAGGTCACCCAGCGCGTGCCGGTGCGCATCGAGATCGAAGGGACGCCGTCGCGGCAGATGATCACCGGCCTCAGCGCCGATGTCCGCGTCGATATCCGCGACGATGGCGAGCGCTAGCGAAGCAGCCGCTCCGGCAGACGGCGACGCCCTTCTCCCGGTCCGCTACAAGGGGCTCCTGACCTTCGCCATCATGATGGCGATGATGATGCAGATCCTCGACACGACGATCGCCAACGTCGCGCTTCCCCACATGCAGACGAGCCTTGGCGCGACGATCGACACGATCGCCTGGGTGCTGACCAGCTATATCGTCGCGACCGCCGTCGCTATCCCGATCACCGGCTGGCTCGCCGACCGGATCGGATCGCGCAACCTTTTCCTCTGGGCCGTCGCCTTTTTCATTTTCACCTCGATGCTCTGCGGCGCGGCGACGAGCCTCGAACAGATGGTGACGTTCCGCATCATGCAGGGGATCGCGGCCGCCTTTATCGGCCCGATCTCGCAGACCGCGATGCTCGACATCAATCCGTCGCACAAGCACGGCCAGGCAATGGCGATCTGGAGTCTGGGCGCGGTGATGGGGCCGATCCTCGGGCCGCTGATCGGCGGCTATA
Organism: Parasphingopyxis sp.; assembly: GCF_052168275.1. Taxonomy (GTDB): domain Bacteria; phylum Pseudomonadota; class Alphaproteobacteria; order Sphingomonadales; family Sphingomonadaceae; genus Parasphingopyxis. Next base: position 29,771 of record NZ_JBQLZM010000075.1, on the reverse strand, counting down.
TCACCGAATATTATAACTGGCGCTGGGTGTTCTACGTGAACCTGCCGATCGGCGCGGTGATCTTTGCCATGCTGTATTTCCTGCTGCCGAGCCGCCCGATCAGCCGGCGCGGCTTCGACCTGTTCGGCTTCTCGATGTTCGCGCTGGGCCTCGCCGCGCTCCAGCTCGTGCTCGATCGCGGCCAGCAGCTTGACTGGCTCGACAGCACGTCGATCTGGATCGGCATCGGCTGCATCATCATCGGCTTCTGGGTGTTCATCGTCCATATGCTGACCGGGAAGAACACGCTGCTGACCCCGGCCATTTTCACCGACCGGAACCTGGTCGGCTCGCTCATCTTCGTCGCGTTCGTCGGGGTTGTCGTGTTCGCGATCATCGCGCTGATCGCGCCGATGCTGCAGGGCGTGCTCGATTATCCGGTGATCACCGCCGGCTATCTGCTGGCGCCGCGGGGGCTCGGGGTGATCGTCGCGATGGGCGTCGCCGCGCGGCTGATGAACGTTATGGACGCGCGGATCATCCTCGCCATCGGCTGGGCGATCACGGCCTGGTCGTGCTACATGATGACGCACTGGATGATCGGCATGGATTCCGGCCCGATCATCACCGTGGGCGTCATCCAGGGCCTCGGCATCGGCTTTATCTTCGTCCCGCTCAACGTCATCGCCTTCGCGACCTTGCCGGTCAGCCTGCGCCCCGAAGGCGCGGCGCTGATGAACCTGCTGCGCAACGTCGGCGCGTCGATCGGCATCTCGATCACGGCGAGCAACGTCGCGCGCAACCTGCAGATCAGCCATGCCGATCTCGGCCAGCATATCACGCCCTCGACCGTGCCATCGCTGGGCCTCGAGCGATTGAACCTGCCCATCGAGCAGATCGCCGCCCTGCTCGACAACGAGATCAACCGCCAGGCGCTGATGATCGGCTACATCAACAATTTCTGGCTGATCATGTGGGGCTGCATCATCGCCGTCCCCGCCTCGATGCTGCTCAAGAAACTACCGAAAACGGGCACAGCGAATGTCGAGGAGGACGAGCCGGACGGCGAGCCGCAGCCGGCGGAATAGCTACGCCGCCTTCTGCAAATGCCGTCGGCCGAGCAGCTCGGCGATCTGGACGGCATTGAGCGCCGCGCCTTTGCGCAGATTGTCCGAGACGCACCACAGAACGAGGCCGTTCTCGACCGTCGGGTCCTCGCGCACGCGGCTGATGAAGGTCGCGCCGTCACCGACGCACTCGACCGGGGTCACATAGCCGCCGTCCTCGCGCTTATCGACGAGCATGATGCCCGGCGCCTCGCGCAGGATATTTTGCGCGTCCTCGGCCGACAGCTCGTTCTCGAACTCGATATTGATCGCCTCGCTATGGCCGACGAAAACCGGGACGCGGACGCAGGTCGCGCTGACCTTGATTTTCGGATCGAGGATCTTCTTCGTCTCGACGACCATCTTCCATTCTTCCTTGGTCGAGCCGTCGTCGAGGAAGACGTCGATATGCGGGATCACGTTGAACGCGATCTGCTTGGTGAATTTCCTGGCTTCGGCCTGATCGCCGACGAAGATGTCGCGCGACTGGTTGAACAGCTCGTCCATCCCCTCCTTGCCCGCGCCGGAAACCGACTGATAGGTCGAAACCACGACTCGCTTGACCGTCGCCGCGTCGTGCAGCGGCTTCAGCGCGACGACCATCTGGGCCGTCGAGCAATTGGGATTGGCGATGATGTTCTTGGCGAGATACCCGTCGATCGCCTCGGGATTGACCTCCGGCACGATCAGCGGGACGTCCGGGTCCATCCGGAAGAGCGAGCTGTTGTCGATCACCGTGCAGCCGGCCTCGGCCGCCTTGGGAGCATATTCCTTGGCCGGGCCCGAACCCGCGGCGAACAGCGCGATATCCCAGCCGGAAAAGTCGAAATGCTCGATATTGCGGCATTTGAGCATCGTGCCGGTTTCGCCGAATTCGACCTCGACGCCCTGCGAACGCGGCGAGGCGACCGCCGCGACCTCGTCCGCCGGAAACTCGCGCTCGGCGAGGCAGGCGAGCATTTCGCGCCCGACATTCCCCGTCGCTCCGACCACCGCTACCCGATAACCCATAGTCGCATTCCCTTGTTGAGGCATGGGGACGTAGCGCGAGTTCCCGCTTACGCCAAGCCAAACATTGTTGCGGTGCAATACATTCGGCTTTCCGTAGCGTCATTGCGCGGTTGACGCTTTGGGTCTAGACTGTTCGTTATCGACATCCGGGGGCCGCGAACGGCAGGCGTTTCTGCCGACGGAGACCGTCATGCCCCAGGAAGCTTCGCTCGACGCCACGCCGGCCACCGTTCCGCTGCCCGTGCGCACGATAACCGCCGTCGATCTCAATGAAAGTCTCGCCGCCGGATACGCCGATTTCAAGGCGAAGCGGGGCGATCTCCTTTTCGTCGGATTGCTCTACCCGCTCGTCGGCGCCATCGCGTCCGTCGTGATGACCGGCAGCGACATATCGATGCTCTTTCCGCTGTTCGCGGGCCTCTCGCTGCTCGGTCCGCTCGTCGCGACCGGCTTCTACGAACTCGCGAAACGGCGCGAAGCGGGTCGAGATTCGAGCTGGTGGCATTTCTTCGCCGTGCTCAAGAACCGCTCGATTCTCTCGATCGCGGCGGTCGGCATCGGGCTGCTCGCCATCTTCGGCGCCTGGCTGTTCGCCGCCGGCCTGATCTACACCTTGTTCTTCGGACTGCAGCCTCCCGGGACGATCGCCAATTTCGCCGAAATGGTGCTGACGACCCGGCCCGGCTGGGGCATGATCATCGTCGGAAACCTCGTCGGCATCCTGTTCGCCGTCGTCGTACTGGCGGTCAGCGTCGTTTCGCTGCCGCTGCTCGTCGACCGCAAAGTCAGCGCCGAACGCGCGGTCGCGACCTCGCTCGCCGCCTTCCGCCGCAATCCCGGCGTGCTGCTGCGCTGGGGCGTCACGGTGGGCCTGATCCTGACCGTGGCGGCGATACCGCTGCTGATCGGCCTCGCCGTGGCGCTGCCGGTCCTCGGTTACGCCACCTGGCACCTCTACACCCGCCTTGTCGACCGGGACGAACTCGAGCGGATGGGAAGATAGAAGAAGGGCCGCCCCACGGGACGGCCCTTTTCATCGTCTCCAATCGCCGGTGCGATCTCAGCTTTCGGCGGCCTCGGCGGCCTCCGGCTTTTCGGTCTTGATCGTGTTCTTCTCGCGATCGTCGCGCTTTTCGGCGATACGCGCAGCCTTACCGGTGCGGCCCCGCAGATAGTAGAGCTTGGCGCGGCGCACGATGCCGCGCTTGAGCACGGTCACGCTGTCGACGTTGGGGCTGTACAGCGGGAATACGCGCTCGACGCCTTCGCCGAACGAGATCTTCCGAACCGTGAAGCTCGATCCCATGCCGCGATTGGTGCGCGCGATGCAGACGCCTTCGAAATTCTGAATACGGGTGCGGTCACCCTCCACGACCTTCACGCCGACGCGCAGCGTGTCGCCCGCCTTGAAGTCGGGCAGTTTCTTGTCGCTCGTAATGCTCTCGATGGCTTCCGCCTCGAGCGTCTCGATGAGATTCATCTCATTCGTCCTTTGCTTTGTCCCGTTGCGCGCCAGAGGGCGACTGACCCGGAGCGCCACTGTAGCGCTCCCAAAGATCCGGCCGCCGTGACCGTGTTATCTCTTCGGCCCGGCGTTTCCGCCAAGCCGCGATCCTCGCATGATCCCCCGATCGCAACACTTCAGGGATACTGCGCCCTTCCCATTCTACAGGCCGGGTATAGTGCGGATATTCGAGAAGCCCCTGTTCGAAACTTTCCTCATCGCCGCTTGAAGCCGCGCCCATTACCCCGGGAAGCAGCCTTATGCAAGCGTCCAGCAGCGCCAGAGCGCCGATTTCGCCGCCGGACAGGATATAGTCGCCGACCGAGACTTCCTCAACCGGGCGGGCTTCGAAAATGCGCTCGTCGAACCCCTCGAAACGGCCGCACAATATCGTGACGCCGGGGCCGGTCGAAAGCGCGCGTATCCGGGATTGCGTCAGCGGCGTTCCGCGCGGCGACATGGCGAGCACCGGGGCATCCGGCTGGCGCTCCAGCGCTTCGTCGATCGCGGCGGCCAGCACATCGGCCTTCATCACCATGCCCGCGCCGCCACCGGCCGGCGTATCGTCCACCGTGTGATGTTTGTCGGTCGCGAAATCCCGGATCTGGAGCGTTTCCAGCGCCCATTTCCCCTCGTCCCGCGCACGCCCGGCGATCGAATGGCCGAGCGGCCCCGGGAACATCTCGGGGTAGAGGGTCAGGATGGTAGCGGCGAAGCTCATGGCAGAAAATCGCTATCCAGAATGATCCCGGTTGCCGATGCCGTGACCGCTTTCATCGGCACCATGAATTCCGAGCCATCGGGTTGCCGTATCTCGATAATATCGCCGGCCCCGAAATTCTCGATGGCGATCACCTCGCCGACCGGATCGCCGCACTCGGTCACGCACGGGAGGCCGACAAGATCGGCGTGATAATATTCGCCCTCGGCGAGCGGCGGCAGCGCGTCGCGCGGCACGGTCAGTTCCTTGCCGCGCAGCGCCTCGGCGGCGTTGCGGTCGGCGATCTCGGCGAAGCGCGCGATCGGCATCTTGCCGGTTTCGCGCGCGGATGTGAGCGTGAGCGATTGCCCGCCCGCGTCGAACGTCTTGTAGCGTTTGAAGCTGTCCAGACTCTCGGCGAACAGCTTGAGGCGCACCTCGCCGCCAATGCCATGCGCTCCGGCAATGGCGGCGAGGGTGATGCGCTTTTCGGCCAAGGCTTAGCTCTTGGCTTCTTCTTTCTCGGCGTCCTCGGCAGGAGCCTCTTCAGCGGCTGCTTCCTCAGCAGGCGTTTCCTCCGCCGGAGCTTCCTCGGCGGCAGCTTCTTCAGCCGTCGCTTCGGCCTCCTCGGCAGGGGCCTCTTCGGCAACCGCTTCTTCAGCCGGCGCTTCGGCGGCTTCAGCCGGAGCCTCTTCCGCAGGTGTTTCTGCGGCTTCCGTGGCGGCGGCTTCCTTCTCGGCCTTTTCCTCGGCGCGTTCCTTGGCTTTCGCGCCCGGTTCCGCCTTTTGCGGGTTGTTGCGCGCCGGACGCTCCATGATGCCGGCAGCATCGAGGAAGCGCATCACGCGATCTGACGGCTGCGCGCCGACCGACAGCCAATGCTTGGCACGGTCTTCGTCGAGCTTCACGCGCTCGGGATCGTCCTTGGCGAGCAGCGGGTTGTAGCTGCCGATCCGTTCGATGAACTTGCCGTCCCGCGCCTTGCGGGAATCGGTTACGACGATCTTGTAATAAGGCCGCTTCTTTGCGCCACCGCGCGACAACCGGATTGCTACTGGCATTGATATTTCCTTCTTTCAAAAATCAGAATAGTCAAAATAACTCTAGCGTTTCAGTAATTTATCGAGCCCCGGAGGGATCCCCTGCCCCGGCATTCCGGGCAGGCCCGGCATGCCGCCCGGCGGCATGTCTCCCGGGTCGGTCGGCAGGCCGTCCGGGCCGCCTCCGCCGAACATCTTCATCAGCCCCTTGATGCCGCCCATCTTCTTGATGCGCTTCATCGCGGTCGCCATTTCCTTGTGCATCTTGAGGAGCCTGTTGACCTCCTGCACGGTCGTGCCCGAGCCCATCGCCACGCGGCGCTTGCGCTTGGCGTTGAGCAGGCCGGGCTTGGCGCGCTCCTCCCTGGTCATCGAGCCGATCATCGCGTCCATATGGACGAGCACCTTGTCGTCCATGCCGCTCTGCGCCATCGCGGCCTGCGCCTTTTTCATGCCCGGCAGCATCCCGGCGAGCGCGCCGAGCCCGCCCATGCGCTGCATCTGCGCGAGCTGCGTACGCAGGTCGTTGAGGTCGAACTGCCCCTTGGCCATCTTCTTGGCGAAGGCTTCGGCCTCTTCTTTTTCAACCGTTTCGGCCGCGCGTTCGACGAGGCTGACGACATCGCCCATGCCGAGAATGCGGCCCGCGACGCGCTCCGGATGGAATTCTTCCAGCGCATCGAGCTTCTCGCCAACGCCGACAAACTTGATCGGCGTACCTGTGACCGCGCGCATCGACAGCGCCGCGCCGCCGCGCGCATCGCCATCCATCCGGGTCAGCACGGTACCGGTCAGCGGCACCTGTTCGGAGAAGTTCTGCGCGACATTGACCGCGTCCTGGCCGGTCAACGCATCGACGACGAGCAGGATTTCTGCGGGTGTCGCGACGTCGGCGACCGTCTTCATCTCGTCCATCAGCTGCTGGTCGACATGGAGACGGCCGGCGGTATCGAGCATCACTACATCGAAGCCCTGGAGCTTCGCCGCCTGCAGCGCCCGTTTCGCGATATCGACCGGCTGCTGGCCCTCGACGATCGGCAACGTCGCGACATCGGTCTGCGTACCGAGTACGGCCAGCTGTTCCTGCGCGGCCGGGCGATTGACGTCGAGCGACGCCATCAGCACCTTTTTCCGGCCCTTTTCGGTGAGCCGCTTGGCGATCTTGGCGGTCGTCGTCGTCTTGCCCGAGCCCTGCAGGCCGACCATCATCACGACATTGGGCGGCGTCCCCTCGAGATTGAGTTCGGACGCCTCGGCGCCGAGCATCGCGACCAGCGCGTCGTTGACGATCTTGACGACCTGCTGGCCCGGCGTGACCGATTTCAGCACCTGTTGACCGACTGCCTGTTCGGTCACCCCGTCGACGAACTCGCGCGCTACCGGCAGCGCGACATCGGCCTCGAGCAGCGCGATCCGCACTTCGCGCATCGCCGCCCGGACATCGCTTTCGCTGAGCGCGCCGCGGCCCTTCAAACGGTCGAATACGCCGCCGAGCCGATCGCTGAGACTGTCGAACATCGTCCAATTCCTTCCTGTTCCGGCGACTAACGCAAAAAGCGCCGGCGGGCGAAACCTCGCCGGCCAGCGGACGCCATATCGGCGCGTCGATCTGCATTCCTCGCGGAACTGTGGAGCGCAAATACTGCGCGAAAGCGGAATTTACAAGGGTTCGCCGAAAATGCCCGAAATTAACTCGGTCTTCACTCCGTTCGTGCCATCACGCAGCTCAATTTACGGGAAACACGTTATGGGCGAACGCGAGACCATCGCTTCAAGTTCAAATTCGACTGTACCGGCGTCGAGCGAGGACCGACAGCCCCGTGCACTCGTTTCGGGTGCCGTCGCTCTCACGGCCATCCTCATGTTTGCCGGCCTCGGCGGACAGGTCATCGCCAATATCATCGCCGGCACCGCGTCCGAGCGCGATCCGGTTCTCGCCATCGCCCTGATCCTGAACATTGCGCTGATCCTCATCGGATGGCGCCATCACAACGAAGTCAGCGAACAGATCAAGTCCCACAAGGAGGCCGCCAAGCGCGCCCGCCTGCTGGCATTGCGCGATCCGCTCACCGGTTTCCTCAACCGCCGCGCGCTCAGCAGCGAGGCAGGCGAAATGATCAAGCGCGCCGCGCAGCGGGACCGGGTCGTGGCCATGTTCGTCATCGACCTAGATAGCTTCAAATATGTGAACGATCTCAACGGCCACCATGTCGGCGACGTACTGCTGCGCGAGGTCGGCAAGCGGATCATGAGCGCCTTGCCCGGCTCGGCGCTCGGCGCGCGCCTCGGCGGCGACGAGTTCGCCGCGGCCTTCCAGTTCGATCCTTCCAACCCGGCCGCGGTAGACGCCGTGGCCGACGAGCTCGTCGAACGGATTTCGCAGCCCTTCGATATCGAACGCCAGTCGATACAGACGAGCGCCTCGGTCGGCATCGCCCGGTCGGATCACGACTGCAACGGCGTCGAAACGCTGCTGCGCCGCGCGGATATCGCCATGTATGCCGCCAAGCACCAGGGCAAGAACCGCGCCGTCTGGTTCGACGGCAGCATGGAGCGGATGCTCGAGGAACGGAACCGCGTCGAAGAAGGCATGCGCAAGGGCATTCCGGCCGGCGAATTCGCCCCCTATTACGAGCAGCAGGTCGACCTGTTGACCGGCAAGCTGCACGGTTTCGAGGTGCTGGCCCGCTGGGAACACCCGACCAGGGGCGTCATCCTGCCGGAGGAATTCATTCCGGTCGCCGAGGAATGCGGCCTGATCGCCGAACTTTCCGAATGCGTGATGCGCCAGGCCTTCATCGAGGCGCGCGACTGGGACCCGAACCTGACGCTCTCCGTCAACATCTCGCCGGCGCAGCTCAAGGATCCCTGGCTCGCCCAGAAGATCATCAAATTGCTGACCGAGACGAACTTCCCGGCCAGCCGGCTCGAAATCGAGATCACCGAAACAGCGCTGTTCGACAATCTCGGCATCGCGCAATCGATCATTTCGAGCCTCAAAAACCAGGGCATCCGCGTGGCGCTCGACGATTTCGGAACCGGCTATTCGAGTCTTGCCCATCTGCGCGCGCTGCCGTTCGACCGGATCAAGATCGATCGCAGCTTCGTCACCTCGATCAACGACGACAATGAAAGCGCGGCGATCGTCGATGCGATCACGCGTCTCGGTGCCAGCCTAGGCCTGCCGGTCACCGCCGAGGGGATCGAAAACGAACAGATCGAAGCCAGCCTCAAGGATCTGGGCTCGATGGCCGGACAGGGCTGGCATTTCGGCAAGCCGATGGCAATTGGCCAGACGCGGCGGCTGCTCGCCGACAAGGACATGCTGACGTCGCGGCCGAGTGAAGAGATCGCCGAGGAAGCGCTGGACGATCTGCGCAAGCTGCGCCGCACGGGCTAAACCGAGCGGCGGGCGCGAACAAAAGCGCCGTGCAAGTGGACAGCACCCCTTCCCGACCCTAAATCGCGCGCCATGCGCCCATCTTCTCGCACCTTGGCTTTTCACAAGATGCACGGCCTCGGCAACGACTTCGTCGTTATCGATGCCCGCAATCGCTCCGTCGACATGACGGAGACCCTCGCGCGCGCGCTCGCCAACCGGCGCACCGGGATCGGCTGCGACCAGCTCATCCTGCTCGAACCGTCGGACACCGCCGATCTGGCCATGCGGATATTCAACGCCGACGGCGGCGAGGTCGAGGCCTGCGGCAATGCCGCACGCTGCGTGACGCAGCTGGTGGGCGACGAGGCCGTGATCGAAACCGCGGGCGGCACGATCTCGGGTCGCGTCAACGGTGCGGGCGCGACGCTCGACATGGGCGAGCCCCGGTTCGACTGGGATGCGATCCCGCTGGCCTATGCGATGGACACCGCGAACATGCCGGTCGGCTGGGAGAATCTCGAAGACCCGGCCGCGGTCAATGTGGGCAATCCGCATATCGTGTTCTTCGTCGAGGACGCCGGAGCGGTCGATCTCGCCCGGCTCGGCCCGATCATCGAAACCGACCCGCTCTTTCCCGAGCGCATCAACGTCAACGTCGCGACGGTCGAACCGGACGGCGGCATTACCTTGCGCGTCTGGGAGCGGGGCGCGGGCCTGACCCGTGCCTGCGGCACCGGCGCCTGCGCGACGATGGTCGCCGCGGCGCGGCGGAAGCTCGTCGCCGGCGAGACGGTCGTGCATCTGCCCGGCGGCGATCTCCGGATCGACTGGGCACCGGGTGAGACGATCCGGATGACCGGCCCGGCCACCCATGTCTTCAGCGGCGAGATCGACACGGGGACGCTGCGGTGAGCGGTCCCGAACTCATTACCCTGGGCTGCCGGCTGAACTTCGCCGAAAGCGAAGCCATGCGGGCGATGGCGGCCGATCGCGACGATCTGGTCATCGTCAACAGCTGCGCGGTGACGGCCGAAGCGGTCCGCAAGACCCGCCAGCAGATCCGCAAGGCGAAGCGCGCGCGGCCCGATGCGGAGATCATCGTCACGGGATGCGCCGTGCAGACCCAACCCGAAAGTTTCGCAGCGATGCCGGAGGTCGGCAGGCTGCTCGGCAATCGTGAAAAGATGCTGCCCGAAAGCTTTGCGTCGAACCGCTCGCTGGTCTCCGACATCATGGCCGTGCGCGAAACGGCGCCCCATCTCGTGACCGGTTTTGCCGAGCGCGCCCGCGCCTTTGTCGAGGTGCAGAATGGCTGCGACCATCGCTGCACCTTCTGCGTCATCCCCTATGGCCGCGGCAACAGCCGCTCGGTCCCGGCCGGCCTCGTCGTCGACCGGATCAAGGCGTTGGTCGATCAGGGCTTTCAGGAGATCGTGCTGACGGGCGTCGACGTCACCAGCTATGGTCCCGACCTTCCTGGCAGTCCCAGCCTCGGCCTGCTCGTCGAGCGCATCCTCACGGGCGTGACCGCCCTCCCCCGCCTGCGGCTCTCGTCCCTGGACTCGATCGAGATCGATGAGCGGCTGTTCGAGATCATCACGGGCGAACCGCGTTTCATGCCGCATCTCCATCTCTCGCTGCAGGCGGGAGACGACATGATCCTGAAACGCATGAAGCGCCGCCACAGCCGCGCGCAATCCGTCGAGATGGTCGCGCGCCTCAAGGCCGAGCGGCCCGAGATCGCGATCGGCGCCGATATCATCGCAGGCTTTCCGACCGAAACCGAGGAGATGGCGGCGAATACGCTGGCGCTGGTCGACGATTGCCAGATCGTCTTCGGTCACATCTTCCCCTATTCGGCGCGGCGCGGAACGCCGGCGGCAAAAATGCCGCAGGTGCCCGTCCCGGCCCGCAAGGAACGCGCGCAAAGGCTGCGCGCGGCAACCGCGCGGCAGAAGGCGATGTGGCTGGAGGGTTTGATCGGCACGACGCAACGCGTTTTGGTCGAGCGCGAGGACGGGACCGGCCATGCGGAAAATTTCGCCGAGGTGGCGCTCGACCGACCGTCCGCGATGGACGGAGCAAGCAAGATAGGGACGATCGTCGAGACCCGGATCGCCGGTGTCGATGACGGGATATTGGCCGGGGAAATCGCGTGAGTGAGGAAAAAAGCTGGGGCGAGAAGCTGCGCTTCGGTTTCAAGCGGACGTCCGACAGGCTCGGCGGCAATCTGACCGGCCTGATCACCAAGGAAAAGCTCGACGAGGACACGCTGGACGAGATCGAGGAGGCGCTGATCGCGTCCGATCTCGGCCCCTCGGTCGCCGCGCGCGTGCGCGACCGGCTGGCGAGCGGCCGCTACGACCGGCATTTGTCCGAACTCGATATACGCGAGATCGTCGCCGAGGAACTGGAAGAGATATTGCGCCCCGTCGCCGTGCCGCTCGAGATCGACGCCTTTCCGCGGCCGCAGGTCATGCTCGTTATCGGCGTCAACGGGTCGGGCAAGACGACCACCATCGCCAAGCTCGGACACCTGTTTCTCGAGGACGACTACAATGTCATGTTCGTCGCCGGCGACACGTTCCGCGCGGCGGCGATCGGCCAGCTCAAGGTGTGGGCGGAGCGGCTCGGAGTGCCGATCATCGCCGGCGAGGAAGGCGGCGATGCGGCCAGCCTCGTGTTCGAGGGGGTCAAGCGCGGCACCGAGATCGGCACGGACGTGCTGATCGTCGATACGGCCGGCCGCCTGCAGAACAAGAGCCATCTGATGGACGAGCTTTCCAAGATCCGCCGGGTGCTGGGGCGGCTCAACGAAGAGGCGCCGCATAACGTCATCCTCGTGCTGGACGCGACCACCGGGCAGAACGCCCTTTCCCAGATCGAGGTGTTCAGGGAAGTGGCCAATGTCACCGGCCTTGTTATGACGAAGCTCGACGGAACGGCGCGTGGCGGCGTGCTGGTCGCCGCGGCCGAAAAGTTCGGCTTGCCGATCCACGCGATCGGTGTCGGCGAGAGGCTCGAAGATTTGCGCCCCTTCGACCCTCGCGCGGTGGCGCGCGCGATCACGGGCGCCGACGAGTTTGATGGAGAGTAGAGTATGAGCGAAGCCGAAACCAAGACGGAACTGTCGTCCGGAATGCGCATGGCGCTCGATTTCGGGCCGGTGCTGATATTCTTCGCCGTCAACTATCTCGCGCCGCCACCGCTCGGAATATTCTATGCGACGGGCGCCTTCATGGCTGCGATGATGATCGCCCTCGTCATATCCTGGGCGAAGGTCGGCAAGATTTCGCCGATGCTGCTGTTCTCCGGCGTGATGGTACTCATCTTCGGCGGCGTCACGCTGTTCCTGCGCGACGAGACCTTCATCAAGATCAAGCCGACCATTTATTACGTCTTCATCGCCCTGATCCTGTTTTTCGGGCTGCTGACGAAACGGCCGACGCTGAAGGCCCTGCTGGGCAGCGCCTATCCGGGGTTGAGCGACCGGGGCTGGGACCTGCTGTCGCGCAACTGGGCGGTCTTCTTCGTCGCCATGGCGGTGCTCAACGAGGCCGTGTGGCGCAATTTCAGCACCGATTTCTGGGTCGGATTCAAATTATGGGGCGCAATACCGCTCACGCTGATCTTCGCGTTCGCCAATGTGCCGATGCTGCTGAAGAACGGCCTCAATCTCGACAAGGCGGACGAGCCGCCGATGCCCGAAGCCCATGAATAGGGCCTCGGGCAGGCGGTTCGCTACCAACAGGTAAGGCTCAGCCCTGGTCGGCGCGGCTCACGCCGTTACCGTCCATGTTCCGGGCGACGAATTCCCAGTTCACATGGTCGAGCAGCGCATCGACATAGGCGCCGCGATCATTCTGGTAGTCCAGATAATAGGCATGTTCCCACACATCGATCGTGAGGAGCGGCTTCATCCCTTCATGCGCAACCGGGGTGTCGGCATCGTGAAGCGAGGTGATCTCGAGCTTGTCGCCGTTGAGGACGAGCCAAGCCCAGCCGCTGGCGAAATGGCCGGTCGCCTCTTCCTTGAAGGCCTCGAGCATGTCGGACTTCGATCCGAAACAGTCCTCGATATGGGCGGCGAGCGCGCCCGACGGATTCTGTTTCTCGGGGCTCAGGCACTTCCAGTAGAAGCTGTGGTTCCATACTTGGGCCGAATTGTTAAACAGCCCCTGATCGCCCTTCTCCTTGGCGGCGAGAATGACCTCCGACAGCTTGGCGTCCGCCAACTCTCCGCCCTCGATCGCGTCGCTCGTCTTGTTCACATAGGCTTGGTGGTGCTTGCCGTGATGGAAATCGAAAGTCTTCGCGGAAATCAGATCGCCGAAAGCGTCCTTCGCATAGGGAAGGTCTGGCAGTTCGAAAGGCATGGGAAAGTCTCCTGCTGGTCGGTCTTACATGACGGTAACGCACAGGGTCTTCAAGGGTATCCATAGGCGGGCGAAGAGAATTCCTGGCGGCGTTTCGCGATACCGGACGAAAAGAGCCGGCCGCCTCGCGAGAAGGCGGCCGGCCCGTTGTCCGGCGAAAATCGAGCGCGCGTCTAGCTGTTCGGTTCGACGATGAAGTTCGACAGGTCGTTGCGCGGCGCATCCCATTCGGGCGCCAGTTCGCTCGCCGTCAGGATATCGTGATAGGCCGCGGTCAGGTCGCCGTTGAGATGATGGGCGAGGCCCCGGCCGTAATGCGCCACCGCCGGCTGCTCGGTGCCCAGTTCGAGCGCGCGGGTGAAATAAGGCAGAGCCTCCTGGCCGCGCTCGTCGCGGCGCATAAGCGTGATCGCCTTGTTCAGCATGGCCTCGGGCTGTTCGGGATCCATCTGGAGAGCCCGGTCGAAATCGGACAGGGCAAGGTTATACTGCCCGCGATGGAACTGGATGATACCCCGGTTCACATGGGTCGCGATCCGGTCCCGATGGGTCAGCGCTTCTTCCTGGAGCGCGAAATCGCAGGGCCTCAGATCGCCGCGCGAATCCGATTGCCGCGCCGCCGCCGTGTAGCAGGATTCGGCAGAACTGTTTCCGCTGACCAGGACCGCGCCGTTGGCCGTACCGGCCACGGTCGTTACGGCAAGCGCACTGGCTGCGAGTTTGAGCATCATATGCATGGCATCCTCCTGTAGGTGCCGCCATTATGCAGAAAACCGACATATCCGCACAAAAAACGGGACGCTTTGGTTTTATTATTCGCCGAACGGCCGATTGGGCACGACGAACGACAGGGCGCAAAGGCCGGCTCTATCCACCCTGTCCGCCGACAACGCGGAACCGCGCCAGATCGCGAGCCGGCACATCCCATTCCGGATCGATGTCTGTGGCCCGCCGGATATCGTAATAGGCGGACGAAATATCGCCGTTCATCTCGTGCGCCACGCCGCGGCCATAATAGGCCAGGGCCGGCTCGCGCGTGCCATATTCGATGGCGGCGGTCAGCAGCGCGACGATCTCGGACGGGTTCTCGCGCTGGTGCAGAAGCGCCAGCCCTTTGTTGAGATAGGCCTCCGGCTCGCGGCTATCGAGCCCGATCGCCTGGTCGTAATCCGCGATGGCCCGCGCATAGTCGCCGTTCTGCACGTATAGGATGCCGCGATTGACATGGCTCGCGACGCGATCCCGCCCGGTAATCAGTCGATCCTCGATCGCCTCGGTGCAGACGCGGATATCGCTCGGCCGGGACCGTTCGTTGAGCGCCGACTGATAACAGGCATGGGCTGTGCTGTTGCCGACAACGCTGATGGCGGCAGGGGCGGTTCCGGCGGCGAAACCGGCGACGGCGATAGCCGCGAAGACGGATAATCCACGCATGGCCTTTCTCCCTTTCGTGCATCGAATATACGCCATTTGGCCGATTTTGGCGAATCAGCCGATCATGTCGTGGCGCTTGAGCGCGTGGCGGAGCTGATCATAGCTCAATCCCAATGCCTTGGCGGTCTGGCGCTGGTTGTAACGGGCACGTTCGAGCGCCGCCTCCAATATCTCCTTCTCATATTCTTCGACCGCCGCCTTGAAGTCCGAGACGACGGTTTTGCGGGGCTCAGCGGCGGTGCGCGACGGTGCCGCGGCGGCTTTTTCGTCCGGTTCCGGCTCGGGCGGTATCTGCCAGGGGGAATCGAACGGATCGAGCTGGATCGCATCGACCGGTTCGGAGGACCGTTCCCAGCGGTAAACCGCGCGTTCGACGACATTGCGGAGTTCGCGCACGTTGCCGGGCCAGTCATGGGCCATCAGCGCCGTGACAGCCTCGTCGCCGAAACCCGGCCAGGACGGCCAGTCCAGCTCGACGGCCATGCGCCGGCCGAAATAGTCGGCCAGGATCAGGATGTCGCTTTCCCGGACGCGGAGCGGAGGCAGCGTGACGACCTCGAAGGAGAGCCGATCGAGCAGGTCGGCGCGAAACCGGTTGCGCTCTACCAGGTCCGGCAGATTCTCGTTGGTCGCCGCGACGATCCGGACATCCACGCGCAGCGGCCTGTTCGATCCGATCCGGCTGACTTCGCCATATTCGACCGCCCGGAGCAGGCGCTCCTGCGCGGCCGCCGAAAGCGTCGCCAGCTCGTCGAGGAACAGGGTGCCGCCATCGGCCTCCTCGAACGCGCCGGCGCGAGCGCGCGTCGCACCGGTAAAGGCGCCTGCCTCATGACCGAACAGCTCGGCCTCGATCAGGGTTTCGGGCAGCGCCGCGCAGTTGAGCGTGATCAGCGGGCCTTCCCAGCGCTGACTCAGCCGGTGCAGGCGTTCGGCGATCAGTTCCTTGCCCGTCCCGCGCTCGCCGATTACGAGGACGGGGCGGTCCAGCGCGGCCGCGCGGCTGGCCATCTCGACCGCATCGAGAAAGGCGCCGGACTCTCCGACGAATTGGGCTTCGCGTTCCATCGCCATTCTTTAGCGCAAAATCCCAAAAAATAGCAATATACGCCGCATAAAATATACGGGCAATCGCGTCAAGCTCCTGTTTTTCTTGAATAATCGAAAACTGGCACGCTCCCTGCTATGAATGGGGCGTTAACAGTCACAAAGACGATAAACCAGTTTCAAACCCCGGTTTGGGGGCCAAGGTTCAGGAGACCAGACATGACCAGCATCAAAGACATCAGCCAGAACATCGCCGCCGCCATGGCCGCCCTCGCCGTCACCGGCGCCTGCGTCCTTGGAACGGTCGGCCCGGTCCAGGCCGGAAACGCCGGCGACCCGGTCGAGCTGCAGGCCGATCAGGACGACGTGATCATCGTCACCGGCCGCGTCGCATAGGCCACCGAGTCAGCCGGGGAGGCGGCCGCCCCTCCCCCTCCCCGGCCCCAAAATGTTCGAGGGACATAGGAGTAGCTATCATGGGAATTTTCTCCCGCACACGCGACATCATTGCCGCCAATGTCACCGACATTCTCGACAAGGCCGAAGATCCGGCCAAGATGGTCCGTATGATCATCCTCGAAATGGAGGAAACGCTGGTGGAAGTTCGCGCGTCCGCTGCCCGGACGATCGCCGACCAGAAGGAAATGCGCCGGTCGATCACCAAACTCGAACAGCTCCAGGAAAGCTGGAAGGAAAAGGCCGAACTCGCGCTGTCGAAGGACCGCGAGGATCTCGCCAAGCAGGCGCTCGTCGAAAAGCAGAAGGCCGCCGACATGGCCGATCGCCTGAACGGCGAAATCGCGATCCTCGACGAATCGCTCCACGCCTACGAGCAGGACATCTCGAAGCTCCAGGGCAAGCTGCGCGAAGCCCGCAGCCGGCAGAACAGCATTTCCGCCCGCCTCGAGACCGCGGAAAACCAGATCAAGCTGCGCGACCTCTACAATGGCGATCGCGTCCAGGACGCCTTTGCGCGCTTCGAAATGCTCGAACGCCATGTCGACATGGCCGAGGGCCGCGCCGATGCGCTCGCGCTCGGCAGCCAGCCGAAGACGCTCGAAGAGGAAATCAACGAGCTTGAGACGAGCGACAAGGTCGAAGCCGAGCTCGCGGCCATGAAGAAGGCCAGCAAGAAACCCTCCGAAAGCAAGGAAGCCTAACCCATGGAAGACATCCTCGTACCCATCGGCGTCGTCGGGATGCTCTTCATCGGGCTTCCCTGGCTGATCCTCCACTACTCCACCCAGTGGAAGCGCGCAGGATCGATCACGCGGGAAGACGAAGATCTGCTGGATGAACTTTACGACGCTGCCCGGCGACTGGACGACCGGATGAATACGATCGAACGGATCATCGCCGCCGACAATCCCGAATGGGCCCGCGAACGCGCGCTGCGTCACGAGCCGCCCCTGGACGACCGGATCGGAGAGCGGATCGAAGACCGGATCGCAGAGCAGGATATGAGCCGCGCCGAGCGCCGGCGGTAACGAACAGACGAACAGGAGACCGACAATGCATGACCGCCGCACCAAATTCTATCTCGACAAGCAGAATGCGAAGTTTCTCGGGGTATGCTCTGGCGTCGCCGATTATACCGGCATCGATACGCTCTGGACCCGGATCGGGTTCGTGGTCACCGCGCTCTTCTTCTTCCCGCCGCTGTTCCTCGTCTATTTCGTCGTCGCCTGGCTGGCTCCGAAGAAGCCGCTCGGCCTTTACGAGGACAAGGAGGAAGAAAAGTTCTGGCAGGGCACGCGCGCCAATCCGCGCCGCTCGGTCAACGAGATCCGCTCGCGCTTTCGCGATGTCGATCGCCGGCTCGCCGATGTCGAGCTGATGGTAACGAGCCGCAACACGCGCCTCGCCCAGGAAATCGACGCGCTGCGCTAGGGTTCGGGGGCAGGGTTCAGGGATAAGGTTCAGGGAGGAAATATCAGATGAATTGGGGAAGTCCGGTCTTTGTCCTGGCGATCGTGGGAATGAGTTTCCTCGCCTGGATCATCACAACCGCCATTCGCGCCAAGCACGGTTATCCGCTGGAGAATGAATGGGGCGGATCGACCCATCGCCAGAACCCCGAAAGCGATCGTAAAATCGAATTGCTCGCCAACGAGAATGGCGAACTGAAGGACAAGATCGTCCGGCTCGAAGAGCGGATTTCCGTCCTCGAGCGGATCGCCACGGACGGCAGCACACGGCTCGCGGACGAGATCGAAAATCTCCGCAACGCGGCCAAGTAGGAGAATTGAGAATGGATCCCGAACGCGCACAATTCCTCGCCGATATCGCGCCGATGATCGCGGTGGTCGTGGCGCTCGGCGTAGTGGGTTGGGTCATCACCACCTGGATGCGGATCAAGCATGGCTATCCGCTCGAGAACAGCCTGGGCGAAATCGTCCATCCGCAGATCGACCGCAAGACGAAAGACGAGATCAAGCTGCTCAGCCAGGAGAACACGCACTTGCGGGACGAACTGGCCGGGCTGAAGGATCGGCTCACCAATGTCGAGCGGATCGTCACGGACAGCGGCTACAATCTCGATCAGGAGATCGAGCGGCTGCGGCACAAGGCTGAATAGGAAGGGATCGTCATGGACATGGAATTGATGGGCATATTGTTGATGACGGTCGTCTTTCCGATCTGCGCCGTCACCTTCTGGATATTCGGCGGCAAATGGTTCGAACTTCGCCGGACCGAAGCGGAGGCCAATATGGCGATGACCGCCGAGAAGGCAGCGCAATATGCGGCGAAGACCGAGCGCCTCGAACAGCGGGTCGCAACGCTCGAGCGGATCCTGACGGACCGTTCGACGGGCCTCGCCGACGAAATCGAAAATTTGCGGGATAAGCCGCTCAACTAAATACAGGGAAAGGTTCAGGGAGGTAATTATGGGTCCGTTCGAAATGGTAGTGGCGATCGTCCTGATCTGCGTCGTCGCCGGCGTCATCCGCTCCAGATACAATGCGCAGCATGGCATCATCGAAGACGAAGACGGCAATCAGCGCCGGATCGTCGATCCCGACGCCGGACGCATGCGCGAAGAAATCAAGCAGCTCAAGGAACGGATCGCCGTTCTCGAGCGGATCGCCACGGACAAGGGCAATCGGCTCGAACAGGAAATCGAAGCTCTGCGCGACAGAACGCACAGCTGAGAACGACAAGAAGGTTCAGGAAAGAAAGGTATAATCATGCAGGATCAGATACCGACCTTGGCGATGGCAGCCACCGGATTGATCGGGCTGATAATCGCGAGCTACGCGGCGCTCAGGGGATGGCGCGGCTGGCTGGAACTCAAGCGGCTCGAGCTCCAGCACAAGGCGGCGATGTCCACCGACGTGCCCGCACCGAGCACCGGCTCGCGGATCGAGGTCGCCGACCTCAAGGAACGCGTCCGCAAGCTGGAAGCGATCGCCGCCGGCATCGAGCTCTAGGATCAACACGTTTCGTCATTCCGCCAGCCCCGCGGAATCTTTTCGGCCCGGCCAGAAACTCCCGCCGAAAAGGCCCCGGCATCCTTGCCGGGGTGACGACCGGCCGGCCAGCCCCTAAATGGCGGGCATGACCGAACTTCCCTCTCTCGACGATGTCCGCGAGGAATATGAATTTCTCGAAAGCGACGATCGCTACCGGCTGCTGATCGAACTCGGCCAGACTCTCGAAGACATGCCCGACGCGCTGAAAACCGATGCGACGCTCGTCCGCGGCTGTTCGGCGGCTGTCTGGGTCTATCCGACGCAAACCGACGACGGCCGGCTGCATTTCCTGGCCGACAGCAATGCGGCGATCACCAAGGGAATCATCGCGCTCGTCCTGCTGACGGTCCAGGACCGGCCGGCCGACGAAATCCTCGCAACGGATATCGAGGAGGGTCTCGCCGCCTTCGATTTGAAGAACCAGCTCAGTTCGAACCGGACCCAGGGGATCCCCAACATGATCGCGCTGATCCGCGAAACCGCCGAACGCTATTCCTGAGGAGAACCGATCCCCAGCGCCTCGGCGACCTTCTCCATCGGCATGCCGGGCTTGACCAGAACCCAGTTGAGCAGGTCGCCGGATTGCACCACGGTGACCGCGTTTTTCGGGCAGATCGACAGGCAATTGACTTCTACGATGCCGAGAGTGCCCTTGCGGTCCTTCTTGCCGCCCAGATGCTTGCGCAGCGCCTTGGCGAGCCGCGTCTTGCGCTTCGGCCCGAACCCGCCGCCCAGGCGTTTCGAGCATTTGCGGCAGACGAGGATCGCGCTTTCCCAGTCGGATCGGACGGTCTTGATCAGGCGCCTTTCCAGGTCCGGCGCTCGTCGGCGGCGCGCAAAACCTCCCAGGCCGCCTGCCCCGCCCGAAACCGCTTGGCGGCTTCGGCGTCGTCGGGTTTCACGTCCGGATGGTTTTCCTTGGCGAGCTTGCGCCAGGCCTTTTTGACGGCGGCGATATCCGCATCGCTGTCCAGTTCGAAAATCTCCAGCGCGCGCATTTCGTCGGCGCTGCGCGTGCCGTCCCCGGGGCCGCCCCAGCCATAATGCGAGGCCTGGCCGAACCCGCTGGCGTCGCGCTGCTCGTCATGCTCGCGCTGCTTGCGCTGTTCCTTGGTCAGGCCTTCGAAATAATTATAGTTGCGGTTGTACTCGGCGGCGTGCTTTTCGCAGAAATACCAGCGTTCGGGGCTGTTCGGCGCCTTGGGCGCGGGCCGGTCGCCCGGCTCCTCGCACCCGTGCCGGTCGCACAGGCGCACTTCGACCGTCTCGCGCGACGAATCATAGCCGCGCCAGCGGGGAAAGCCCCAGTCGTTGGATCGTCTCGCGCCAGCCATATCGCTTTATTCTAGCTCCTGAATCGGGAGCGGGCCATGCCGAACGGACATGACCCGCTTTCCCAGATATTCGTCTGGCGGAGCGACCGTCGCTCCGCCCGGTGATCAGCTATCGTTCAGCTATAGGCCGCCGCGCCGATCAGCCCCGCCGTGCCGACCAGCGAGGATATGAGGATACCGATGATCACGCCCATCACGACGAACGAGGCGATGATCCAGATGATGATCGTGACGGCCGTGAAACCGATGGCCTTGCTGTCCGGCACCTTCATCACGGTCTGGCTGCCGAGATAGAGCAGATAGGCCGAATAGCCGAATGCGGCCAGCGACAGCAGCACGTTCAGGCCCGGAATGAAGCCGAAAAAGCCGGCGATCCAGCCCGGCGTCGCCGAGTAGACGACGAGCTTCATGGCGCCGAAATCGTTCTTGGTGCCATCGAAGCTGGGCGCCAGCGCGTTGACGATAATGCCCATCAGGTAGACGATGCCGAGACCGATGACATAGCCGGCGATCGCCGAGACCAGGAAATAACTCACCCCGAAATAGCGATAGGGGCCGATTGACAGCCCCAACGCGATCAACGTGCCGACGACCGGCAGGGCCGCCAGGATCATCGCATAACCGGTGAACAATCCGCCGACTGTGCCGCCTTCGGTTTCGATTTTCGTCCATTCCGTTTTCGGCGACAAAAGAATGTTCTTTGCGCGGTCGATCAGGCTCATAGCTCTTCCCCTATTTTTCTACGTGTTCATGTGAACCAAATTGCTCGATTCGTAAAGCAGATGGCCGATCGTACGCCTGTGTCCCAGATCACGGAAGATGGTTGCCAGAGGGCCTGTAAGCCGGGTTCTGTCCGGCGGATCGCTCCGCCTGTGCGGCCATTCCTCTAGGAACGGGATCGCTCCCGCCCTCAAGCAACCAACCCGGACGACGGGCCGGACCCAGGCCCCTATGCCGTCCCTATTCGGTCTTGCTCCCGGTGGGGTTTGCCGTGCCGCGGCCGTTGCCGGCGCGCGCGGTGCGCTCTTACCGCACCCTTTCACTTTTCACCGGACCGAAGCCTTGGGTGACCTGCTCTCTGTGGCACTTTCCCTGGGGTCGCCCCCGCCGGGCATTATCCGGCACCGTGGGTCCATGGAGCCCGGACTTTCCTCGCGGCATCGCTGCCCCGCGGCCGCCCGGCCCTCTGGCCGCTCCTATCTAGCGTCGCCCTGTTCGCGTTCCAAGAGCAGCTGGAAAAGAATGGCGCGGGACTGGCCGTCGATCGTGCCGTCGATCAGTTCGGGGCGGAACCGCCGCTGGAACGCTACGACGGCGGCCATCTTGTCCTCGATGTCATAGCCGAAGCGTTCGAGCGCGATCAGGAACGCGCTATCGGTCCAGCCGGGATCGGTCGTGGCATTTTCGGGCCGGGCCAGCGCCAGGTTCAACCGGGCGAGCTTGTCCCAAGGGAAGAGTTCGCCCGGATCCTGCCTGCGGGCCGGCGCGACGTCCGAATGGCCGACGACATTGGCGCGGGGAATATCGTGGCGCT
The DNA here is from genome assembly GCF_052168275.1 of Parasphingopyxis sp. GTDB lineage: Bacteria > Pseudomonadota > Alphaproteobacteria > Sphingomonadales > Sphingomonadaceae > Parasphingopyxis. Next base: position 7,851 of record NZ_JBQLZM010000075.1, on the reverse strand, counting down.
TGCGGATCTCGTCGGTCAGCCGGACGACGGCGGCGATCTGGTCGCCCGGAAACGGCCGATAGCCGAATTCATGCCCCGGATTGACGATCTCGATCCCGATGCTGGCGGAGTTCACGTCGGTGATGCCGCGCCAGTAGGACGCTCCGGCGTGCCAGGCGCGCTTCCCCTCGTCGACAAGACGCAGAACGGTGCCGTCCTCGTTGACGACATAATGGGACGACACGCCCGATTCTGAGCTGGTCAGCCGGCGGATCGCCGAAGCGCCGTCGACCATGCCCGTATAGTGCATGACGAGGATCGAGACCGGCAGCTTGCGGTCGTTGAAATTGGGCGAAGGAGTATCGACGATCGTCACGCAACCCGCTCCCGAAAACCGACTGATAAAGGCGACCGACCGGACATCGAACCGATACCGCCCAAATTCCGGCGCGCCGTCAAGGGCGATATCTAGCCGACGCTCAGTTTTCGCACCGGCTCGGCAGGCGCCTGGCGGTAGAGCGAGCGCACGCCGGGCAGGATCTCGAACCGCTCGCTATAGCCGAGAACGGTCTCGCCTGCGCCGAGCATCAACGCGCCGTCGGGCGCCAGCGCCGATGCGATATTCTCGAGCGCCAGGCTGCGATTGGCGGCCGGGAAATAGAGCAGCACATTGCGGCACAGCACAAGGTCGAAGCGGCCGGGCGGCGGCGCATCCAGAATGTTGTGCTGGCGGAAGCGCACCATCTGGCGCAATTCGTCGTCGATCTGCCAGCGATCGCCCTGCTGGTCGAACCAGCGGAGCATGTGCAGGGCCGGCAGTCCGCGCTGAATCTCGAACTGGCTGTAATTGCCGGCGCGCGCCTTCGCGATCGCTTTTCGCGAAATGTCGGTGCCGAGCAGGTCGATCGACCAGTCCTGCCAGCGTGCCGCATTCTCGCGGAACTGCATCGCAAGCGAATAGATTTCCTGGCCGGTCGAACAGCCCGCGCTCCAGATGCGGAGGCTGCGCCGGTCTTCTCGGTAGGCGGCGATCGCCTGGATAACCTTGGGCAGATGCGAAAACGCGTCGCTGTCGCGGAAGAAATAGGTCTCGTTGTTGAGCAACGCGTCGACCGTCTCGCCGCAAAGCGATCCGCCATCCGATCGGCTGAGCCGGGCAGCCAGTTCCTCGCCGCTCGCAATTCCGTGCGACTTCAGGAGCGGCGTGAGCGCCATCTCGATACGCCAATGCCGTCCTTCGGACAGGCGCTGGCCGGTGCGTGCTTCCAGCAGCGACGACAGGACACGCATGGCGGCAGGACTCAGCTGCATCCGAACGCCCTTCCCCGCCGCGCGACATGGGCAGCGAGATCCCCGGGCGGTGCGATGACGCTCGCAATGCCTTGCCGCGCCACCGCTCCCGGCATGCCCCAGATCACGGAACTGTCACTGTCCTGAACGAGCAATTCGCCGCCCGCCTCGGCCAGCTCCGCTGCACCGAGAGCCCCGTCGCGTCCCATGCCCGTCAGGACGACGCCGACTGCGTCCGCTCCATAGGCGCGCGCGACGCTCGCGAGCATCGGATCGACCGACGGGCAAAAGCCGTTGGGCGCGGGATTCCGGTCGAAACTGATCCGGACATGTTCGTCGCTGCGAACGACGGTCAAATGCGCATCGCCGGGCGCGACGAGAATTTCCGATGGCGAGACCCGCTGGCCGTCCCGCGCCGGCGTGGCCTTGCGGCCCGAGATCGCCCGCAGCTGCTGGGCGAAATAGACCATGAAGTCGGCAGGCAGATGCTGGGTGACGAGGATCGGCATGTCGAGATCGCGCGGCAGCGCGGAAAAGAAGGTCGACAGGGCGTGGATACCGCCGGTCGACGCCCCGATCGCGAGACATTTGATCGGCCGTTGCACCGGCGCATCGGCGGCCGGCTGAGCAGCCGCGGGCACTTCTTCGGGCACCGCCGGCATCACCTCGCGCTCGGTCAGGCGGATCATCTTCTCGCGCAGCGCAGCCGCGAACTGTTCGGTCTGTTCCCTGCGGTCGGGCTTCAGGATGATGTCGCTCGCGCCCATGGCCATCGCCCGGACCGACGATTCCGCATCCTCGCGGCAGTGCGAAGAGACGACGAGAATGGGCGCGTCGAAGCTGCTCCGGATGATGTGCGGAATGGCCTCGATGCCGTCCATGCCCGGCATTTCGATATCGAGGATGACCAGATCGACGGACGTCGTGCGCAATTTTTCCAGCGCTTCCTCGGCAGTTCCGGCATGGGCGGCAACGGCGAATTGTTCGGTCTCGTTGATCACCCGTTGGACGATCAATCGCGCCACCGCCGAATCGTCTACTACGAGGACGTTGCGGAGGTTTTTCGCCCCGCGGGGGGCTGGCGCTATTCCGTCAGGCCGACTGGCCACAGCCCGTACCAATCTGGACGAGTTCGAGCTTGCTCTGCAGCGTCTCGCGATCGAACGGCTTCATGATATATTCGTCGGCCCCCGCGTCCATGGCCTCCCGGATATGGTCGATATCGTTTTCGGTCGTGCAGAAAATCACCTTGGGCGGGTTGTCGAGGCCGAGATCGCCGAGCGCGTTGAGAAATTGCATGCCGTCCATGACGGGCATGTTCCAGTCGAGCAGGACGACATCGGGCACCTCCCGCTTGACGCTGTCCAGCGCTTCGCTGCCGTCACCGGCCTCTTCGACCGTGAAATCCAACGTTTGCAGCATATGACAGGCGACTTTCCGAATGACCTTCGAATCATCGACAACAAGACATTTCTTCACACGAACACTCCCAGCCAATACCCGCACGGAGTTGCTAATATTCCGGACAGTACGGCGTCGCGGTAACTTTGACGTTAACGGATTGTCCCGTCGTCAAAATGTCATGCCGCGTCGGCTTCCTGCGGGAGAACGAGCGCCGCCGGATCGACGACGGCGATCGCATGATCGTCGATTTCGATCACGCCGGCCGATATCCGGCGCCAGCCGGGCTCGAACGCCGCGCCAAGACGTTCGGGCCGGGCCGAACATTCGCGCACGTCATGCACGGTATCGACGGCCAGCCCGTAGAGAAAATCGTCAACCTTGACGACGACGAGCGATCGCCCCTTCTCCACCGACGCCGGGCGATCGTCGATCACCGCCATCGTGTCGATCACCGTAATCACCTTGCTGCGGAGCGCCGCCACGCCTGCCACTCTGGGTTCGGCAAGGGGCACGGGAATGACGTCGGACGCGGTCACGACCGATTCGACGGCATCGGCCTCGATCGCGAAATTCACGCCCCCGGCCTCGGCGATCAGATAGAGTTGTTCCATGGCGTCTACCCCCTCGCCTTCAGGCGTGCATGCAATGCGTCGACAATCCCCGTGCGGTCATAGCGGTACAGCCTGCCTTCGCCAGGCGACGGATCGGCGGTGAGCCGCACGACATTGTCGCGATCGTCGCGCGCAACCGCATCCGCGTCGCTCGCATCGATCACCAATGCCGCGTCTTCGTTTTCGTCGAACGTAACTTCATAACCCGCCAGCTCGATCAGCGGCGCGAGCAGTTCATGCCGCCACAGATCGTCGCCGCCGACGACCAGGCATCGCGGCTTGCCGGTTCGGGGCGCCGGTCCTGCGGAGAATTCGGAAAAGAGGAAATGCGCGTCGAGCAGCTCGACGGCCTCGCCTTCATGAACCGCGACACCGGCAACCCGCCCGGGGCGCGCGGCCGGTTCGAATTCTTCGGGCAGCGGAGCGACATCGGCGGTCCCGCTGGTGATCGCATAGGTGATGGCCCGGCTCCCGTCGCTGAGACGCAGCAGACGGACGATACCGGTTTCGGGCAGCGGCGCGCTGGCGACGACGGGGATCGTCTCGCCATCCTTCACGAGCCGCAACAGGCCGGCGCGCTCGGCGATCGCATCGACATCGGTGTCGATGATCCGTTCGACGAGACCCATGCGGACCGCCCGGCGTTTTCCGTCGAGATCGATGAACATCAGGGCATCGGGGCTGGCAGTCTTGCGCTGCGCGTCCCCGGCCTCTTCGTCCGAATAGTCGGCCAGCGACAGCCGCAATCCGGCGGCCGAAGCCAGCCCCGCTATGTCGAGCAGCAGCAGCGGGAGGCCGTTGTCGGGCAGAGCCGTCCCGGCATAGATTCCCGATCCCATGATACAGGGCGGAGCCGGCTTCACCACGAGTTCTTCATGGTCGAACACCGCGGACACCATGACCGCGAACCGTTCGCGCCGGCTGGAACGAACGATGACCAGATGGCGCGCATCGGCGGTTTCGGAGGGATCGTCGGCGGTGCCCTCGGCGCCGAACATCGCGGCGACCCGCACCACCGGCAGCCGCCTCCCGCGCACCTTGGCGATCTCGGTGCCGCCGACCCGTTCGAGCCGGGCGCGTTCCTTGTCGAGCGACACGATCTCCTCGATGCTCGCGCGCGGAATGGCATAGCGGCCGCCGCCGACGCCGAAGATGAGGGCCGGAATGATGGTCAGGGTCAGCGGAACCAGAAGCGACAGCGTCGTACCCTGGCCGACATGGCTCTCGACATGGATCGTCCCGCCGATCCGCTCGACATTCGAGCGCACGATATCCATGCCGACGCCCCGGCCCGAAACGGTGCTGACCGTATCCGCGGTCGACACGCCGGGCTGGAACACGAGGTCGAGCAGTTCGGCCTCGCTCATTCCGTTTGCGGTATCGGAGGCGACGCTCCTGGATTCGATCGCCCGCGCTCGCAGTTTCTGGGGATCGATGCCGCGTCCGTCGTCGGCGACACGGATCTGGATCTGATTGCCCGACTGGCGCGCGCCGATGCGCAGCACGCCGTCTCGCGGTTTGCCGGCTTCGGTTCGCTGGTCGGGCGTTTCGATGCCATGATCGAGCGCGTTGCGCACGATATGGGTCAGCGGGTCGCGCAGCATCTCGATCATCTCGCGATCGAGTTCGACATCGGCGCCGTCGATTTCGAGCTGGACCGACTTGCCCAGTTCGGCCGAGAGGTCGCGCACCAGCCGGGGCAGCGCCGCGAACAGGCTTTCGATCCGCTGCATCCGCGCCCAGGTGATCGCATCGCGCATCTCCGCGACGCAGACCGACATCCGCTCGAAAGCGGTCTCGACCTGATCGTCGCCAAGGGAGCGGCGCAGCTGGCGCGAGAGTTCGTTGCGGGCGAGGACGAGATCGGACACGCCGCCCATCAGCCGGTCGAGCAGTTCGAGCGGAACGCGGATGCTGCGCGCCGGATTGCGCAGTTCGGTCGTCGACGGGTGGGGGATCGCGATCGTTTCTTCCCCGTCATCGGCGGCATTGAGCGCCGCGATCAGGGGTTCGTCGATGGCCTCGTCTATCTCCTCGCCGCGTTCGAGCGCGTCGACCATCTCGCCGATCCGGTCGATAATGGCGAGGATCGCGCTGACCAGTCGGGGGTTCGGCTGCCGCTTGCCGTCCCGCAGGTCGGACAGCGCGTTCTCGGCCTCATGGCTGACCCGCTGGAGATGCGTCAGATCGAGAAAGCCGCAGCTGCCCTTGACGGTGTGGACGAAGCGGAACACCGCGTCGAGCCGCTGCCGGTCGGTGGGATCGGTTTCCCAGGCGACGATCTCGCCGGAAATCGTGCCCAGCATTTCGCGCGTTTCGGCAATGAATTCTGCGAGAAGATCGTCCATTCGGCCCATCCAGGAAAGTCGCTCGACTGCCCTGATGCGCCCTGTTGGTTAAGATGTCGTTTACCCGGCGGCTCAGTCGGCGAACGTCACGCCGAACAGCAGGACATTGTCCTCCGGTTCGGACACCTGCACCTCGCCGCCGCCCTCGCGGACCAGGACATGGACGAGCCACGCCGCCGCGGCGCGCGGGGTGAGCGCTTCGGCATCGGTCTTGCCGAGCAGCGCGGTCTTGAGTTCGGGATCGAGTACGATCCGCTCGCCCTCGGCCCGAACGACGATCTCCCCGCCTTCCGCGCCGACCAGCAGCGCCCCGCCGCGCACCAGCGCATCGGCGGCGATCAGCGCCAGATTGAGCAGGATCTTGATCTTCGCCTTGGACATCGAAGTCTGTTCGACCATCCATTCGAGCTCGACCCGGCCCTGGGTTCCCACCAGGCCCTCGATCGCCGTTTTCGCCTCGCGGCTGTCGATCTCGTCGTCGAAGCCGCCCGCTGCGCCGAACGCCAGCCGGAAGAATTTGAGCTTGGTCGCCGAGGTTTTCGCGCTTTCGGCCAGCAATTCCATGCAGCGCTCGCGCATTTCCGGGTCGTGCTCGTCGGCCAGCAGCTCGATGCCGTTGTTGAGCGCGCCGATCGGGCTCAGAAGATCGTGGCACAGGCGCGACGCCAAAAGGCTCGCAAATTCAACGCTCTTGCTGTCCATCGTCTCGGGATTCCCGTTTTCTGCCTCTGCGCAGCCCCTAATGTCGGCTGGACGCAGGGCTTGCAAGGGCTAGCTCCACAGGCGCGAGCCGGCCAGGCGCGGCGGCGCGCCAGAGGCCCATTTCGCCCCCGGCGACGATGAGCCACAGGCGGCCGGCGTCGAGCGCCATTACGGCGTCCCGCGCCGAGGGTTCGGCCGGGCCCGATGGATGCGAATGATAATGGCCGATCAGCCGGTCGCCGCCCTCCCGTTCCCCCCGGATCGCGGCGAACAGCGCCGCCGGGTCGATCTCGAAGCTATTCTCCGGGTTTTCGGCGACGTTGTCGGCGGGAACGGCGCGCACTATCATGGTTTCCGAGCCGAAAAGCAGGCCGCACGCCTCGATATCGGGATTTTCGCTGCAATGGCGCAGGATTCCGCGTTTCGCGGCTCTTGAAATCGTCACGCTCACCCCCAGATCGGTAGGCAATGACGGGGGCCTTGTCGACATTGGAAGCGCGGATTTCGGTTGAAGCCGATGGCTGGCGCCTGGACCGGGCCCTGGCCGCGGCCCTGCCCCAGTTTTCGCGCGAGCGGCTCAAGAAGCTGATCGCATCGGGCCATGTCCGCACGACCGACGGCGCCGAAATCCGCGATCCCCGCAGCGCGGTCGAATCGGGGCAGAACTACACGGTTTCCGTGCCCGCGCCCGAGCCAGCGGAAGCCAGAGCGCAGAATATTCCGCTCGATATCGTGTTCGAGGACGAGCATCTGATCGTCATCGACAAGCCGGCGGGCCTCGTCGTCCATCCGGCGGCCGGCAATGCCGACGGCACCCTGGTCAATGCGCTGCTCCACCATTGCGCAGGCAATTTGTCCGGGATCGGCGGCGTCGCGCGGCCCGGCATCGTCCACCGGATCGACAAGGACACGTCGGGCCTGATCGTCGCCGCCAAGACCGACAAGGCGCATGAAGGGCTGGCGAAACAGTTCGCCGCGCACAGCATCGACCGGGTTTACAATGCGATAGTGAATAAAGTTGTGAATAAATCTGAGGATAAGATCGAGACCAACCTCGCCCGGTCGTCGCACAACCGCCAGAAAATGGCGGTCGTCGAACCGCCGAAGGGCAAGCATGCGGTCACGCACTATCGCCGGCTTCGGGCGCTCAACGATGCGACCCTGATCGAATGCCGGCTCGAAACGGGCCGAACCCACCAGATCCGGGTCCATATGGCGCATATCGGCCATCCGCTGGTCGGCGATCCGGTCTATGGAAAGCCGCGACCTGCCCTAAAGGACATACTGAAAAGACTGGATTTCAAGCGCCAGGCGCTGCATGCTAAACGCCTTGGGTTCACGCACCCGGTCACAAGCGAAGCTTTAGCCTTTGAAAGCGATCTCCCTGTCGACATACAGGAACTATTCAGGGCATTAAACGTATAGATAATGTAAGGATTTCCGGGGGTATTCCGGGATAACCAAGGTTCAAGGAGCACAGGAACGAAATGGCCAAAGCCGTTGCGACAATTCCGGCG
>NZ_JBQLZM010000074.1:0-26270 GCF_052168275.1 Parasphingopyxis sp. | reverse complement strand
CGGTGAAGCGGGCCTTCGCGGCGTTGATGACGATGACATTGTCGCCGCAATCGACGTGCGGGGTAAAAATCGGCTTGTGCTTGCCGCGCAGGATCTTGGCGACCTCGGCGGCGGCGCGACCGACGACGAGATCCTCGACATCGACCAACACCCATTTCTTTTCCACGTCGGCCTTGTTCGCCGAGCGGGTCGTTCTCGTGAGCGCCTTCATGGCCTCAACCTCCATCAGGGGCCTGGTGCCCCGGCTTGCGTAAGAAACAGATACGCCACCCCCTCGGGAGCGGCGTTTCGAGCGGCCTAATGGCGACAAAATCCCGCTAGGTCAAGCTCAGAGCGCCGTTCGAGAAGGGTATTGGAATACCGCGCCCTCCCACGCTGCGGCGATCCGGGCCGCGATCGCCGGTCATCCGCCGCCGGCCGGGGCCGGGTTGTCGGGCGCGATTTCCGTGAGCAGACGGATCGAGACGGTTTCGCTGTGCGAGGGCGCTCCGGAGCCCTCCGGCGCGGTGAAATCGCGCGTCCGGTCCATCCGGTGCACGAGACCGCTCGACAGCGCGGCGCGATAGCGTGTCCGTTCGCGGATCGCGAATCCTCCGGCGATGTCGGCGCCGCTCGCGATTTCGACCATCGCGATATCGTCGGCGGGGACGGTGACGCGCATCGTCCCGGCGAGATCGACGCGGCCGCCGAGCGGGGAGGCGGTTTCGGCGGCATGCGGCGTTTCGCCCCGGGCGAGCCGGCGTCCGGCCAGCGCCATCATGTCCGCGGTCGCGGTCAGCAGCGCGGCGCGCCGCGCGGCGCCGTCCCGGTTCCGCTCCGCTTCGAGCAGGCGCAGCATCGCCGCGCTTTCGGTCTCGTCGATCCCGGCCCGCGTCCGCATCTCCGATTCGATCCGCGCGATGCCGTCCAGCATGTGGGCCCAGACGCGCGCCTCGTCGCGGATCGCAAGCGGTTCGCCCTCGGCCGAGAGTTCGACCGCATAGCGGACATGGCGCATCGGGGCCGCGACGGTCTCGGCCAGCCGGGCGCCGCGATCGTCGCCGAGTCCCTCGATCCCGGTCAGCTCGACCCAGACGATGAAGCGGCCGCCATGCCGCTCGAACCGGTAATCGTGGACCAGCCGCGCCCCGGTCGTCCGCCCGTCGATCGTGGCGCTGCGGACCTGTTCGTACCGGAGCACCGTGCCGATCGGCGGGGCGAAGCCGAAATCGACCGTTGCGGCCTCGCCCGGCGCGGCGTCGTCGTCGGCCTGTGCGAGGCCCGGTTGGGCGCAGAGCAGGAACGCCGCGGCCAGGGCGAGCGACGGCGCGCGTCTCATGCGCCGCTTCCGGTTTCGCCGCGCACCCATGCGGCATAGCCGGGCGCGCTGCGTTCGATCGGCCATTGGCAGATCGCGGGCACGTCGTAGCTGTGCATGGCGGCAATGGCGGCGATCAGTGCGTCCGCCGCGGTCGCGCTGGTCTTGAATAGCGCGGCGATCTCCTCCGCCCGTTCGATCGCGCCGTCCCAGCGATAGACGGATTGCACGGGTCCGAGGATGTTGACGCAGGCCGCCAGCCGTTTTTCGACCATCGCGCGGCCGATCCGCTCCGCCTCGTCGCGCGATCCGAAGACCGCATAGACGGTGGCGATGTCGCTCATGCCGGTTGCCGGCGGCCGATCAGGTGAACGCCCCAGGCGGCGGTGACGACGACCAGCGCGCCGACCCCCTGATGCGCGGTCGCGACGACGATGTCGACGCCGGTCAGCAGGGTGGCGATGCCGAGCAGGAACTGTGTGCCGAACGCGCTGTGGATCGCGACCGACGCCATGCGGTTGTCCTTGCGGACCTTGCGCGCCAGCCAGACCAGCGCGATCACGGTGACGACCGCCCACCAGCGGTGGATGAACTGCACGACGACCGGATTGTCCGCCACGTTGCGCCAGAAACCGTCGAGCATCGGCGCGTTGGCCGGGAACCATTCATTGCCCATCAGCGGCCAGGTCGAAAAGGCGTAGCCGGCCTCGAGCCCGGCGGTGAACGCGCCGAACAGGATCTGGATCGCCAGCACGAGCAGCACGACGAACCCGAACATCGTCATCCGGGCCGGCTTCGCGGCCGCGTCCCGGTCCAGCGCGAACAGGTCGAGCGCCGTCCAGACGAGCCCACCGAGAATGAACAGCGCGGTCATCAGGTGGACGGCGAGGCGGATATGGCTGACGTCCGGCCGGTCGACGAGCCCGCTCGCCACCATCCACCAGCCGATCGCGCCCTGCAGCCCGCCCAGCGCGAGCAGGGCGACGAGCCGCCAGTGATAGCCGGCGGGAATCGCCTTACTGATCCAGAACCAGGCGAGCGGAATCGCGAAGGCGAGGCCGATCAGCCGGCCGAGGACGCGGTGGACATATTCCCAGAAGAAGATCGCCTGGAATTCGGCCATCGACATGCCGCGATTGACCTGGATATATTCGGGCGTCGCGCGATAGGCATCGAGCTCGGCCTGCCATTGCTCGGCATTGAGCGGCGGAATGATGCCCGAAATCGGTTCCCAGCGGACCATCGAAAGGCCGGACTCGGTCAGGCGCGTGATACCGCCGACGACGACCATGACGAACACCATGACCGCCACGCCGAGCAGCCACCAAGCGATCGCGCGGGGCCTGCCATGATGGTCGGACGATCGGTAAAGGGCGATGCTCGTCATGATGGTGCGCAGATATGCCCCCGCGCGCCGATTGCCAATACGGCCTTTTGGGTTGTGTGATATTGTATCTTCGGTGTAATAACATATCTCGTTCAAGCGGTCGGCAGCGAGTCGGACCGCCCGGAAGGACTGTGCCTCGATGCCGTTGTTCGCGACCGAAAATGGAATGCTGGACCGCTGGGCCATCTGGCTCTCGGGCCTGTGCATCGTCCATTGTCTGTCGGGCGCGGTCTTCTTCGCGCTCGCGGCGTCGGCCGGCGGCATGTTGCTGGATCCGATCATTCACGAAGTCGGCCTCGTGATCGCGATCCTGTTCGGCGTCATCGCGATCGGCCGCGGCGCGCTTCAGCATGGTTACATGCTGCCGGTCGCGATCAGCTCGCTCGGCGTCGGGACGATGGCCGGCGCGCTGTCGCTGCCGCACAGCGAGATGGAACTGGTCTACACGATCCTCGGCGTTGCGCTGCTGGCGCTCGGACACGATCTCAACCGCCGCGCCTACCGCTAGGCTGCGCGATTTTTCGTCAGAAACTTCCTGTCGGAAGTTCGCCGCACCGGCCCGCTCCCCCCGGGGATTGCGAAGCGGCGGCATCGCGCTTACCTTTTGTCCATGGCCGACCATCATCACGATCATGTCCTGCATGAAGGCGAAGCGCTGGCCGCGGCCGCGCAGACCGCGCTGGAGCGCTCGGGCGAGCAATGGACCAAGATGCGCGCTGCGGTGTTCGACGCGCTGGCGCAGTTCGAGCGGCCGGCCTCGGCCTACGACATCGCCGAAGCCGTCTCCAACGCGCAGGAGCGCCGGGTTGCGGCGAACAGCGTCTACCGCATTCTCGACCTCTTCACCGCGGCCAATGTGGCGCGCCGGATCGAGAGCGCGAACGCCTATCTCGCCAACCGGCACCCCGAATGCCTGCACGACTGCATCTTCCTCGTGTGCGACGGATGCGGCGAAACCACCCATCTCGACGACGACAAACTGGCCGACGGCGTGCGTGCGGCGGCCAGGCGACAGGGTTTCAACCCCGAACGGCCGGTCATCGAGGTGCGCGGCCTGTGCTCCGAATGCGCCTGAATCCTGCTGATCGCAGGTTCGACAGCGGCCTGTTCCGCCATTAGAAGGGCGAATCGAGAAAGGTTGCGTTGCCCATGTCCGATCGTCCCGAAACTCCGCTGCTAGATCAGGTTGTTACGCCTGCCGATCTGCGGAAGCTCAAGCCCGAGCAGCTCACCCAGTTCGCCGACGAATTGCGGCGGGAGGTCATCTCCGCGGTGTCGGTCACCGGCGGCCATCTGGGGGCGGGCCTCGGCGTCGTCGAGCTGACCGCCGCGATCCATTACGTGTTCAACACGCCCGAGGACCGGCTGGTCTGGGACGTCGGCCATCAATGCTATCCGCACAAGATCATCACCGGGCGGCGCGACCGCATCCGCACCCTGCGCCAGGGCGGGGGCCTGTCGGGATTCACCAAGCGGTCCGAAAGCGAATATGATCCGTTCGGCGCGGCGCACAGCTCGACCTCGATCTCGGCGGCGCTCGGCTTCGCGACGGCCAACAAGCTCGCCGGAAGGCCGGGCAAGGCGATCGCGGTGATCGGCGACGGCGCGATGAGCGCCGGCATGGCCTATGAGGCGATGAACAACGCCGAAGCCGCCGGAAACCGGCTCGTCGTCATCCTCAACGACAACGACATGTCGATCGCGCCGCCGGTCGGCGGACTGTCCGGCTATCTGGCCCGGCTGATCTCGTCGCACGAATTTCTCGGCCTGCGCGAGATCGCGAAAAAGGTCGCGAAGAAGCTGCCCAAGCGCCTGCAGACCACGGCCAAGAAGGCCGACGAGTTCGCGCGCGGCATGGTGACGGGCGGCACGCTCTTCGAGGAACTCGGTTTCTACTATGTCGGCCCGATCGACGGGCACGACATGGATCATCTGATTCCGGTGCTCGAAAATGTCCGCGACGCGGCGGAAGGGCCGTGCCTGATCCATGTCGTCACGAAGAAGGGCAAGGGCTATTCCTTCGCCGAAGAATCGGCGGACAAATATCATGGCGTCGCCAAGTTCGATGTCATCACCGGCAAGCAGGACAAGGGCCCGGGCGGGGGGCCGCCCGCCTATCAGAATGTTTTCGGCGAAACGCTCGCCAAACTGGCCGAGACGGACGAGCGCATATGCGCCATTACCGCGGCCATGCCGGGCGGCACCGGGGTCGACAAATTCGCCGCCGCGCATCCCGATCGCGCCTTCGATGTCGGCATTGCGGAGCAGCATGCGGTGACGTTCGCAGCGGGGCTGGCCGCCCAGGGCATGCGTCCCTTCTGCGCGATCTATTCGACCTTCCTGCAGCGTGCCTATGACCAGGTCGTCCACGATGTCGCGATCCAGAACCTGCCGGTTCGCTTCGCGATGGACCGGGCCGGATTTGTCGGCGCCGACGGGTCGACCCATGCCGGCAGCTTCGATCTCGCCTATCTGGGGACCCTGCCCAATTTCGTCGTCATGGCGGCGGCGGACGAAGCCGAACTGGCGAACATGGTCTATACCATGGCCGAACATGATTCCGGCCCGATTGCCGTGCGCTATCCGCGCGGCGCGGGCACCGGCGTGCCGATTCCCGAAACGCTTGAGAAGCTGGAGATCGGCAAGGGCCGGATCGTGCGGCACGGCAGCAAGGTGGCGATCCTCTCGCTCGGCGCGCGGCTCGAAGAAGCCAAGAAGGCCGCCGACCGGCTCGATGCGATGGGGCTCAGCACCACCGTGGCCGATCTGCGTTTCGCCAAGCCGCTCGACGAAGGCATGATCCGCCAGCTACTTACCAGCCATGAAGTGGCGGTGACGATCGAGGAGGCGAGCGTCGGCGGTTTCGGCGCGCATGTGCTGACGATGGCGAGCGATGACGGGCTCACCGATGCCGGTCTGACGATCCGCACGATGCGGATGCCCGACCAGTTCATCGACCAGGACAAGCCCGAAAAACAATATGCGATGGCCGGCCTCGACGCCGACGGCATCGTCGAGACGGCTCTCAAGGCGCTGCGCCACAACAGCGTAAACGTAGAGGAAGTCGGCGAGCGGGCCTGACCAGAAAAGCGGGTGGAGTGCGATGTCGATCCGATCCCGCTTCTATGACGAACTGGAACCGCGCGCCCGGCCGCAGGGGCTTTCCGGCGCCAACAAGATCATAGCGCTGCTGATCGTCCTGTCGGCGCTGATGGCGATCCTCGAGACCGAGCCGACCATCCGGGGACCGCACGCCGAGACCTTCTTCACCCTGCATATCGTGTTCGGCGCCGTGTTCCTGGTCGAATATCTGGTCCGCATCTGGATCGCCGCCGACGATCCGCGCTTTGCGGGCAGGCCCTTCGGCCGCCTGCGCTGGATGCTGACGCCGTCGGCGATCATCGATCTGCTCGCGCTGCTGCCGCTGTTCCTGACCCTGGCGTCGACGAGCCTCTACTGGCTGCGTTTCGCGCGGATCGTCCGCATCCTGCGGATCGTCCGGCTCGGGCGGATGAGCAGCGCGTTCGACAATGTCGCTCTCGCGCTCTACGCGCGCCGCTTCGAACTCGGCGTCGCGATCATCATCGCGCTGCTGCTGATGCTGTTCAGCGCGACCCTGCTCTATTTCGCCGAAGCCGAGGCCCAGCCCGATGCCTTCGGATCGGTGCCGCGCGCATTGTGGTGGGCGATCGTGACGCTGACGACGATCGGCTATGGCGACGTCTATCCGGTGACGGTGCTTGGCCGTATCTGCGCCGCGCTGATCGCGATCAGCGGGATCGGCGTGATCGCGATGCCGACCGGCATCTTCGCCGCCGCCTTTTCCGATGCGATGCAGAAGAAGGACGGGGAAGCGGAATAGGCGGCGCTACCGGCCGAACAGCCCCCGCAACCCTTTCGGCCTGCCCAGCATCCGCTCGACCTCCTCGCCGACGATCCGTTGCTGGATTTCGGACGGCGGCGGGATATGGCCCTTGCCCCAGTCCCCGAGGATCAGCCTGAAGCGGCCGTCGTCTCCCGGCTCGGTCGACACGCCGAGCGTGTCGGCCAGCGGCTTCAATTGCAGCTCGACATGGTCGTCATGCTCGTTCTGGCAATAGACGATGCGGCCCCTGGGCGGCGTATTGCGCAGGTCGCCATGCTTCTCGCCGAACTCCCGGCCTTCCCAGTAATCCTCGATCCCCCAGCCATGGAGCAGCCAGGGTTCGACCCGGCCCCAGGTAAAATTGCGCAGGACGATCTGCGGATTCATCACAACGCTGACGTCCTGCTCGCGCGCATAGCGCAGCGCCGCGGTGCCGCCCGCGCTGTTGCCCCATAACAGCCGGCGCCCGGCGCCCGCGAGCGCGTCGATCTTGTCCATGATCGGCGGCAGCTCGGCGACGAGATCGCAATGCCGGTTGCCGAGGAACCAGCCGACCCGGACATCGTCGTGGAGATAGAGCGACGGATCGGAAACGAGGATCTGGTTCATCCGCTTCGGCGCGACCTTGCGGCCCTGGAAATAGGGGACCGGCTGGCGGGTGAGCGGGCTCTGCGCGGCGTGGAAGCCGTAGAAGCTCGCCGACGCCCCGCGATTCCTGATCAGCAGCGCCAGTTCGACCGCGCCGTAATCGATCATGAAGAGGCCCGAGGGCAGGCGGTCCAGCGCGAGGAATTGCTGCGGCGTGTAGCGATATTCCTTCTGCCGCCAGCGGCGATAGTCGGTCTTGACCGGAAAACCCATGGCGCTCCATTGCCCGGAAACGGGCTGAAAGCGCAATGCTTTGTGCTACAGCGCTGTGCATCGAGTGGATGGCACGAGGGACGGCAATGGCGAAGATGCGGGCGGATCAGGCGCTGGTCGAGCGCGGACTGGCGGAAAGCCGGTCCCGCGCCCAGGCGCTGATTCTCGCCGGCACCGTCTTTTCGGGCGAGCGGCGAGTGGAAAAGGCCGGCCAGCCCGTCGCCGCCGACGCCCCGCTCGAGGTGCGCGGGCGCGATCATCCCTGGGTGTCGCGCGGCGGGCTCAAGCTCGCGCACGGCCTCGCGCATTTCGGCTGGACCGGCGAGGGCGCGGTGGCGATCGATGTCGGGTCGTCGACCGGCGGCTTTACCGACGTGCTGCTGAGCCAGGGCGCGCTCCGCGTCTATGCGGTCGATTCGGGCACCAACCAGCTTGCCTGGAAGCTGCGCGACGACGAGCGGGTCATCGTCCTCGAACGCACCAATGCCCGGCACCTGACCGCCGAGCAGATCCCCGAACCCGCCGACATGATCGTTTGCGACGCCAGCTTCATATCGCTCTCCAAGGTACTGGAAACGCCGCTGAAATTCTCGCGCGCGGAGACGCGGCTCGTGGCGCTGATCAAGCCGCAATTCGAGGCCGGGCGCGGCGAGGTGGGGAAGGGCGGCGTGGTGCGCGATCCGGCCGTGCACGAGCGGGTCTGCGCGGAGGTCGCCGACTGGCTGACCGGCGCCGGCTGGCGCGTTGTCGGGGTGACGCCCAGTCCCATTACGGGACCGCAGGGCAATGTCGAATTCCTGATCGGAGCGGAACGGTTGGAAAGCGCCGCCGGTTGAGGCTAACGATGAACAAGGGACCGTAAAGGGGAGTCGCAATATGGTCGGCATCGCCACCAAGGGGCAGCTGCGAATGTCTTTCCTGCGCTGGGCGCTCGTGCTCGTGCCGCTGATCGTGCTGGTCGGTTCGCTCGCCGGCGCGGTGTCGGGATCGGGCGAGACGGGCTGGTACGCCGCGCTGGAAAAGCCGCCCTTCCAGCCGCCATCCTATCTGTTCGGCATCGTCTGGCCGATCCTCTACGCGCTCATGGCCTTCGCGCTCGTCGCGGTGATCCAGGCGCGCGGTTCGCGCTGGCGCGGGCTCGCGATCGGGCTGTTCGTCGTCCAGCTCATCGTCAACCTGCTCTGGTCGCCGATCTTCTTCGGCATGCACCAGGTCAGCTTCGCCTTCTGGTGGATCCTGCTGATGCTGGCGCTCGCGATCGGCACGACGGTGATTTTCGGGCGCGTCCGGCGTATCGCGGCTTGGCTGATGTTGCCCTATCTCGCCTGGATCAGTTTCGCCGCCCTGCTCAATTTCGAGATCGACCGGCTCAATCCCGATGCCGAAACCCTTGTCGTCGGCACGACGAGTACCCAGATATAACTGTGTTAGTCAAATAAGGCGCTCGGGCCGAATATCTGTTCAGGAGCATGACATGCAGACCGAAAACAAGCTGATCGACGATTTCGTGAAAATGGTGAACGCGGCGGCGGGAACGCTGGCCGGCGTCGGGCGCGAGGCGGAAGCGTCGCTGCGCGACAAGGCCAAGGATTTCGTCGGCGGGATGGATTTCGTCAGCCGGGAGGAATTCGAGGCGGTCAAGCAGATGGCGGCCGCCGCGCGCGACGAAGCCGACGCGCTCAAGGCGCGGCTCGATGCGCTCGAAGCTGGCAGTGCGCCTGCGAAGCGCAAGGCATCCACCTCAAAAACAACGAAAAAGGCGAGCGATTCTAAATAGAAAGCGCGGCCGGCGCAGCCCGCGCTCGTCCACAGCTTTCTGCCCCGCTTGGTTGCACGATCGCGGCGGATTCTTCACGTCCGGGCCATGGAATTCGGTCGTGGGACGCAAACCGTATGAACCTCGAAGACTATGGCGAAGGAACGCTGGCAAGCGCCCCGCTCGACGTGCTCGAGGAGTATTTCGCGGCGCATGACTGGCAGTCCGAGCGCAACGGCGACGAGGAGATCGTCGCCGCGGTCAAGGGCAGCTGGACCCAGTACGAGCTCCGGGCCGTGTGGCGGGCGGAGGACCGCGTGCTCCAGTTCCTCGCGCTGCCGGACATCCGCGTGCCCGAGGAGAAGCGCCAGCTCGTCTACGAGACGTTCGGGCTGATCAACGAGCAACTCTGGCTCGGCCATTTCGAGATGTGGGCGGCATCGGGCATGATCCTGTTCCGCCATGCCGCGCTGCTCGACGCGACGAGCGAGGCCGGGCTGACCCTGCAGCAGGCCGAAACGCTGATCGAGGCGGCGCTCGACGAATGCGAGCGCTTCTATCCGGTCTTCCAGTTCGTGCTCTGGGGCGACAAGACGCCGCCCGAGGCATTGGAAGCCGCGCTGGTCGACACGGCCGGCGAGGCCTGAGCGCATGGCGGCGCGTCCGGTCTGGCTGATCGGCTGCGGCAATATGGCGGGCGCGATGCTGGCCGGCTGGCTCGCGGCCGGCGAGGCGCCCGGGCGCTTTCGCGTGATCGATCCGGCCAAGTCCGGCCTCCCCGACGGCGTCGAGCGGCGGGACGGACCGCCGGCGGACGGTTTCGGCGACGCGGTCGTCCAGCTCGGCTTCAAGCCGCACATGCTCGCCGATATCGCGCCCGCATTGAGCGCGCTTGCGGGCCCGGGCACGGTCGTCGTTTCCATTCTCGCCGGGGTCGAGCGGGCCACCCTGCGCGCGGCCTTTCCCGATGCCGGCCAGATCGTCCGGGTGATGCCCAACATGCCCGTCGCGCGCCGCAAGGGCGCCGTGGGCCTGATCGCGGAAGACCGGACCGACCCGCGCGCCATGATGGTTGCCGAACTGATGGGCTGGCTGGGCCTCGCGGAATGGATCGCCGACGAAGCGCTGTTCGATATCGTGACCGCATTGTCGGGCAGCGGCCCCGCCTTCCTGTTCCGCTTCGTCGACGCCCTGGCGCGCGGCGGCGAAAGGCTGGGGCTCGATGCCGGTCAGGCGCAGCGGCTGGCGATCGCCACGGTCCAGGGCGCGGCCGAACTCGCCGCCGCGTCCGACGAGGACCCCGGCACGCTCGCGGACCGCGTCGCGAGTCCCGGCGGCTCGACGCGCAAGGGGCTCGACATTCTCGATCGGGACGATGCGCTTGCGGAGCTCGTCTACCGCACGCTCGAGGCGGCGACCGAACGCAACCGGGAAATGGCCGCCGAGGCGCGGCGCTAGCGTTCGTGCCGGGCCAGCTCGGCGGCGCGGTCGCGCATGTCGTCGGTCAGCAGCTTTTCGAGCACGGTCCAGAAACCGGTGACGGCGGCCGGACCCGCTTCGCCATAGGAGGCGATCATCTTGGCGCGGAACGCGGCGAACAGCTCCGCTTCCAGCTTTTCCCCGCTTTTCGTCAACCGGACGAGTATCTGGCGCCGGTCGCGCTGCCCGCGTTCGCGCTCGATCCAGTCCCGCTCCTCGAGTTCGCCGAGGACCCGGCCCAGCGACTGCTTGGTCACGCCGAGCAGCGCCATCAGATCGCCGATCGCGAGACCGGGCTTGCGGGCGATGAAATACAGCGCCCGATGGTGTGCGCGGCCGAGCCCGTATTCCTCCAATAACGCATCGCCGCTCCGCATGAGTTCGGCATGCGCGAAAAAGAGCAGCTCGATCCCGCGCCGGATTTCGGTTTCGCGTAAAAAGAGCGGGGACGCGGGTGGAGCATTACTCGCCATATTGACCGTCTTTGGCAGCGCGCCTAACCGGGTGCAATATCCCAGTGACACCGATCCAAGAGGCGATTTGATGGCCGAGGCCCAACCCTATGACGACCGCGACGGCAAAATCTGGATCGACGGCGAGCTCGTCGACTGGCGCGGCGCGAATGTCCATGTCCTGACCCATGCGATGCATTACGCCTCTTCGGTGTTCGAGGGACAGCGCGCCTATGGCGGCGAGATTTTCGAGCTGACCCGGCATAGCGAGCGGTTGCACACCTCGGCGAAAATCCTCGGCATGCCGATGCCCTACAGCGTCGAGGAGATCGACCAGGCCTGCCGCGACGTGCTGGCCGCGAACAATCTGGTCGATGCCTATGTCCGCCCGGTCGCCTGGCGCGGTCCCGAACAGATGGGCGTGGCGGCGCAGGCGACGAAGACGCATGTCGCCGTCGCCGCCTGGGAATGGGGCGACTATTTCCCGAACAAGGAGCGCGGCATCCGCCTCGATATCGCGCCCTGGCGGCGCCCGGCGCCCTATACGGCGCCCGTCCATGCCAAGGCGGCGGGGCTCTACATGATCTGCACCATGTCCAAGCACCATGCGGCCGATCGCGGCTATGACGATGCGCTGATGATGGACTGGCGCGGGCAGGTGGCCGAGGCGACCGGGGCCAACGCCTTCTTCATCCAGGACGGCATCATCCATACCCCCACGCCCGACTGCTTCCTCAACGGGATCACGCGGCAGACGGTCATGGGGCTCGCCAAGAAGCGCGGGATCAAGGTCGTCGAGCGCGATATCTGGCCCGAGGAGCTGGAGGGGTTCGAACAGTTCTTCCTGACCGGCAGCGCCGCCGAGGTGACCCCGGTCCGCGAAGCCGGACCGTGGAATTTCGAGGTCGGCGAGATGACGCTCGACCTGATGAACGACTATTCGAAACTGGTGCGGGGGCAGCTGAGCAATAGCTAAGTCGCATTCCAAGGGAGCGGGCCAAGGGAGCAGGGCAGACCGGTTGAAGGCAGTTTTCGACGAGGGACGGAATTGCTGGCGGGTGGAGAATGCCGCCCGCGCGGCGGTGCTCGTCGATGGCGAGAATTATTTCCGCGCCGTCCGGCGGTCGATGGCGGAAGCGCAGGACCGGATCATCCTCGTCGGCTGGGATTTCGACGCGCGGGTCGAGATGCACGACACGCGAGGCGAGCCCGAAGGTCCGCTCGAAATCGGCAAGTTCATCGACTGGCTGGTCCGCCGGAATCCCGACCTGCACGTCTATATCCTCCGCTGGGACACCGGCGCCCTCAAGGCGCTGTTCCGGGGCCGCACGCTCTTCACGATCATGCGCTGGTTCTTTCACCCGCGGATTCATCTGAAGCTGGACGCGATGCATCCGGCCGGCGCGGCGAACCATCACAAGATCGTCGTCATCGACAACGATACCGCCTTTTGCGGCGGGATCGATCTCACCGAGGGGCGCTGGGACACGCGCGCGCACGAAGAGGACCAGCCCTGTCGCTGCCAGCCCGGCGACGAGGATTCCGGTCCCTGGCACGACGCGTCGATGATCGTGCAGGGCGACGTGGCGGCGGCGCTCGCCGATTTCGCCGTCGATCGCTGGAAGATCGCCGGCGGAAAGCCGGTCAAGGCGTCGTCGAGCCGCCACGATTGCTGGCCCGAATATCTGGAGCCGGACTTTTCCGGCGTCGATGTGGCGATCGCGCGGACCCGGCCGGAGATCGACGATCTGGAGCAGGTTGCCGAGATCGAGCAGCTCTATCTCGACATGATCGCGAGCGCGCGCGAGACGATCTACGCCGAAAGCCAGTATTTCGCCTCGCGGAAACTGGCGATCGCGATCCAGAAAAGACTGGCGGAAGAGGACGGCCCCGAAATCGTGATTGTCAATCCGGTCAGCGCGGAGGGCTGGCTCGAATCGAAGATGATGGACACGACCCGCGCCCGGCTGATCAAGGCGCTCCAGGATCGCGACATTCACGACCGGCTCCGGTTCTACCATCCGGTCAACGAGGCGGGTTCGCCGATCTACGTCCATGCGAAGGTCCTGATCGTCGACGACCGCATGATCCGGATCGGGTCTTCGAACCTGAACAACCGCTCGTTCGGCTTCGATACCGAATGCGACCTGGCGATCGATGCCGGCGCGGAAGACGATTTCGCGGCGCGCCGGACGATCGCGGGAATTCGCAACGATCTCCTCGCCGAACATCTCGACACGCCGGTCGAACAGATCGAGACGCGGATGAAGGAAACCGGCTCCCTGATCCAGGCGATCCAGCTCTCGCGCAAGTCGGGCCGCACGTTCCGCGACTATCAGTTCCCCGATCTCAACGCTGTGGAGGAGTGGCTCGGCGAGCACGCGGTGTTCAACGCCGAACGGCCCGACGACGAATTCGCGAAGATCGACCTGCCGCGATAGGCCGAACCGGTGGGACTTGGGGACGTCTCCTGCCGGACAGCCGGATCGCCGATTTCGCTTCCAAAATAGGAAATGGTCCGGGACAATGCGGTCCGTGCGGCGCGGGTTCGGCGACCGAGGGCGTGCGATGTAGGAAATTATAGTGCGTTCGTGAGCAACGCTGTGTGTATACTTTGTGAACTTTGCCGGATCGCGGGTCCTGCGGAATGTCCGCCCCGTGTCAACCGGTGTCAACCGGCGTGGCGCGCTAGCCGGTCCGGTTGCCGTGATAGCTGCGGTACCAGTCCACGAATTTGGGGATTCCGACGTCGATCGGGGTCGAGGGTTCGAAGCCGAGATCGCGCTGGATCGCGCTGATATCGGCGGCGGTGGCGGGGACATCGCCGGGCTGGATCGGCTGGAGGTCGCGCTCCGCTTTCTTGCCCAGCGCGTCCTCGAGCACGTCGATCATGTGGCTGAGCTCTTCGGAACGGTTGTTGCCGATATTGTAGAGGGCGTGGGGCTTCGTGCTGCCGCCGGCCTTCTCCTCGCCGTCGTCGGCCGGCGGATTGTCGAGCGCCGCGACCACGCCGGTGACGATATCGTCGATATAGGTGAAGTCCCGGCGCATATTGCCGTGGTTGAACACCGGGATCGGCTCGCCCGCGAGGATTTTCTTGGTGAAGATCCACATCGCCATGTCGGGCCGGCCCCATGGGCCGTAGACGGTGAAGAAGCGCAGCCCGGTCATCGGCAGGCGGTAGAGATGCGCGTAGGTCTCGCTCATCAGCTCCCCCGATTTCTTCGTTGCCGCGTACAGCGAAACCGGCTGGTCGACCCGGTCATCGACGCGAAACGGAAAGCTTTGATTGCCGCCATAGACGGACGACGAGGACGCATAGACCATATGCGTCGTTTGTCGTTCGCGCGCGACTTCCATGATGTTCACATGGCCGGCTACATTCGTGTCGACATAGGCGCGCGGATTGATCAGGCTGTAGCGGACGCCGGCCTGCGCGCCGAGATGCACTATTCGGTCGAATTCCTTTCCGGACAATGATTTTTCGAGCTGCTGATGGTCCGAGAAATCGACTTTTTCGAACGTGAATCCTTCGCCGTTTAGTCTTTCCAGCCGGTCCTTCTTCAGGTCTACCGAATAATAATCGTTGAGGTTGTCGATACCGACCACCTGCTCGCCCCGGGCGAGTAGCCTTTCGCACAGATGCATGCCGATAAAGCCTGCAGCGCCGGTTACCAGAACAGCCATTTACGTCTCCTCGTTCAGGAGGTCCCTTAGCTTCGCGAACTGGACATGGCCAGCGCCCAGAAGGGGTTCCGTTCGCCGGAAGGGCCGCTATATAGGCGCCCGGCTGCTGGGGCGTGGCCAAGTGGTAAGGCAGCGGCTTTTGGTGCCGCCATTCGCAGGTTCGATCCCTGCCGCCCCAGCCAGCCGGCAACCCTGTAACCTTGATCGGCGGCATAGCGTAGTTATCTCTCGCCTATCGAGCGCAAGGGAGAATCGCGATGGCGATGGAAGAAGCGACGCTGGCCGGCGGCTGTTTTTGGTGCACCGAAGCCGTGTACAACGACGTGGTCGGCGTCACCCATGTCGAGAGCGGTTATACCGGCGGCGAGACCGCCAATCCCGATTATCGCTCGGTCTGTGCCGGCGATACCGGCCATGCCGAGGCGGTGCGCCTGACGTTCGACACCGACGTGATCGGCTATGCCGATCTGCTCGACATCTTCTTCCATATTCACGACCCGACCCAGCTCAATCGCCAGGGCAACGATGTCGGCACCCAGTATCGCTCGGCGATCTTCCCGCATAACGAAGAGCAGGAGGCGCTCGCGAAGGAGGCGATCGACCGCGCCGCCGAGGAATGGGACGATCCGGTCGTCACGACCATCGAACCGCTTGAGCAATGGTACCGGGCCGAGGATTATCACCAGGACTATTTCGAGCGCGAGGGCAGCCGCAATCCCTATTGCATGGCGGTCGTCGCGCCGAAGCTGCAGAAATTCCGGAAAAGCTATCAGGCGCGGCTTAAGGCGAACGCCTAGGTTTCGGTCTAACGGTCGGCGGCAGCGCGCCGGAGCCGGTCATTGATCGCGATACCCAGCCCGGTTTCGGGAATCGGGGCGACGGCGATCCGCGATGCGGCGCTCGCGTTGGCCTCGTGCAATGCGTCGAACAGCCGGGCGGCGGCTTCGATCAGGTCGCCCGACGCACTCAGCGTTGCGTCGCCGGCAACATTTCCGAAACCGATCAGCCATTCGCCCGGCTCGCCCTGGCTTGCCCCGAGGCGGACCGGTTTCGCCGGGGCGTAATGGCTCATCATCTGTCCCGGCGCTTCGATGGCGTCGGAAACATTGTCGGACACCGGCAGGCCGGTGGCAGCTTCGATCCGTTCCCGGTCGATCGGGCCCGGGCGCAAAAGCCGGATTTCGTCGGCCGTCGGCGCGGCGATGGTCGATTCGAGCCCGTGTCCGGTCGGCCCGGCATCGACGATCAGCCCGACCTTGCCGGACAGACCGGCGAGGACATGCGCGGCGCGGGTCGGGCTGATCCGGCCGCTGGCATTGGCCGAGGGCGCGGCCAAGGGCCGGTTCGTGGCGCGCAGCAGGCTCAGCATCGCCGGATGGGCGGGAACCCGGACGGCGATCGTGTCGAGACCCGCCGCAACGATGGCGGCGACCGGGCTGTCGGGTCTTCGGGGCAGGACCAGGGTCAACGGCCCCGGCCAGAACGCCGCCGCCAGATCCTCGGCCGCCGGGTTGAACGTCGCTATCGCCTTCGCCGCTTCAAGGGTCGGGACGTGGACGATGAGCGGGTTGAACGACGGACGGCCTTTCGCAGCGTAGATGCCGGCCACCGCCTCGCCATTGGTCGCGTCGGCCGCGAGCCCGTACACGGTTTCGGTCGGCACGGCGACGCATTCGCCCGCCAGGATCCGGCGGGCGGCGTCGGCGATCACTGCCTCGTCGAACGGTCCGACGATCGTTTGCACCGGAGGATTTGGCGTCTCCATCGGCACGGGCTATAGGCCGCGCAGATTCTCCGCAAGACCAGGATACCGATATGAGCTTCATGCCGCCCGTCACCGAACAACGCTTCGTACTCGAGCATGTCGCGGGCATATCGCAGCTCGCGCAAAGCGACCGGTTCGCCGACGCGTCGGGCGATATGGTCGATGCGATCCTCGAAGGGGCGGCGCAACTGGCCGCCGGCGAATGGGCGCCGCTCAACCGGCTCGGCGACACCGAGGGCGCGACGCTGACCGACAAGGGCGTGGTGATGCCCGACGGCTATATCGAGGCCTATCGCGCCTATGTCGAAGGCGGCTGGGGCACGATCGCGGCGCCGACGGAGTTCGGCGGGCAAGGCATGCCCTTTTCGATGGCCGTCGCGATCATGGAATCGCTCGGGGCAGCCAATATGGCGTTTGCATTGTGTCCGATCCTCAGCGTCGGCGCGATCGAATCGCTGACCCATCACGGCAGCGGGGAGCTGCAGGCCGCCTATCTGCCCAAGCTCTCGACCGGCGAATGGACGGGCACGATGAACCTCACCGAGCCGCAGGCCGGCTCGGACGTCGGCGCGCTCAAGACCAAGGCGGAACCCGCTGACGACGGGAGCTGGCGGATCAAGGGCCAGAAAATCTACATCACCTTCGGCGAGCACGATCTGGCCGGCAACATCGTGCATCTCGTGCTCGCGCGAACCCCGGGCGCGCCCGAAGGGACCAAGGGCATCTCGCTGTTTCTCGTGCCGCGCTATCGGCTCGACGAGAATGGGGAGCCGGGTGCGGAGAATGACGTCCGCTGCGTCTCGCTCGAGCACAAGCTCGGGATCAACGCCTCGCCGACTTGCGTGATGTCCTATGGCGATAATGACGACTGCCATGGCTGGCTGATCGGGCCGGAAAATGGAGGGATGCGGGCGATGTTCACGATGATGAACAATGCCCGGCTCAATGTCGGCCTGCAGGGCGTCCAGATCGGCGAACGCGCGACGCAGCAGGCGGTGCAGTTCGCGAAGGAGCGCATCCAGTCGGCGCGGGCGGGCGGCAATTCCAGGGAGCCGGTGGCGATCATCGAGCATCCCGACGTGCGGCGGATGCTGCTGCGCATGAAAGCGGCGACGATGGCTGTGAGGGCGCTGGTCTACTATGCCGCCGGGCAGGTTGATGCCGCGACCCTGGGCGACGAGAACGCCAAGGCGCGTTCCGAAGTGCTGACGCCGCTCGCCAAGGCCTATGGCACCGATATCGGGTGCGAAGTCGCGAGCCTCGGCGTGCAGGTTCATGGCGGGATGGGCTTTGTCGAGGAGACCGGCGCCGCGCAGCATTATCGCGATGCACGGATCGCGCCGATCTATGAAGGCACCAACGGCATCCAGGCGGCCGATCTGGTCGGACGGAAGCTGCGTCTCGGCGGGGGCGAAGCGATGGCCTCGCTGCTTGCGGATATCGCGAACGGGGCGGACGGCGAACAGGCGCTGGCCAGCCTGGCCGGCGATTGCGAGGCGGTGGCGAACTGGCTGTCGTCGGGCGATGCCAGCGTCGACGACCAGCTGGCGGCGAGCTATCCGTTCCTGACGATGCTGTCGGTTGCGACCTGTGGCTGGCTGATGGCACGCCAGTTACGCGTGGCGCAGGCGCAGCTCGATACGGGCGAGGGGGATGGCGAGTTTCTGAAGATGAAGATCGCGGCCGCGCGCTTCTATCTCGATCAGATGGTGCCGGAGGCGCGCGGGCTGAAAGCGGCGGCGACGGCCAAGGCCGATATCCTCTATTCGATCGCGGATGAGACTTTCGCCGCCTAGTGCCGCGCGACTAAGCGGTCTCGCGGTCCAGCAGTTCGGCCGCATCGAGGCCGAGCCGTTCGATATGGCGGACGATCCTCGGCCATTCTTCCTTGAGAAAGCTTTCGCGCTCGCGCGTCTTGAGCTTTTCCGACGCGCCGTTCGCGACGAACATGCCGACGCCGCGACGGACCACGACGATCCCGTCATCCTGGAACGTCTGATAGGCTTTCGCCACGGTGAGCGGGTTTGCGCCTTCCTCGGCCGCGAAAGCGCGGACCGAAGGGAGCGGATCGCCATCCCCGTAGCGGCCGTCGAGAATGGCCGCGGCGATCTTTTCGCGCAGTTTGAGATAGACGGGCTGTTCTGCTTTGGACATCGCGATATAGTGTAGTAAAACACTGCGTCGCGTCAAGGGGGCGGGCCGAATAAATTCGATCAGCTGCTATTCAGGGCTCCACTGACGCACCACCGCGTCATAGTCGGGGCGCGGGCGTTCCTTGAGCTCGGCGCCGGCCGTGCCGAGAAAGACGAATCCGGCGATTCTCTCAGGCGCGGCGCCGAAAGCGTCGCGAACCGCGTCCGAATAGGCGGCCCATCCGGTCAGCCAGCCGCCGACATAGCCATGGGCATGGGCGGCGGCGAGCAGGTTGAAACAGGCGGCGCCGGTCGAAAGTTCCTGTTCCCAAAGCGGGATCTTGCTGGCCTCTTTCGGGCTGTGCAGCGCGACCACGAGAGTCGGCGCCTGATGCGCGAACTGGTCGATGGCCTCGATTTCGAGCTTGCCCGGCAGTTCCCGGTCGAGCCGGTATGCGGTGTGCAAGATTTCCGCGAACCGTGTCCGCTGGGATTTCTCGACGATGACGAATCGCCATGGCGCGAGCTTGCCATGATCGGGCGTGCGCGTCGCGATCTCCAATATGCGCCGCAATTCCGCCGTTTGCGGGCCGGGTTCGACCATGTCGCGCGGGCGGCCGGAGCGGCGGGTGGCAAGGAAGTCGAGCGGGGTGGAGAGATCGTTGAACATGGCTGCCGCTCCTAGCATCCGCGGCTAGTTGTGCCAGCCCCTTCACAGCGTCGATTTCGGCGCTAGTCTGCGCCGCCATAAAGGCCGGCCCAACCGGCCAGACATTTGGGGAGCCTCAGTATTATGGCAAGCGCGTATCAAGAGAGTGGTGATTCAAAGGGGACATTTCTGGGCCATCCGAAAGGCTTGTTCGTTCTGTTCTTTGCGGAAATGTGGGAGCGGTTTTCGTATTACGGAATGCGCGCCCTGCTGATTTTCTACCTTGTCCAGCATTGGATGTTTTCGGATGCCGAAGCATCGGTCATCTACGGCGCATATACGGCGCTGGTCTATATCACGCCGGTCGTCGGCGGTTACTTGGCCGACCGCTATCTGGGGCAACGAAAAGCGGTTCTCTTCGGCGCAATTTTGCTGACGCTCGGGCATTTCTTCATGGCCTTCGAAGGCTCGCCGGAAGCGGGGCATGACGGCAATCCGGTCATTTTTGTTTTCTGGTTGGCTCTGGCGCTTATCATCGTCGGTTCGGGCTTTCTGAAAGCCAACATCTCGGTTATCGTCGGGCAATTGTATCCGCGCACCGATGTCCGCCGTGATGCGGGTTATACGATCTTCTACATGGGCATTAACCTCGGCGCGGCGATCGGTTCGTTGCTGTGCGGTTATCTGGGCCAGACCTATGGTTGGGCGTACGGCTTCGGCCTTGCCGGTTTCGGCATGTTGCTGGGCCTTGTCGTGTTCATCTGGGGAAAGCCGTTCCTGCTGGGTAGAGGCGAGCCGTCAAACCCGGAAATGCTAAGGGAATCGGTAGCCGGTCTTCCCAAGGAATGGCTGTTTTACGGTGTTGGATTGCTCATGGTCGGCGTCTGCTGGCTGATGATCCAGTATCAGGACCTTGTCGGATATCTGCTCGCCATCTTCGGTTCGGCGCTCGTGGTGTCGGTCCTGTTCTATTCGATGTTCGTGTTGAACGGCGGGCGCTGGTCACTTGACAATGGTATCAAGATTTTCACGGCGGCGATGGGAACGCTGATTGTCGGAGGTTTCCTGTTCCTGGCGATCGGTGGGTTGACGTCCGCTGATCTTCTTGCCGCCGCCGAAGCGCCGATAACGGTTGTCGGGCTGACCTTGCCAACCTGGGGCCTTTTCAGCCTTGTCGGCACGATCGGTCTATTCGCCATCATGGTCCAGCAGGTCATGGCGATAACCGGCGAGGATCGTGACAGGATCTTTGCGGCGATGTTCCTGATCTTCACGTCGATCATCTTCTGGGCGTTGTTTGAGCAGGCTGGTTCATCGCTCAACCTGTTCACCGATCGGCATGTCGATCGCGGTGGCGTGCCGGCTTCGATGTTCCAGTCGATCAACGCGATCTACATCATCATGCTGGCGCCGATCTTCGCAGTCTTGTGGACATGGTTGGGCCGACGCGGGCTCGAACCCTCCACGCCGATGAAGTTCGGCTTGGGCGTCGTGCAGGTCGGCCTCGGCTTTCTGGTTCTCGTCTGGGGTGCCGAGGCCGTCGGTCTAAACGTTCCGACACCGGTGATCTTCATCTTTCTGATCTACCTGCTGCATACGACTGGCGAACTTTGCCTGTCGCCGGTCGGCCTTTCCGCAATGAACAGGCTGGCGCCGTCGCATATGGCGTCGATCATCATGGGAACGTGGTTCTTTGCATCGGCCACCGGCAATTTTGCAGCCGGACTTATTGCTGCGGCCACCGGTGCCGAGGGACTTGAAGGCGAAACCGCCGGGAAGGAAGTCGTACTCGGTGTCTACGAGACTGTTGGCCTCGTAGCCATAGGTGTCGGTGTCGCCGTCATGATCATCTCGCCGCTGATCAAGAAGCTGATGCATCTCGATACGCTGAAGGACGACAGCATTGATGACGACATGCTCGGTCAGTCCGAACTGGCCGAGCCTCAAGCCGCCGGCATCAACACGACGGGAGAAGTGCGGACGTGAAAAAGCCGGCCTTTCTGATCGCCGCGACCCTGGCGCTGTTCGGCTGCGCGACCACCGGAAACGATGGTACGAGCAGCGCCAGTGCGGCGCAGGAAAGGGAGCGGGAAACGGCGTTCGATCCCGATCCGTTCCCTTCGACTTATCGCCCCTATCCGGGACGCCCGACAGTGATCCGGGGCGCGACGATCTATGACGGCGAGGGCGGACAGATCGACAATGGCATGGTCTATTTCGCCGATGGCGAAATCCAGGCCATCGGGGAGACTCTGGACATACCCGAGGGTGCCATGGTGGTCGACGGAACCGGGCTCTGGGTCACGCCGGGCATCATCGATATCCACAGCCATCTCGGCAACTATCCGAGCCCGAGCGTCGCCGCGCATCAGGACGGCAACGAGATTACCGGCAACAATACGGCCAATGTCTGGACCGAGCACAGCGTCTGGCCGCAGGATCCGGGATTCAGCCGCGCGCTCGCCAATGGCGGGGTCACCACGCTCAATATCCTGCCGGGATCGGCGAACCTGTTCGGCGGGCGTTCCGTCACGCTGCGCAACGTGCCGTCGCGGACGATGCAGGGAATGAAGTTCCCTGGCGCGCCCTACGGCCTGAAGATGGCGTGCGGCGAGAATCCCAAGCGCGTCTATGGCAGCCGGAACCAGACCCCGGGCAGCCGGATGGCCAATGTCGCGGTCGCGCGGCAGGCCTGGATCGATGCGCAACGCTATCAGGATCAGTGGGAGAATTACCGCGAGAATGGTGGCACGCGGCCGGCCCGCAACCTCCAGCATGAAACGCTGGCCGGTGTGATGAGCGGCGACATCCTCGTCCACAATCACTGCTATCGCGCCGACGAGATGGCGATCATGATCGATATGGCCGAGGAGTTCGGCTACAGCATCGCCAGCTTCCAGCATGCGGTCGAGGCCTACAAGATCCCCGACCTGCTCCGCGAGCACGGCATCTGCGCGGCGATGTGGGCGGACTGGTGGGGCTTCAAGATGGAAGCCTATGATACCGTCTTCGAGAATGTGCCGATGGTGCACAATGCCGGTGCCTGCGCGATCGTCCATTCGGACGACGAGAACCAGATACAGCGTTTGAATCAGGAGGCCGCCAAGGCGCTGGCCGACGGGCGACGGGCCGGCATTCAGATCAGCGATGCGGAGGCCTGGCAATGGCTGGCGATCAACCCGGCGCGGGCGCTCGGCATCGCCGAAGAGACCGGCAGCCTCGTCGCCGGCAAACGCGCCGATATCGTATTGTGGAACGGCGATCCCTTCAGCGTCTATTCGCGGCCGCAGATGGTCTGGATCGATGGCGCGCTGCTGTACGACATGAACAACCCGCAACTCAGGCCGATCGCCGATTTCGAGCTGGGCCAGCCGGGCGAAGGGAGCGTGCGATGAAAGCGCTACTGGCTCTGATAACGGCGCTGTTGCTGTCCGTGCCGGCGAGCGCGCAGACCGTCGCGATTACCGGCGGTACGGTGGTGATCGGAGACGGGGGCGAGCCGGTTCCCGGCGGCACGGTCATATTGCGCGACGGCCGGGTGGTTGCGGCGGGCGCGAACGTCGCGGTTCCCGCCGGGGCTCAGATCGTCGACGCGACCGGCCGGTGGGTCACGCCGGGTATCGTGGGTGGGTTCACGCGGCTCGGTCTTGTCGAGGTGAGCGCGGTGAGTTCGACCAACGACGTTGAAGCATCGGAGTCCGATTTCAGCGCCGGCCTCGACGTCGCACCGGCGGTCAATCCGTTGTCGTCCGCGATCGCCACCAACCGGACCGGCGGCGTGACGCGCGCAATCGTCGCGCCGGGGACGAGCAACGCGATTTTCGGCGGGCAGGGGGCGGTCATCGATCTCGGCGCGGACATGGACGCGATCATGCAGCCCCGCGCCTTCCAGTTCGTGGAACTGGGCGAGCGCGGTGCCCAGCGGGCGGGCGGCAGCCGGTCGGCGAGCCACGCCACGTTCCGCAACGCGCTCGATCAGGCGCAGCGCTATGCGAACAACCCGTCCGCCTATGGCGGTCAATCGAGCGATGCGCTGCTCAACCGCGTCGATGCAGCGGCGCTCGTCCCGGTCGTCCAGGGCCGCGTTCCCCTCATCGTCCATGTCGAGCAGGCGCGCGATATCCTCAACGTCATCGCGCTGAGGACCGATTATCCGAGGCTCCGGCTCATTCTGGTCGGCGCGAGCGAAGGATGGACCGTCGCGCCGCAAATAGCCGCGGCGGGTATTCCGGTCATCGCGTCCGCGCTCAACGATCTCCCCGCACAGTTCGAACAGCTGGCGGCGACCCAATCCAATATCGGCCGCATGCGCGACGCGGGCGTTCAAGTGGCGATCGGAATGATCGACGATAACGACGCGCACCAGATCCGCTATTCGACCCAATATGCCGGCAATCTGGTCGCACTCAACCGGGTGCCCGGCGCGACCGGCTTGAGCTGGGGCGAAGCCTTCGCGGCAATCAGCTCGCTGCCGGCGGAGATCATGGGCTTGGGCGGCGAGATCGGGTCCCTGCGTCCCGGACGCCGCGCCGATGTCGTGATCTGGGACGGCGATCCGCTGGAGCTCAGTTCGAACGTGGAACTGATGCTGATCGACGGCGTCGAGCAACCGCTGACTTCCCGCCAGACGAGATTGCGCGACCGCTATCTGTCCATCGATGAACAGCAACTGCCCCAGGCATACGAATGGTGAGGAACGAATGAACGCGCTGACCCAGCTGATCGTCGCGACGGCATGCTTTGTGGGTTTCCATTTCCTGCTGTCGCACCCGCTGCGCGCGCCATTGGTCAAGCGCCTCGGCGAAACGGCGTTTCTGGGCCTCTACTCGCTGATCGCGGCGGCAACTCTCGGCTGGATGGTCTGGGCCGCGCGGTCGATGCCGCCGCTGCCGCCCCACTGGGTCGCGCCGTCCTGGTTCTTCGATTGGGGCGCGCCGATCCTGATGCTCGTTTCGATGATCCTGCTGGCCGGGTCCTTTCTCGGCAATCCGGCCTTTCCCGATCCGACCAGGAAGCCCCGTCCGATCCGTCCGGTGACCGGCGTTTTCGCGATCACCCGCCACCCGATGAACTGGGCGTTCATGATCTGGGCGGTTACGCACATCGCGTTGAGCGGCGGCCCGGCGAACCTCGTCATCGCCTCGGGCATCCTGGTCCTTACCTTTTTCGGATCGATCGGACAGGACAGGAAGAAGGAGCGCCTGATGGGCGACGCCTGGCGCGGCTGGGAGACGCGAACCTCGTTCATGCCGTTCGGCGCCATCGTCGATGGCCGGATACCGCTCCGCGCCGCATGGCCCGGTGTGGTGCCGCTCGTCTTCGGCCTGCTGCTCTGGTTCGGCGCCAGCTGGCTGCACGCCATGCCGGTCGGGCCCGTCGCCTGGCTCGGCTAGATCCGCACCATCTTCATCATCGGTTCGTGATAGCGGGGACCGGCGGTTTCGCCGGCCGGTGCCGCCGCATCGAGCGTCGCCAGATCGTCGTCGCTCAGCGCCACATCGACCGCCGCCATCGAATCTTCGAGCGTCAGGCGCCTCTTGGAGCCGGGGATCGGGACGATGTCGTCGCCTTGATGGAGCAGCCAGGCCAGCGCGATCCGCGCGGGTGAGACGCCATGCGCGTCCGCGATGCCCTTCACGACGTCGACGATTTCCATGTTCTTCGCGAAATTTTCCTCGCTGTAGCGCGGGTCGTTGCGCCGGTAGTCGCCTTCCGGGAGGTCCTCGTGCGACGTCACCTGGCCGGTCAGAAAGCCGCGGCCGAGTGGCGAATAAGGGACGAATCCGATATCGAGTTCGCGGCACAGCGGCAGAATCTCCGCTTCGATGTCGCGCTCCCATAACGAGTATTCGGATTGCAGCGCGGCTATCGGGTGGGTCGCCGCCGCCTTGCGAATGGTGTCCGGGCCGGCCTCGGACAGGCCGAGATAGAGGACCTTGCCCTCCTCGACGAGCCGGGCCATCGCGCCGACGGTTTCCTCGATCGGCACATCCGGATCGACCCGGTGCTGATAGTAAAGGTCGATCGTATCGATGCCCAGCCGCTGCAGCGAACCTTCGCACGCCTTGCGGATATTTTCGGGCGAACTGTCGACGCCGCGAAAACCGCTCTCGTCGAACTTGAATCCGAATTTCGTGGCGATGACGAGACCCTCGCGCCTGCCCTCGATCGCGCGGCCGAGAAGCTCCTCGTTGCGGTGCGGACCGTAGACTTCGGCGGTATCGAAAAAGGTGACGCCCAGTTCGATGGCGCGATGGATGGTCACAATCGATTCCGTATCGTCGGCCATGCCGTACATGCCCTTGCCGATGCCGGCCATCGGCATGCAGCCCAGGCCGAGCGCGGATACCGCCAGCTCTTTTCCTAATGTGCGGGTTTCCATGATGCGGGCTCCTCTTCGGTCAGGCGATGGCGTTCGAAATAGCCGGTGATCTCGCGTTTGATCTCCGGCCCGAAGATATAGATGGCGATTACATTCGGAATTGCCATGAGGAAAAAGGCACTGTCGACCAGGTCGAACACCGCCTGCACGGGCAGGATCGAGCCGATCGGCAGCATCAGGACGTAGAGTATCTTGTAGGTCGTGTTACGGATCGGCCCTTCGCCCACAAGATATCCCCAGGCTTGCAAACCGTAAAATCCCCATGCGCATAATGTCGAATAGGCGAACAGGAACACCGCAATGGCGAGCAGGATCGGAAACCAGCTCGATATCTGGGAAAAGGCGGCCGAGGTAATCGAGATGTCGTCGAGCCCGCTCTGGTGCGTTCCGGCCAGCACGATCGCGATGGCGCCGAGCGAACAGACGATCACCGTATCGATGAACGGCTCGAGCAACGCGACGAGCCCTTCGGATGCGGGTTCGTGCGTGCGTGCCTGGGCATGGGCGACGCCCGGCCAGCTCGAAAAGGCGCCGATGGCGATCCCGCTCAACACTGCG
>NZ_JBQLZM010000073.1:0-19823 GCF_052168275.1 Parasphingopyxis sp. | reverse complement strand
CGGCCATGATCATCAACAGCGCATGGTTGGCGATCACGAGATCGGCGCCCTCGGCGGCGCGCGCCGACCGCTCGATGAAACATTTGCGGTAATGCGGACAGCCTGCATAGACGCATTCGCCGCGCCGGTCGGTGAGCGCCGTGGCGCCCGCGCGGCGGAACAGGGTCGGCAGCCAGCCGGGCAGGTCGCCGCCGACCATGTCGCCGTCTTTCGTGTACGCCGCCCAGCGCGCGACGAGCTGTGCAAGCACCGCCGCGCGGCCGGCAAAGCCGCCCTGCAATGCGTCTTCGAGATTGAGCAGGCAGAGATAGTTTTCGCGGCCCTTGCGCACGACGACCTTCTCGCGCCGTTCGGCAGCATCGGGGAAGAGCTTCTCCGTCTCGCGGTCGAGCTGGCGTTGCAGCGCCTTGGTGTAGGTCGAGAGCCAGACCGCGCCGTCCGCTTCCGTCGCCCAGAGCGATGCCGGTGCGAGGTAGCCGAGCGTCTTGCCGATCCCGGTGCCGGCTTCGGCGATCAGCATATTGGGCTTGCCCGCCGCGCGACGCGGATCGAAGACGCGGGCCGCCGCGCGCGCATAGTCGCGCTGGCCCTCGCGCCGCTCCGCCGCTTCACCGACCAGCGTCTCGAGCCTGTCGACCGTGCGGCCTTCGTCCATGGTGACGGTATGCGGCGCGGGGCGCGGCGGCTGGTCTTCCCATTCGGGCAGCCGGGAAAAGAGCCAGCGCTCGGCCTTGTCGGGCTTGGCGATCCGTTCGGCCACCGCGGCCGCCCAGGGCCAGCGCAGGCGGAACAGGTTCTGCGCGGCGCTCCAGGCGCCCTCGCGTTCGCCCCAGCCCTCCCATTGCAGGGTGTCGAGCAGGTGCCGCGCTGCGTCGAGCAGCAGCATCGCCGCATCCTCGTCGGTCTCGGGTACGGCAAGTCCGAGCGTGCGTGCGATCCCGGCCGGCGTCGGCACGGTGAAGCGCGCCGGATGGACGAAAGCGAACAGCTCGAGCAGATCGAGCCCCGACAGTTCCGGATAACCGAGCCGCTGTCCGGTCATCGGCGCGTTCAGCACGATCATCGGCGTTTCGGCGGCCGCCGAAATCGCTTCGCCGCGCCCGCTCTCGCGGATCTCGCCGTCGCCGGAGGCTATCCATATGCCGCCATGGGTGGCATGGAGCGCGCGATAGGGTAGAGGAGCGGGTTTCGACACGGGATTTCATCCTTCGCCCAACGAGAACGAAAGAGCAACATGAACGCGCTGCGCGACGCCGCATTTCAGTCCAAAGCCTGGCCCTATGAGGAAGCGCGGAAACTGCTGAAACGCTATCCGGACGGCAAGCCGGACGGATCGCCGATCCTGTTCGAAACGGGGTACGGGCCGAGCGGCCTGCCGCATCTCGGCACCTTCCAGGAAGTCGCGCGGACCGAGATGGTGCGGCACGCGTTCAGCGAGATGAGCGATTATCCGACCAAGCTCATCGCCTTTTCCGACGATATGGACGGGATGCGCAAGGTCGCCGAAAACCTGCCCAACCGCGATATGCTGGCTGAGCATCTGGACGAGCCGCTGTGCCGCGTGCCCAACCCTTTCGATACCGAGCATGAGAGCTTCGCCGCGCATAACAATGCGATGCTGCGCCAGTTTCTCGACCGCTTCGGCTTCGATTATGAATTCATGGCCTCGTCGGATTGCTACAGCTCGGGCCGGTTCGACGAGACGCTGAAGCTCGTCCTCGCGCGCTACGACAGGATCATGGGCGTCATGCTGCCGACGCTGGGTGAAGAGCGGCGCGCGACCTATTCGCCGGTGCTGCCGATCTCGCCGGTCAGCGGCAAGGTGCTGCAGGTGCCGGTCGAGGTCGTCGATCCAGCGGCGGGTCTGGTGCGGTTCGTCGATCCGGCGACCGACGAGGCGATAGAGCATTGTATCCTCGGCGGTGCGGCCAAGCTGCAATGGAAGGTCGACTGGGCGTTGCGCTGGGTTGCGCTCGGCGTCGACTATGAGATGTCGGGCAAGGATCTGATCGATTCGGTGACGCAAAGCTCGAAGATTACGCGCGTCCTCGGCGCCAAGCCGCCCGAAGGGTTCAACTACGAGCTGTTTCTCGACGAGAACGGCCAGAAGATCTCGAAGACGAGGGGCAACGGCGTCACCATCGACGAATGGCTGACCTATGCGCCCGAAGAGTCGCTGAGCTTCTACATCTATCGCGATCCGAAAAAGGCGAAGCAGCTGAGCTTCGGGATAATCCCCAAGGCGGTGGACGAATATCACCGCTTTCTCGCCGCTTATCCGGACCAGCCGATCGAACAACGGCTGCCCAATCCCGTGCATCACGTCCATGCCGGCAACCCGCCCGCGTCGCACATGCCGATCAGCTTCGCGCTGCTGCTCAACTTGGTCGGAGTCGCGAGTACCGATGACAAGGACCTGATCTGGGGATTCGTCCGGCGCTATGCGCCCGAGGCGAGTCCCGAAAGCCATCCAGAGCTTGATGCCCTGATCGGCCATGCGCTCGCCTATTTTCGCGATTTCGTCGCCGACACGCTGGAGCGGCGGGTGCCGGATGAACGCGAGGCGGCGGCGTTGCGCGATCTCGACGATGCGCTGGCGGCGATGCCCGAAGACGCCGATGCGGAAGCGATTCAGAATGCGGTGTTCGAGATCGGCAAGCGGCACGGATTCGAGCCGCTGCGCGACTGGTTCAAGGCATTGTACGAAACGCTGCTCGGCACGAGCCAGGGGCCGCGCATGGGCAGCTTTGCGGCCCTCTACGGCATCGCCAATGTCCGCAAGCTGATCGCCGAGGCGCTGGCGGCGGCCTGATCCCGGTCAGCGTTCCAGCGCGGCGGCGAGATCGGCGCGCAGCCGCTTCAGCTCGGTCAGCAGCTCGGGCGGCAGTGTCGGCCTCGCATCGCTTTCCGGTCGCCCGCCACCATCGCGCTCTTCCGACTTGCCGGCCAGAACCTTCTGCACGCCGCGGATCGTATAACCGTCTTCGTTGAGCAGCCGGTTGATGCGCTCGACCAGCGCGACGTCCGCCGGCCGGTAGTAGCGGCGGTTGCCCGCGCGCTTGAGCGGCTGGAGCTGGGGAAAACGGGTTTCCCAGTAGCGCAGGATATGCTGCGCGACGCCAAGCTCGCTGGATAGTTCTCCGATCGTGCGAAAGGCGTCCGCGTCCTTGGCCATCTGGTCCCGGTTCAGGCTCCCTGGGCGATCGTTTCCCGCATCGACTGGCTGGCGCGGAAGGTCAGCACGCGGCGCGGCGCGATCGGCACTTCGACGCCCGTTTTCGGATTACGGCCGATCCGTTCGCCCTTGTCCCGCAGAACGAAACTGCCGAAGCCCGATATCTTCACATTCTCGCCATCGGATAGCGCGTCGCACATATGCGCCAGCACCGATTCGACGAGCTGCGCCGAATCCGCGCGCGAAAGGCCCAGTGTTTCATGGACGGAGTCGGCCAGATCGGCCCGGGTCAATGTTCCTGCGTCGCTCATAAGCAACCCCCCAATATCGTTTTTATCGTTTATTCCATATCTTAGCGATCGCGATCGGGCAAATCTCCCATCAATAGCGAACGATCGACGCCCCCCAGGTGAAGCCGCCGCCCATCGCTTCGAGGGCGAGCACGTCGCCGCGCTTGATCCGCCCGTCGCGGATCGCGGTGTCGAGCGCCAGCGGAACCGACGCCGCCGAGGTGTTGGCATGTTGATCGACGGTGATCACCACCTTGTCCGCCGGCAGGCCGAGCTTCTTCGCGGTTGCGTCGAGAATCCGGCGATTGGCCTGATGCGGCACGATCCAGTCGATATCGGCGGTCGCCAGCCCGGCTTCGTCCAGCGCTTCGTGGAGGACGCTGGCGAGGTTGACCACCGCATGGCGGAAAACTTCGCGGCCCTTCATGCGCAGCTTGCCGACCGTTCCGGTCGTTGACGGCCCGCCATCCACATAGAGCAGCTGGTTGTGCCGGCCGTCCGCATGCAGTTTCGAGGAGAGTATCCCGCGCTCGCTCTCTTCCGCGCCAAGCACGACCGCGCCGGCTCCGTCGCCGAACAGAACGCAGGTCCCGCGATCCTCCCAGTCGAGAATGCGGCTGAACGTTTCCGATCCGATGACGATCGCCTTGCGCGCGCTGCCGCCGCGAATCATGTTGTCGGCCACGCTCAGGGCATAGAGAAAGCCCGAGCACACGGCCTGGACGTCGAAGGCGACGCAGTCGTCGATGCCGAGATTGGTCTGGATGATCGTCGCCGAGGCGGGGAAGGTCTGATCGGGCGTCGACGTCGCGAGGACGATCAGGTCGATCTCGCCGGCGTCGAGACCGGCATCGTCGAGCGCCTTCTGCGCCGCGGCCGTCCCCAAACTTGCGGTCGTTTCGTCCTCGCCGGCGATGTGGCGGAAGCGGATGCCGGTGCGTTCGACGATCCACTCGTCGGACGTATCGACGGTCTCGGCCAGTTCATCGTTGCTGACCCGCCGGGCGGGAAGGGCCGATCCCGTCCCCAGTATCGCCGATCTCATCGTCATTCGGCAGCGTCCTCGATCGCGTCTTTGGGGAAATTTTCCAGGTCCCGCGCAATCTTGCGGGTGATGTCGGCCATCGCCATCTTCGCCGCCACGCTGATCGCGTTGCGTACGCCATTGGCATCCGCGCCGCCATGACTTTTGACGACCAGGCCGTTGAGCCCGAGAAAGACGCCGCCATTGTGATTGTTCGGATCGAGCGTGCGGCGCAGCAGGTTGGCCGCGGGGCGCGACAGCAGAAAGCCGAATTTCGAACGCAGCGAACTGGTGAAGGCGTTGCGGATGAGATCGGCGACGAATCGCGCCGTCCCCTCGATCGTCTTGAGCGCGATATTGCCGGAAAAGCCGTCGGTCACGATCACGTCGACATGGCCGCGCGATAGCCGGTCGCCCTCGATAAAGCCGGTGAATTCGAGCGGCAGCGCATCGGCCGCGCGCAGACGGGCGGCCGCATCCTGCAATATGCCCGTGCCTTTCAGCTCTTCGGTGCCGATATTGAGCAATGCCGTCCGGGGACGCGGTATATCGAGCACGGTGCGCGCATAGGCCGCGCCCATGACCGCGAACTGGACCAGGTTTTCGGCATCGCATTCGGCGTTGGCGCCGAGATCGAGCATGACGACGTCGGTCTTGCCGAGCGTCGGCAGCAGCGCCGAGATGGCCGGGCGCTCGATACCTTCCATCGTCCGCAACGCGACCTTCGCGATCGCCATCAGGGCGCCGGTATTGCCGGCCGAAAGCGCCGCTTCGGCGTTGCCCTCCTTCACCGCGGCGATAGCGAGGCCCATCGAGGAATCCTTGGACCGCCGCAGCGCCTGGCTCGGCTTGTCCTCGCCGGCGATCACGCCGTCGGTATGGATCACCTCGACATTGTCGGACAGCGATTTGTGTTTCGCGATTTCCGCGCGAATCGCGGTTTCATCGCCGAAGAACAGGAAGCGGAGCTCGGGAAAATCCGAGCGCGAGGCGGCCGCACCCGCGACCATGACTTCCGCACCCACATCGCCGCCCATCGCATCGATGGCGATCCGCGGCGCGCGGCTCATCCGGTTATCTCCGGCCTTTGCTCAGATGCTCTTCGTCGAGAATCTCGCGACCGTTGTAAAAGCCACACGCGTTGCACATGTGATGCGGGCGTTTCAGTTCCCCGCAATTGGGACATTCGCCAAAGGCTTCGGCCTTCAGCGCATCATGCGCGCGGCGATTGCCACGGCGGGAGGGCGATACTTTTCTCTTCGGAACGGCCATGTCGGCACCTTGTTTGCTAGCAATTGCCAAAAAACTCTGTCGCCACCGGCATTACGAGCTTCTCCGGCGGCCATCAAGGCTGCCGCATGATCCCGAGCCGATAAGCGGTGAAGTCGGGCGCATATAGCGAATTCGTGCGCGCTTGCAACCTTTGTGAGCGCATGCGAGGGCCCGGGCGACAGGATGAGAGGATCGCCATGAAACTAGAAATCACGTTGATAATCGCCGCCGCCGCGGCACTGCTCAATATCTGGCTCGCGGTGCGCGTCGGCCGCGTGCGGACGGCGGAAAAGGTTTCGGTCGGCGACGGCGGCAACGAGATGCTGACCCGCCGGATGCGCGCCCATGCCAATTTCGCCGAATACACGCCCTTCTTCCTGATCCTGCTGGCACTGGTCGAGCTGGCCTGGGGCGCCAGCCTCTGGCTGTGGGGCGCCGCTATTCTCTATATACTCGGCCGGATCGCCCATGCGTTCGGGATGGACGGAAACGACAAGCTGCGCATGTTCGGCATCCTGTCGACGATGCTCACATTGCTGGGCCTCGCGATCTACGCGCTCGTGATCGCCTATTCGGGCGCCTCCTTCATCGGCTTCGAGACGACGACTTCGGTTAACGCCTGATCGAAAAGCACATTTGGGCGCGTCCGTCAGGCGGATGCCAAGATCCGGTCCGCGACGAAGCCGTTGGTCTGGCGTTCCCGGCCGAAGGTCGACATCGGGCCATGGCCCGGCACGAACGCGGTATCGTCGCCCAACGGCCAGAGCTTCTGCGTGATCGCGTCGATCAGATCCTGATGGTTGCTCATCGGGAAGTCGGTCCGGCCGATCGAGCCCTGGAACAGCACATCGCCGACGATCGCGAATTTCGATTCGGGATGATGGAAGACGATATGGCCGGGTGTGTGGCCGGGGCAGTGATAGACGTCGAGGGTCAGTTCCCCGACCGTCACCCGGTCGCCGTCGTCGAGCCAACGATCGGGTTCGAACGTCTTGCCGGCGAAGCCCCATTTCCGCCCGTCATCCTCGAGCCGGGAAATCCAGAACCGGTCCGCTTCGTGCGGCCCCTCGATCGGCACGCCGAGCTCGTCGGCGAGGATCTTGGTCTGGCCGCAATGGTCGAGATGGCCATGGGTGACGAGCAGCTTTTCGATGGTCACCCCCATCTGCTTGGCGGCAGCCTTGAGCTTGTCGAGATCGCCGCCCGGGTCGGTAAAGGCCCCGCGCATCGTCTTGGTGCACCAGATCAGGGTGCTGTTCTGCTGGAGCGGCGTCACCGGAATGATCGCCGCCTTGAGGGGAGCGGTGTCGGTCATGCGCGGTGACATGGCAATTGCACCGCGCGCTTGCAACTGGCGAAGTGCGCCAAGGCTTGGCATGGGGCGAGGGTGACCGACGCGATTTCCACCGCCACGCCGTTCGTGCTGCTCGACGATGCCCGCGCCGACGGCGCGGACGCGCGGCTGTTTGCCGATCCGGTTGCGACGATCGAGGTTCGGGCTCACGATAGACTGGATGACGCGCTCGACCGGCTGGAAGCGGCGCGCGCCGACGGGCTGCATGCCGCCGGGTTCATGACCTATGAGGCGGGGCACGCGCTGGAAAACCGGCTCGCGGTGCTGCGCCGGGAGCCGGAGGATGGCGCGCCGCCGCTGCTCTGGTTCGGGCTGTTCGAACGGATGGAGCGTATTGCCGCCGAGGGGATCCCGGCGCTGCTGCCGGATCCCTCCGGCGGCTGGGCGGGGGTGCCGGAACCGCGGATCACGCAAAGCGGTTACGAGAAGGCCTTCGAACGGGCGCAAGGGTTCATCGCCGCCGGCGATATCTACCAGACCAACCTGACCTTCGGCTGCGATGTGAAGCTGGCCGGACACCCGCTTGCCGTCTATGCGCGGCTGCGTTCCGGATCGCTGGCCGGCTATGGGGGTGTCGTCTGGACGGGGGCGCACTGGCTGCTGTCGCTGTCGCCCGAACTCTTCTTCTCGCTGGCCGATGGCCGGATCACGGCGCGGCCGATGAAGGGCACGGCGGTCCGGCATGCCGATCCGGATGCCGATGCCGCCGCGCGCGACGCGTTGCAGTCCGATCCGAAACAGCGCGCCGAAAACCTGATGATCGTCGATCTGCTCCGCAACGATCTGAGCCGGGCGGCGGCGCCGGGGACGGTGGCCGTTCCCTCGCTCTTCCACGTCGAATCCTACCCGACCGTCCACCAGATGACCTCGACGGTAACGGCCGATATCGCAGACGGGCGCTCGGCGCTCGATCTCGTCCGCGCCATCTATCCGTGCGGATCGATCACCGGCGCGCCGAAAATCCGGGCGATGGAGATTATCGACGAACTCGAGGGCGCCCCGCGCGGACCCTATACCGGTTCGATCGGCTGGATCGATCCGGAGGGCGATGCCGCGTTCAACGTTGCCATTCGCACGCTGGTCCTTGAAGATGGTGCGACCAGTGCGACGCTCGGCCTCGGTTCGGGAATCGTCGCGGACAGCCGAGCGGGGGACGAATGGCGCGAATGCCTGGCCAAGGGGGCCTTTGTGACTGAAGGGCAGCCGCGGTTCGATCTGATCGAGACGATGCGCTTCGATCCGGTGGAGGGCATCGAATGGCTCGAAAAGCATCTGGCCCGGATGAAGGCGAGCGCCCGGACCCTGGGCTTCGCATTCGACCGGCACGCGGCGCGCAACGAGTTGCAGGCCGCGACGTTCCGGGTCAGCGCGCCCTCCAGGGTCCGGCTGTTGCTGTCCCGGCACGGGCGGATCGCGATCGAGATTCGACCGGTGCCGGACGGTCCCGACGCGCCGGTCTCCGTCGCGACCGCGCCGCGCGCCGCCGACGCGCAGGACTTCCGGCTCAACCACAAGACGACGGCGCGGTCGGTCTATGACGCGGTCTTTGTCGGCGGCAATACGTTCGAGACCCTTCTCGAAGACGCGGACGGCTTTCTCACCGAGGGCTGTTTCACCAACCTGTTCGTCGAACGCGACGGCAGGCTGCTCACCCCGCCGCGATCGCGCGGGCTGCTGCCAGGCATCCTGCGCGAAACGCTGATCGAAGAGGGGCGCGCCGTCGAGGGCGATCTGACCCGCGCCGATCTGGCCGACGGTTTCCTGATCGGCAACGCCGTGCGCGGCCTGATAAAGGCGCGGCTCGCCTAGACGCCGAGCCGGTAGAAATCGAGCGCCAGGATGCGTTCGATATGCGCGAGCCACTCGCGGACGCC
This sequence comes from Parasphingopyxis sp., assembly GCF_052168275.1. Classification (GTDB taxonomy): domain Bacteria; phylum Pseudomonadota; class Alphaproteobacteria; order Sphingomonadales; family Sphingomonadaceae; genus Parasphingopyxis. Next base: position 10,834 of record NZ_JBQLZM010000073.1, on the reverse strand, counting down.
GTCGTTCGCGCGCGCGCAATCGAGTTCGATCACGACATTCTGTCCGCGCCGTCCGGTGCGGACCTTCACCCCGTCTGCCAGGAACACGCTTTTCAGCGCGACCGCGGTGTTGCTCCGCGCGCCGACCAGTTTCGGCGCGTAGATATTGCCGTCATCGAAGGTGAACTGTCCGCCGGCGTCGTCGGTCGCCGGAACGTCCTCCATGCCCATAAAGACATCCGCGCGGTGGAGCGCACTGGCCGAGCGGCTGATCCCGGCATGGCGGAAAAACTGGATCGCCTTTTGCGTGTCCTCGAGCGCGCCGACCGCGATATGCTGACGCGCCTCGAGATAGCCATGCCAGCGCTCGACATTGTCGAGGCTTGAAAACTCGCTGTCGAACAGCGCTCGGAAACTGTTGGCATAGCTGTAGCGCAGCGCCTCGTCGGCGACGTCGAGCGTGACGAGCTTGACGATCTTGCGCTGCGAGCGCGCCATCAGGATCGCGTTCGTAAAGAGAAACGCCGTTGCCAGGGTTTCGGTCAGCTCGGCGCTTGGCGGGAGGTTGCGGCAGCGCAGCGCGAACACGCTCGCTTCGCCCGATGCGATATCTTCGACCGCCCGGTCGAACTCCGCCTTCTCGCTGTCGAGAAACAGGTTGGGGACATTGGGAAGCGAGGCCATATATCCGCTCCTATAAAGCCGTCACGAGTTTGGCGGCGATCTCGTCGATCTTGGTGATATCGATGCCGGCGACGTTCATCCGTCCGTCGGGAATGATATAGACGCCCTGTTCCTTGCGCAGCGTGACCGCCGCCTCGGGCGTTACGTCGATCAGCGAGAACATGCCGAACCCCTTGTCGATATAGGTCCAGTCGCGATCCTGCCGCGCCCGGGCCAGCGCCAGGGCGAGGGCCGTCCGGTTGCCGTTGATGCGTTCACGGATTTCCTTGAGCTCCGCCTGCCAGTCGGCCTTGAGGTCCGGGTTCTCGAAGATCGTGCGGACGACGCTCGCGCCATGGTCGGGCGGCATCGAATAGTTGGCGCGGGCCAGCGAGAGCAGCGCCGAATTCGCGGCGCCGAGATCGGGATGGCCCTTGCCGACGAGCAGCGCGGCGCCCGTGCGTTCGCGATAGATGCCGAAATTCTTCGAGCAGCTGAGCGCGAGCAGCATCTCCGGCGCGCGTTCCGCGATGATCGCCACCCGCGCCGCATCTTCCTCCCAGCCCTTGCCGAAACCGAGATAGGCGGAATCGACGAACGGAATCAGCCCGCGCGCGACCACCCCCTCGGCGAGCCGGGCGAGATCCTCGGGCGCGGGATCGATGCCGGTCGGGTTGTGGCAGCCGCCATGGATGACGACGACATCGCCGGGCGATGCGGCGTCGAGCGCCGCGAGGATCGCGTCGATATCGGGTTCCGCGGTGAATTTGGGATGGGGATAGGTCGTCATCGCCACGCCGACCGCGCCGAAGATCGCCTGATGGTTGGGCCATGTCGGGTCCGGCAGCCAGAAACGGGCGTCCGGGTTCAGGCTCTGCGCGAGTTCCGCCAGCACCCGCACAGCGCCCGAACCGCCGATCGACTGGATGCCGATCATGTCGGTGCCATAGGCGTGATCGGGCAGCACTTCGCTGGCCAACAGCTCGACGAACGTCTGGTCGCCGCCGACGCCGACATAGGTCTTGGTCGTCTGCGTATCGATCAACATCTGTTCAGCGGCCTTCACCGCGCGCATGACCGGCGTCAGGCCGGTTTCGTCCTTGTAGACGCCGATCCCGAAATCGACTTTGTCGTCGCGCGGATCGGCCTGATAGGCGCGGCTGACGGCGATGATCTGGTCGATCGGGCGGGCGACGGCATTGTCGAACATTTTTCTTCCTTACGGATTGACCGATTTGACGGGCAGGAAACCCGAATTGGCGTTGCGGACGTCGCTCGCGACGTAGCTGCCGAGCAGCTTCACGTAGCGGACTTTTTCCTCGAGCGCGCGGAGCGCGGCCTGGACGGCCTCTTCCTCCAGGCCGCCGCCGATATCGATGTAGAAGGTCGGCAGCGCGGTCTCTTCGGAGATCGTATAGGTCTCGAGCGTCGTGATGTTGATGCCCGCGTCGCGGAACACCGCCAGCGCCTCGATCAGCGCGCCGGGCTGGTGGTCGATCTGGAAGATCAGCGTCGTGATGTTCGCACCCGCATAATCGGGGTCGAGCGCCGGTTTTTCGAGTGCCAGGAAGCGGGTATAGTTGTTCTTCTGGTCGGCGATATCGCGCTCGATCACGACGCCGCCGAACACTTGGGCGGCGACCGAGGAGCCGATCGCCGCGACATGCGGATCGCCGAGTTCGGTCACCTGCTTGACCGCGCTTGCGGTGTCGACCGTCTCGACCTGTTCGGCATCCCTGCAATGCGCCTCGATAAAGCCCGAGCTCTGGAGGAAGCCCTGGCGATGGCTGAGGATGCGCGTGATGCTGCCGGGCTCTGAAACCGGTTGCGGCCCCGAATGCGCCTGGATCAGGCAGTGCTCGATCCGCTGCATATGTTCCTGAACGATCGCCATCTCGGTCGAAAGCATCAGGCGATGCACGTCGGGAATGCGGCCGCTCGTCGAATTCTCGATGGGAATGACCGCGGTCTTGTGCTCGCCCGCCTCGACCGTTTCCATGATCTCGCCGAAGGTTCTGAGGCCGACATGCTCGGCGTCCGGAAACATGCCGATCGCCGCCTGATAGCTATAAGTGCCGGGCGAGCCCAGATAGGCGATTGTGTCTGCCGTCATTCCTCATTCTCCAGAGCATCGACCCGGGCCTTTGCATCGCTTAGCGTCTCCAGCAGGATTCCGGGCACAGGCTCGTCGGCCATGGCGGCGATCAGATCAAGCCGTTTTTTGAAATCCGCGAGCACGCTCTTGAGCTCCGCAGTGTTGGCGCGAAAGATATCCGACCACATTTGCGCGTCCGATCCGGCGAAGGCTGCGATCCCCCGATAGGAGGCCGGCAGCAGGTCGCCGGGCTCCTCGGTGCCGAGTCCGGCCAGCGCATAGGCGATCAGGTGCGGCAGATGCGATCCGAGCGCGAGCAGCCGGTCATGCGCGTCCGGCGCCATCTCGACGACTTCGGCGCCGAGCCATTCGAGCAGCGTCTTGGCATGCGCCAGCGCGTCCGGGTCGGTGCGCTCGGTCGGGGTCAGGACGAAGGGCCGGGTCGTGACGATATCGCCGCTGGCCCGGCCGGGCCCGGCCGAAATGCCGCCGGCCAGCGGATGACCGGGAACGAAGCGCCCGGCATCGGCGCCGGAGGCCGCGACCGCCGCGATGATCGCCTGTTTGGCCGATCCGGTATCGATGACCAGCGCGCGGCTGCCGGGTTGGGCGAGCAGTGCCACGACCTGTTCGGCGATCGTCGCGACGGGAGTCGCCACGAAAATCGCGTCGCACGCGGCAAGCGCGTCGATCCCGCTGACGCGCTTGCCCCTGGGATGCCGTTCCGCGACATAGGCGGCGTTGCCCGGACTTGCATCATGGAGGAGGAGCACCGTGTCGGGCAGCGTACGCGCCAGCCGCGCGGCGATGGAACCGCCGATCAGTCCCGCGCCGACCAGGCCGATTTTCTTGAAATCGATACCGCTCATTGCCGTGATGGAGAAAATCTGTGTTGCATTGCACTGCACAAAAGCCGCTTCGCGACCCAAATGCAAACGGATTTCGGCTGTTTCTGTAACGAAACGCATCGCGCCTTCGAACGGGGGAGTGAGGCGTGTAAACCCGATTTCAGGCCCGGTTCAGCCGGTTGGCACGATATCGGGTCCAGATTTGAGGTGATGCGCATGACGATAGATCGACGAACCATCCTGACCGGCGGCGCCATCGGCGCTCTGGCGACGCTGGCCGGCTGCAACGGCCGGGCGGACGCCACCAACCGCGGCAATTTCCCGGTCCGCTACACCGACGCGCAGTGGCGCGAACGGCTGACGCCGGACGAATTCCGCATCCTGCGCGGCCATGGCACCGAACGGCCTTATTCGAGCCCGCTCGACGATGAGGATCGCCGCGGCACCTTCACCTGCGCGGGCTGCGGCAATCGGCTCTTCAGTTCGGCGACCAAGTTCGACAGCCGGACCGGCTGGCCGAGCTTCTATCGCCCGCTCGATGGCGCGATCGGAACCAGCGTCGATACGACGCTGGGCATGACCCGCACCGAAGTCCATTGCGCCGATTGCGGCGGCCATCTCGGCCATGTGTTCCGCGACGGCCCGCGCCCGACCGGGCTGCGCTATTGCATCAATGGCGTGGCGATGGATTTCGTTCCGGCGAGGAGCTAGACGCATGATCGTGAAGAAGCTCGTATCGTTCGCGGTCGGCGGCGGCGCGGTTGTCGCGGCGATCGCGGCCATTTCGCTCCCCGGCGCCCGGCAATCGGTGGAAGCGGCCGTTCCGATTCCACCACCTGCCACAAATGTCGTGGTGACGGAGGGTAACCAGGTCGCGGTGTTCGCCGGCGGCTGTTTCTGGGGCATGGAGGCCGTGTTCCAGCATGTGCGCGGCGTGCGCAGCGTGACCTCCGGCTATGCCGGCGGCAGCGCCGAGACCGCGACCTATCGCCAGGTCGGCACGGGCCGGACGGGCCATGCCGAAGCCGTGCGCATCGTCTACGATCCGAACGTCGTCACCTATGGCGAGCTGCTGCGCATCTATTTCTCGGTCGCGCACGATCCGACCCAGGTGAACCGCCAGGGACCGGATGTCGGCCCCGATTACCGCTCGGCGATCTTCCCGCAGAGCGCCGCCCAGCGCAGCGTCTCGCGACGCTATATCGCGCTGCTCGACGAATCGGGCCGTTTCCCGCGGCCGATCGCGACGCGGATCGAAAGCGGCACCTTCTATCGCGCCGAGGACTATCACCAGGATTTCATGAACCGGAATCCGCGCCACCCCTACATTCTCGCCCATGATGTCGAGAAGGTGGAGGATCTGCGCGAGACCTTCCCCCGGATGTTCACGAGCACGCCGGCGGCCTGATTAGTCAGAATCCTGCTGTAGCAGGATCGCGGCACCGGGTTTTCGTTTGTCAGAATTTCCCGATAGGGAAATTCTGACCAAAGAACCCCCGTACCGCGACCTGTCGCTAGAAAGTTTCCGACAATCAAATCCCCCCAACCGTGCTTGCTTCCCCGCGCCGTTCCCCCCAAGCCTCATGCCCATGGAATCGCTCCATGACCGCCCCGAATGCGCCGAGTGGGAACGCGGCGCCGACGCTCCGTGCGAGGAAGCGGCGCGGCCCTTCGTCCTCGCGGCGACGATCATGGCGTCGGCGATCGCCTCGGTCACCGGGTCGATCATTCTCATCGCGCTGCCGCTGATCCAGCGCGATCTCGGCGCGAGCTACGGCGCGCTGCAATGGATCTCGAACGGCTACACGCTGTTTCTCGGCGCGCTGATCCTGATCGGTGGCGGGGCCGGGGATCGCTATGGGCGGCGGCGGGTCTTCGTGATCGGGATCGCCATCTTCACGCTCGCCTCCATCGCCTGCGGCTTCGCGCCGACGAGCGAGCTGCTGATCGCCGGGCGGATCGTGCAGGGAATCGGCGCGGCGCTGATGGTGCCGCAGAGTCTTGCGATCATCGCCGCCTCCTTCCCCAAGGAGATACGCGGCCGCGCCATCGGCCTCTGGGCCTCGGTGTCGGCCCTGACCACGGCCATCGGCCCGTCGCTCGGCGGCGTGCTGCTCGATGCGACCGGCTGGCGGGCCGCCTTCTGGATCGCGCCGCCCTTCGCGCTCGCCGCGCTGTTCCTCGCGCTGCGCTACGTGCCGGAAAGCCGGAACGAGGAGGAAACGGGGCCGCTCGACTGGCGGGGCGCGATCCTCGCCGCGCTCGGCTTCGGCATGCTGACCCTGGGGCTGACATCCCTGTCGGACCAGGGCGCGACGGCCCGGCCGCTCGGGCTGATCGGCGGCGGCGCGGTGCTGGTAATCCTGTTCGTCCTCTCCGAACGCAGCGCCCGCAACGCGCTGATGCCGCCGAAACTGTTCGCCAACCGCCGCTTCGCCGGCGCCAATGCGATGACGCTGTGCCTCTACGGCGCGCTGGGCGGCGTGCTGTTCCTGCTGCCGTTCGACCTGATCGGCCGGCGGGGCCTGAGCGCGACCGAGGTCGGGCTGACCATGCTGCCCCTGGGCGTGATCATCGGACTGCTGTCGCGGCCGATGGCGGGGCTCGCCGACGATCATGGGCCGCGGCTCTTCCTGACCGCCGGTTCGGCGATCGTGGCGGCGGCGATCGTCTGGATGTCGTTCACCGCGTTCGGTTATTGGGTCGGCGTCGTCGGGCCGCTGGTCCTGCTCGCGATCGGCATGTCCTTCGTCGTCTCGCCGCTCACCACGATGGTGATGAACAGCGCGCCCGACAGCCAGACGGGCACCGCCTCGGGCGTCAACAACGCGGCGAGCCGGATCGCCGGTCTGTTCGCGATCGCGATCATCGGCGCGGTCAGCGCGACGGTGTTCGCCGGCGGCGGGCAGGGGCTCGAATTCGGCCAGTTTCCCGACACGGGCGCCGCGGCCCATGCCGCCGTCGAAGCGCGTTTCGCCCGCGCCCATTCGGTCTCGCTGCTCGTCGCGGCAAGCTGGGCGACGCTGGCCGCCTTGTTGTCCTGGTTCATGATCGGGCCGGATCCGGAGGCGTAGTTTGTCAGACTCGACCTGGCGATTTCCCGATAGGGAAATTCTGACAGAACTAAGCCGCGAGCGGAAAGCGCAGCAGCCGGTCGTTGACGGGTATCAGCGCTTCGGCTTCCGGGCCGACCGCGCGGACGATCTCGGGATGCCCGGCGTCGAGCCCGCCGGTCAGCGCGCCGAAGGCCGGCAGGATCAGCTTGCGCGTCGTGGCGACGAAGCAGCGGCGCGACACGCCTTTGCCGCGCACGCGGATGCGCAGCTTCGGATGGAAATGGCCGGAAAGTTCGGGGCGCGGGTCGCCGGCGTCGGCCTCGTGGCGCAGCATCAGCCCGTCGACCTCGGCTTCCTCGGCGATCCGGCCGCCGCAGTCCGCGTCGAGCGCGCTGTCATGGTTGCCGGTGATCCATGTCCAGTCCAGCCGCTCGGTCAGCGCCGAAAGCTTGGCGCGCGCGCTTGCCGACAGCCGCTCGCTGCCCGCGCTGTCGTGGAAACTGTCGCCGAGGCACCAGAGTTCGCGCGCGTCCGTGGCGGCGACCAGCGCTTCGAGATCGGCCAGCGTCGCCTCGCTGTCATAGGGCGGCAGCATCTGCCCGAACCGCGCGAACCAGCTCGCCTTTTCGAAATGGAGATCGGCGACGAGCAGCGCCTTGCGCGCGGGCCAGAACAAGGCGGCCTGCGGCAGGGCGACGAGATCGTGCCCGGAGAACGAAAAGCGAACCATGGCCCCTATTTGCCGGGCGCGCACCGGCTAATCAAGGGGCCGCGATCCGGGCGAGCCGGCTGGCGGCGAGCAGGCCCAGCAGCGCCAGCGGCACGCCGATCGCGCAGACCCAGAAACCCGCCAGAGCGACGCTTTCCGCCGTCGGCCCCTGGGCGAAGCCCGTCAGGTTGGCCGCGATTCCGGCTACGGCGGCGCCGGTGGCCGCGCCCGCATCGCGCACCGCGCCGATTCCCGCCGATCCCGTCGCCCGTTCGTCCTCGTCGAGCGAGGCCATCACCGCGCGGCTGATGAAACTGTAGGAGAGGCCGAACCCGGCGCCGAGCAGCGCGCCGCCGACGATGACGAGCACCAGCATGCCGCTCGCCAGTACGAGGCTGAGCAGGACCAGCGATGCCGGGACGCAGGCCGCGCCGATGACGATCCAGCGCCGTCGCCAGACCGCGCCCGATCCGGCCACGGCCAGCGCCGCGGCGGTCCATGCGAGTGCCTCGATGGCGACGACATAGCCGGCTTGGGTCGCGCTGAGGCCGTTGGTGAACTGGAGGATGGCGGGCGCGTAGATCGCGAAGCCGACCTCGCCGGCAAGCAGCAGGAAATAGGTGGCATAGGCCGCGCCGATCAGCGTTCCGAACCGCGCCGCATTGCGCGGCAGCAGCCTTTCGCGGGCCCGGCGGTCGACGACGACCGCGGCGGCGAGCAGGAGAATCCCGGCCGGTATGAGGAGCAGCTGGATGGGGCCCCGTTCGACGACGCCCGCGATCGAGAGCGCACTGACGCCAAGGACGATCAGGGCGATCTGGAGCCAGGGCAGCCCGCCCGCGCCGGGTTTCCGCTCGCGGGCGGGGACGAGGCGGCCGGCGGCGATGGCGAACAGGATCGCCTGGGCTGCGAACAGCCAGAAGACGCCGCGCCAGTTTCCCGCATCGGCGAAGAGGCCGCCCACCAGCGGGCCGATAAAGGTGGCGACGCCCCATATGCTCGTCGCGGCGGCGAAGACGCGGACCAGATAGCGTTCCTCGAAGACGAGGTTGATCGTGACGTAACAGAAACCCGCGACCCAGCCGGCGCCCAGACCCTGCACCATGCGCCCGGCGACGAAGACCGGCATGTCGGGTCCCAATGCGCTGACCGCGCAGCCGATGGCGAGCAGGATGCCCGAGCCGATCATCGCGGGCCTGAGGCCGATCCGGTCGGACAGCCAGCCGGCGCAGGAGGCCGCCGCAACCACGCCGACCAGATAGCCGGACGTCGCCCAGCCGAACCAGGCATAGCCGTCGAGATCGCGCCCGACGCTGGGCATGATCGTCGTCGTCACCAGCGCATCGGCCGCCATCAGCCAGATGCCGAGCATGATCAGGGCGAAGGCCGGCCACCGGCCACCGGCCAGCGTCTCGCGCCAGCTCGCGGTGTCCTCGGCGGGTACGGTCGCGCTCATCCTCGCCTTTTACAGGCGTTCAGGCACGGGGACAGGGCGTCTAACCGCTCACGGCCGCGGCATGGGCTTCGGCCTGACGCAGGAGCCGCAGGACATTGCCGCTCCACATCTTGCCCAGATCCTCCTCGCCATGGCCGGCGGCGAGCAGGCGGGCGGTGATCATCGGCAGCGCGGTGATGTCGCGCATATTCTCGACGCCCCCGCCGCCGTCCCAGTCCGCGCCGAACGCGACATGGTCGACGCCGGCGACATCGATCAGATGCAGGAGGCTGGCCATGAACATCTCGAAATCGGCGTCCTCGCGCGGCGTGACGGCTTCGAGCGCGCGCAGGTCGCGCACATAGGCCTGCTGCACTTCGCGCGATTCGGAGAACATCTCCATGAAGCGGCTGCTCATCTCCTGCCATTCGGGCCCGTCGCTGCGCGGGGCGAGATAGATGCTGTTGACCGCAATCACGCCGCCGGTCTCCGCCAGACGCCGGATACGCGCATCGTCGATATTGCGCGGATGGTCGTGCGCGGCCTTGGGGCCGGAATGGGAGAGGATGATCGGCGTCGCCGAAAGCTCGACCATCTGGTCGAATGCCGCGTCCGAGGCGTGCGAGCCGTCCGGGATGATGCCGAGCCGGTTCATCTCGGCAAGGAGTTCGCGGCCGAGCGGGCTGAGGCCGCCCCAGCGTTCCTCGCCCGTCGCGCTGTCGGAGAACTGGTTGGTCGCCGAATGGACGGGGCCCACCATCCGCACGCCATTGTCGTAGAATCGCTGGAGCGCGCCGATATCCTCGCCGAGCGGATAGCTGTTCTCGATGCTCTGATAGACGAAGCGGCGGCCGGTCGCGGCGATCCGCGCCGCGTCGTCGGCCCGGTCGGCCCGCTCAACGGTCTCGGGATTGGCGGCGATCATCGCGAGGATCGATTGCTGCCGCGCCTCGGCCATCGCGGCGGCGTTCGCATAGCCTTGCTGGGTCAGTTCGCCCTGCGGCGTCCAGATCACGAAAAAGCCGCCGTCGAGCCCGCCTTCGATCATCCGCGGCAGGTCGACCTGGCTGTTGTCGGTGACGAAATCGTGGCGGTCGGCGATGCTCCAGCCGGGCCGCATGAAATGGAGCGGCGTATCGAGATGGGTGTCGAGGGTCAGCAATCGCTGATGGACGGCGGCCGGATCGGACGCCGACGCGGGCGCCGGGGCCTCCATGGGCGCACATGCCGCTGCCAGCAGCGCTATCGCGCCCGCACCGATTCCGATCCGATATGTCCGCACGTCGCATTCCCCTGCCGTTTCCGAATGGTAGGGGACGGAACGTAGCGGTCCCGAGCCGCAAAGTCGCGGCCAAAAACGTGCCAGCCGCCCGGCGCGCGCGACACCATTGCACGCGCGACGGACGGCTGGTCTTGGTCGCTGGAGTGCGACCGGGCAGCTTTCGGGGATCGGGGCCTAGAGGCCGCGCATCCCGATGCCGAGCACCTTGTCGGGCCGGCGATCGTCCATGATGACGCTGATCGCATGGGTGCGGCCGTCGCCGTTGCGGACGCGGAGCACCATGCCGTTGTCGATCTCGGCGACCTCGAGCAGTTCGAGCTCGCCGGTCCGGCGCGCGATCCGGTTGAACTCCTGGAGGCGCATCCGGTAGGATCCGTCCGACAGCAGATTGTCCCGCGCCCAGCGCGACCGTTCGCCGCTGCTGCCGTTGAGCGCCGCGACGACGGCCTCGGCGCGTTGCTGCGCGCTCATGCTGTCCGCTTCGGACTGGGCGTTGGCGGGCGCGGCCATGACCGTCATGCCGGCGGCGGGAAGGGCGAAGGCCGCGATGACGAGGCGGGCTTTCGAGGGGATATTGGCAAACATAATACACTCCTGAACCAGTTATTCGGGCCCGGACGGAACCGCCCGGGTCAGGGTGTGTTAGAATAACAATACAGCCGTGTCGCCAAGGTTTCGACGGGCGGTAGGATTATGTCGATAAACCGATTCGTAACGACAAACGTCGGAATATCGTCGATAAATGGCAATTATTTCGACTGTTTCGT
>NZ_JBQLZM010000072.1:0-16527 GCF_052168275.1 Parasphingopyxis sp. | reverse complement strand
TCCGCCGCGATGGAGGACGCGTTCGGCCGCTACGATACGGTCCCGACCCCGGTCAGCGGCATTTACGGTGGCGCCCATGCCGACGATCCGCGCTGGCTGCGCGCGGGCGAGGGCGTCGATGCGGTCGAGCGGCGGCTCGGGCGCAAGCCGCGCATGATGGTCGCCAAGATGGGCCAGGACGGGCACGACCGCGGCGCCAATCTCGTCGCCAGCGCCTTTGCCGATCTCGGCTTCGAGATCGTCAGCGGGCCGCTGTTCCAGACGCCGGGCGAAGCGGCCGAATGGGCGGTGGAGAAGGATGTCGACGTCGTCGGCGCGTCGAGCCTCGCCGCCGGCCACAAGACGCTGATCCCCGAGCTGATCCAGAAGCTCGAGGAAGCCGGGCGGTCCGACATCAAGGTGATCGCCGGCGGGGTGATCCCGGCGCAGGATTACGAATTCCTGCGCGAAGCGGGGGTGAAGGCGATATTCGGCCCCGGCACCAACCTGGTTGACGCGGCGGGCGAAGTCCTCAAGCTGCTCGGCCATAACCTGCCGCCGCTGGAGGAAGCCGCCGAGTGACCGAAATTCGTACCGACTGGACGCGCGAGGAGATCGCCGATCTCTTCGACCTACCGTTTCACGAGTTGATGTGGCGGGCGCAGACCGTCCATCGCGAAAACCATGCGGCCGGCGAAGTGCAGCTTTGCACGCTGCTGTCGATCAAGACCGGCGGCTGCCCCGAGGATTGCGGCTATTGCTCGCAGTCCGTTCACGCCGATAGCGGCGTCGAGGCGACCAAGCTGATGGACGTCCGCCAGGTGCTGCAATTGGCGGCACAGGCCAAGGATGCGGGGTCGCAGCGTTTCTGCATGGGCGCGGCGTGGCGCAATCCGAAAGACCGCGACATGCCCGCGATCGTCGAGATCGTGAAGGGCGTGCGCGAGATGGGCATGGAAACCTGCATGACGCTCGGTATGCTGACGCCGAAACAGGCGGAGATGCTCGCCGAAGCCGGTCTCGATTATTACAACCACAATATCGATACCTCGCCCGAACGCTATGAAGAGGTGATCTCGACGCGGACCTTCGGGGAGCGGATCGAGACGCTCGCCAATGTCCGCGAGGCCGGGATCAACGTTTGTTCGGGCGGGATCGTCGGGATGGGCGAGACGCGCGAGGACCGGGTCGGCTTCCTCCATGCATTAGCCACCCTGCCGCGCCATCCCGAGAGCGTGCCGGTCAATGCGCTGGTGCCGGTCAAGGGCACGGTGCTCGGCGACATGCTCCACAATGTGCCCGAGGCGAAAATCGATGACCTGGAGTTTGTCCGCACCGTTGCCGTCGCGCGGATTACGATGCCCAAGAGTATGGTGCGGCTGTCGGCCGGCCGCGAGAGCATGAGCGAGGGGGTGCAGGCGCTCTGCTTCCTCGCCGGCGCCAACTCCATCTTCACCGGCGACAAGCTGCTCACCACCGGCAACCGCGGCGACGATGCCGATGCCGCGCTGTTCGAGAAGCTCGGGCTGGTGCCGCTCGAGGGCGAAGAACCGATGCGGTGCGGTGGGGCGCTGGAGGCGGCGGAATGATCCCCTTTCCGTCATTGCGAGCGCAGCGGGCCGAAGGCGACCGAAGGTCAACCAATCCAGAGCTTCAAGCGACGTCGCCAGCCGCCCTGGATTGCTTCGTCGCTCCGCTCCTCGCAATGACGGGTGGAAATAAGTGATCGGTTCACTCCTCCTCCTCCTCGCCCTGCAATTCACGCCCAATGCCGAGACCTGCGCGGATATGGGCAATCTCCCGCAACAGCCGATGAACGCCTGCGCCGCCTGGGAATATGAACTGGCCGATGCCGAGCTCAACCAAGTCTGGGAACAGGCGATTGCCTATGCGCGCAACTATCTGAGCCATGACGATATGAATGACGGCCGGCCAAGTGGGGCGGATCGGCTGCTCGTAGCGCAGCGCGCCTGGATCGTTCTGCGCGACGAGCATTGCGCGGCCTGGTCCTACCACATGCGCGGCGGCAGCGCCGAGCCGTTGCTCTATCATGGCTGCCGTACGAGTATGACGCGCCAGCGCGTGACCGAGCTGCGCAACCTGATGATCGAGGATCAATAGCCGAATGTTCAAGAAAATCCTGATCGCCAATCGCGGCGAAATTGCGTGCCGGGTGATCCGCAGCGCCCAGAAGATGGGCATCGCGACGGTCGCCGTCTATTCGGACGCCGATGCGCGCTCGCCGCATGTCGAGATGGCGGACGAAGCCGTGCATCTGGGGCCGCCGCCCGCGGCCGAAAGCTATCTGCTCGCCGACAAGATCATCCAGGCGTGCAAGGAAACCGGCGCCGAGGCCGTGCATCCGGGCTATGGCTTCCTCTCTGAGCGCGAGAGTTTCGCCAAGGCGTGCGCGGACAACGATATCGTCTTTATCGGCCCGCCGCCCGGCGCGATCGCCGCGATGGGCGACAAGATCGAATCGAAGAAGCTCGCGAAAAAGGCCGGCGTCAGCGTCGTTCCCGGCCATGTTGGCGAGATCGACGATACCGAACACGCGGTGAAGATTTCCTCCGAGATCGGTTATCCGGTGATGATGAAGGCCTCGGCCGGCGGCGGCGGCAAGGGGATGCGCCTCGCCTGGAACGAACAGGATGTCCGCGAAGGCTTCGAGGCGACGAAGCGCGAGGGGCTCGCCAGTTTCGGCGACGACCGCGTCTTCATCGAGAAATTCATCGAACAGCCGCGCCATATCGAGATCCAGGTCCTCGGCGATAAACATGGCAACATCGTCTATCTCGGCGAGCGCGAATGCTCGATCCAGCGCCGTCACCAGAAGGTCGTCGAGGAAGCGCCGTCGCCCTTCGTCGATCCCGAGATGCGCAAGGCGATGGGCGAGCAGGCCGTCGCGCTGGCCGCCGCCGTCGATTATCACAGCGCCGGTACGGTCGAGCTGATCGTCGGCGCGGACAAGAGCTTCTATTTTCTCGAGATGAACACGCGGCTCCAGGTCGAGCATCCGGTGACCGAAAACGTCACCGGCGTCGATCTTGTCGAACAGATGATCCGCGTCGCGGCGGGCGAGAAACTGCCCTTCGCGCAGGACGATATCGCGCTCAACGGCTGGTCGGTCGAAAACCGCGTCTATGCCGAAGATCCCTATCGCGGCTTCCTGCCGTCGATCGGCCGGCTCGTGCGCTACGATCCGCCCGAGGAAGGCGCGGGCGTCCGGGTCGACGACGGCGTGGCCGAGGGCGGCGAGGTGTCGATGTTCTACGACCCGATGATCGCCAAGCTCATCACCTATGCCGAAACCCGCGAGGCCGCGATCGACCTGCAGATCGACGCGCTCGACCGGTTCGAACTCGACGGACTCGGCCACAATCTCGATTTCCTGTCGGCGCTGATGCAGCATCCGCGGTTCCGATCGGGCGAGATCACGACCAATTTCATCGCCGAGGAATATCCGGACGGTTTCGAAGGCGCGCCGGCGGACGAAACGTTGACGAAACGGCTGGCGGCGATTGCCGGGTTCGCGGCGACCGCCCATTCGGATCGCGCGCGGCGCGTTTCGGGGCAGCTGGACGGCCCGCTGCGCCCGCCGGCCGATTGGGTCGTGGACATCAACGGCACCGCGCATGACGTCCATGTCGATCTTGACGACGTCTCGGTCGATGGTGAGGCGATGGAACTCGCCATGGCCTATGCGCCCGGCGACCGGATGATCGAGGCGGAGTTCGGTGGCGAGGCGCTGACCGTGAAGATCCGGCCGGGCCGTTACGGCTTCACGGTGACGACGCGCGGCGCCAGCCATGAAGCGCGTACGCTGCCCAGGCATTTCGCGCATCTCGCCGAGCATATGATCGAGAAAGAGCCGCCCGATCTGTCGAAATTCCTGCTCTGCCCGATGCCGGGCCTGATCACCGCGCTCCATGTGGGCGAAGGCGATAAGGTCGAGGCCGGTCAGCCGCTCGCGGTGATCGAGGCGATGAAGATGGAGAATATCCTGCGCGCCGAGAAGGCGGGCGTGGTGAGCACGGTATGCGCAGCCGAGGGCGATAGCCTGGCGGCCGACGATGTGATCATGGAGTTCGAATAGGGGCCGTTTTCAGCCGGGCGTTAACATGATCCCGGCGAACCGCACGAGCGGATGCCGCTTTGCCGAGACCGATAGCCCAATACATTCTCCGCATCGTCATTTCCCTGGCGGGTGATCTGCTCCCATTGCCGGTTGGTCATGCATATGCGTTCACGGCGGGCGTTCGAGCCGAGAACGCGCCGGGTCTGGCATCGGACATAGTCGGGATCGGAGCGCGACAACGTTTCTTCCGCTTCTTCTTCGGGCTGTTGGGAGAGGGCTGCTCCGGAGGTTATCGACATCCCTGCGATCGCAACGCCGATAGCGAACACTCTGATCATGTTACAACCTCCACTTATTGCTGCCCGCCATGCGTATCGCATAATTATCATTTTTTATCAACGCGAAGGGTAATCACCAATTCGCCGCCGAACGCCTCAGATCTTCAACTCACGCTTGATCGTGCCCTTGGTCGTCTTGCCATAAGGCGGCTTGAATCCGCCGAGCTTCGCGACGTCCATCTTTGGCTGGCTGTAGACGCTCTTGGCGTGGCTGAACGTCTTGAAGCCTTCATGGCCGGTATAGGCGCCCATGCCGGACGGGCCGACGCCGCCGAAGGGCAGCTCCTCCATCGCGACATGGAAGATCACGTCGTTGACCGTCGCGCCGCCCGAGATCGTTTTCGACAGCACCTTCTCTTCCTCGGTCCTGTCGCTGCCGAAATAATAGAGGCCGAGCGGGCGATCATGCGCGTTCACATAATCGATCGCCTCGTCGATATTCCTGTACGTCTTGATCGGCAGAACGGGGCCGAAAATCTCCTCCTGCATCACCTTCATGTCGTCGGTCGGATTGCGGACGATGGTAAGCGGCATCTTGCGCTTGTTCGACGCGCTGAAATCCTCGTTGCCCGGATTCACCTCGACCAGCTCCGCGCCCTTTTCCTCCGCATCCTTCAGATAGCCCTGCAGCCGCTCATAATGGCGGTCGTTGATGATCGAGGTGTAATCGTCATTGGCGTCGAGCGTCGGATATTGCGCGGTCACCGCGGCGCTGAGGCCGTTGATGATATCGCCTTCCTTCGCTTCGGGCACGAACATATAGTCCGGCGCGAGGCAGATCTGTCCGGCATTCATCATCTTGCCCATCGCGACGCGGCTCGTGCCGCGTCCGATGTCGGCGCTCTCGCCAAAAATGGTCGGCGATTTGCCGCCGAGTTCCAAGGTGACCGGCGTCAGGCTGTCGGCCGCGGCATGCAGGATATGCTTGCCGATGCTCGTTGCGCCGGTGAAGAGCAGGTGATCGAAGGGCAGGGACGAGAAGGCTTGGCCGACTTCAGGCCCGCCGTTGAACACGGCGATCTCTTCCGCCGAGAACGCTTCGCCGATCAGCTTCTCGACCAGCTCGCTGGTGACCGGCGTGAACTCGCTCATCTTGATCATCACGCGGTTGCCGGCGGCCAGCGCATCGGCGAGCGGGCTGAAGGTCAGCTGGACCGGGAAATTCCACGGCGCAATGATCCCGACCACGCCCATCGGCTGATATTCGATCCGCGCCTTGGCGCCGAACAGGCCGAGCGGGAAACGCGCGCTGCGCTTTTCGGGCCGCATCCATTTCTCGACATGCTTGCGCGCATATTTGACCTCGCCGAGCGCCGACACGATATCGGTCATCATCGACTGGTCCTTGGAGCGATGGCCGAAATCCTCGCTCATCGCGTCGCACAGCGCATCGGCGTTATCGACGAGCAGCCGGCCGACGCGGGTCAGCCGCTCCTTGCGGGTTTCCGCGCTGACGGGCAGCTCGGCGGTAAAGGCGGCGCGCTGCTTCTCGAGCGCGGCGAACATCGCATCCTTGTCCACGATTTGCGGGTCTGTATCGGCCATCGTCACATCCTCTGTTGCATTTTGAAACCTAACTAGCGCCAATCGCCGATTTTGGCGAATCCCCGTGTATGGCTGAGTGGGGCGCCCGGCTCAGGTGGCGGCAAAGCCATCGGTGGCGCGGATCAGCCGGTCGAGAATGCCGGGTTCCGAATGGGCATGGCCTGCACCTTCAATGATGTGAAGTTCCGATTCCGGCCATGCTTTATGCAGATCATATGCGGTCCGTACTGGGCAGGGCATATCGTAGCGGCCATGTACGATCACGCCGGGTATTCCGTGCAGCTTGTGCGCGTCGCGCAACAGCTGTCCCTCTTCCAGCCAGCCGCCATGAACGAAATAATGCGTCTCGATACGCGCGAAGGCGATAGCGAAATGACCGTCCCGAAACCGGGATGCGGTATGTTCGTCGGGGAGGAGGGTGATCGTTTCGCCTTCCCAGATCGACCAGGCTTTGGCGGCTTCCAGTTTGGCGTCTTCGTCCTCGCCTGTCAGGATGCGGTAATAGGCGCCGAGCATGTCGCCGCGATCTGCCTCGGCTATTGGCGCCTGAAGCCGCTCATATTTTTCGGGAAATATCTCCGAAACGCCATGTTGATAATACCAGTCCATCTCCGCCTTGGTGAGCGTATAGATACCGCGCAAGACAAGGGCGCTGACGCGTTCTGGATGGGTTTCGGCATAGGCGAGCGATAAAGTTGAGCCCCAGGACCCGCCAAACACAAGCCAGTTTTCCACGCCGATCAGCTCCCGAAGCCGCTCCATATCGGCGACCAGATGCCATGTCGTGTTGGCTTCCAGTCCGGCATGCGGGGTGGAGCGTCCGCAGCCGCGCTGGTCGAACAGCAGGACATCGTAAATATCCGGTGCGAAGAGGCGTCGATATTCATCCGGGCATCCGCCGCCCGGGCCGCCATGAACGATCACAGCCGGCTTCCCACCCTTTTTGCCGACGCGCTCATAATAGAGGGTATGGCCATCCCCGACATCGAGCATGCCGGCCTCATAGGGTTCGATTACCGGATATAATGTGCGGAGTTCTGTCATTGCGTATCTGCTCCCTGTCGTTCCTGCACCTGCTGCGCGTTATCGACTTTCGGTTCAAGCGTTGCCGCCCCGCCGGCGCCATCAGGTTCTGGGTGACGCGCGTCGGTCGCCAAGCTATCACAGCCTGCATGACCGAAGACCTGATTACCCAAATCGACGGCAAGGCCGCGCGGCTGCGCCTCAATCGTCCCAAGGCGCTCCACGCGCTGACCACCGCCATGTGCGAAGCCGCGATCGACGCGCTGATGGCTTGGCGCGAGGATCTGTCCGTCGAGGCGGTGCTGATCGACCATGCGGAAGGGCGCGGTTTCTGCGCCGGCGGCGATATCCGGATGCTCGCCGAAAGCGGCGCGAGCGACGGGGTGAAGGCGCGCGCATTCTTCCACACCGAATACAGGCTCAACCACCTGCTGTTCACCTATGCCAAGCCCACGGTCGCCTTCATGGACGGGATCACGATGGGCGGCGGGGTCGGGCTGTCGCTGCCCTGCAAGTATCGCATCGCGACCGAGCATACGCGCTTCGCGATGCCGGAAACCGGGATCGGCCTGTTCCCCGATGTCGGTGGCGGCTGGTATCTGTCGCGGCTCCCGGGACGGGCCGGACAGTTCCTCGCACTGACCGGCGCGCGGATCGACGGGGCCGAGTGCATGGCGCTCGGTCTGGCGACGCATTATCTGCCGTCGGATGCGCTCGAAGAGGTGAAAGCGAAGATCGCCGAAGACCCGCAGGCGATCGACAAGATTCTGGAAAAGGCCGCGATCGAGCCGCCCGAGGCGCGGATCACCGGCAATCTGGACATGATCGACCGGCTGTTCGCCTCGGACCGGTACGAGGATATCCTCGCCGCGCTGGAGGAGGACGGGTCGGAATGGGCGCAGAAGGAATTGGCGACGCTGCGCACCAAATCGCCGCAGACGTGCAAGGTTTCGCTCTATCTTCTGTGGCAAGGTGCGCAGCAGGTCGATTTCGCGGACGAGATGCGGGTCGAGTACCGGGTCGGCGCCCATGTCGTCCAGCGCCACGATTTCCTCGAGGGCGTGCGCGCGGTCATCGTCGACAAGGACAATGATCCGCAATGGAATCCGGCGACGCCGGAGGAGGTCAGCGATCACCTGATCGACCAGATTTTCGCGCCGTTGAATGCCGACGAGGAGTGGACGCCGCTCAACCTCTAGTCAGCCGCCCGGCAACATCCGCCCGAATACGCCATCCTTGTCGACGAGTAGGTGCTTGAACGCGCCGAGGATGTGCAGCACGACGAGCGCGAGCATCGCCTTGCCCATGACCTCATGGCCTTCGTGCAGGGTTTCGCCGAGCGCTTCCTGTCCGACGACCGGCAGGACAGGCATCTCGAACAGCCCGAAATAGCTGACCGGCGCCGGATAGGTCGACATCCACAACCAGCCCGAAAGCGGCAGGGCGAGCAGCAGAAGATAGAAGGCAAAATGCGTGATCCGCGCGGTTGCGGTCTGCCAGGCCGGCATCGAGGCGGGCATCGGCGGGGGCTTGTGACCGAGCCGCCAGGCGATCCGCGCCAGGGTCAGGACCAGCACGGTGATGCCGAACGCCTTGTGGACGTCCATATAGGGGCCGCGCGCCTCACGCGAGAGATCTTCGGTCAGTTCGGCGAGGCCGATATTGGCGATGACGAGGATCGCGATGATCCAGTGCAGCGTCATGGCGACTTTCGTGTATCGGGTCATTGCGATCCTTTCTCTGGGCGGTCCTTCCCTGGATGCTGTTATCGCGCCTGCCGGCCAGTTGAATACGGTTGGCTACCTATAACAGGCTGATATTTCGGATTAAGGCAACGTTTTTCTGAGCGCCCGCTGCCAGCCGGCCAGCAGGCCGTCGCGTTGATCACCGTTCATCACAGGCGCAAACCGCCCGGCGGCCTCCCATCGCGCGGACAGATCGTCGAGCCCGTCCCAGATGCCGATGGAAAGGCCGGCCAGATAGGCCGCGCCGAGCGCCGTCGTCTCGTGGCTTTCGGGCCGCTCGACCGGCGCTTCGACGATGTCGCTCAGAAACTGTGCGAACCAGTCGTTCTGCGCCATGCCGCCGTCGATGCGCAGCGTCTGCGGATCGTCGGCGCCGTCGGCGCGCATCGCATCGACAAGGTCGCGGGTCTGGAAGGCGATCGATTCGAGCGTCGCGCGGACGATGTGATCGGCGGTGGTGTCGAGGGTCATGCCCGTGATCAGGCCGCGCGCGTCGGGCTCCCAGTGCGGCGCGCCGAGCCCGACAAAGGCGGGCACCAGATACACGCCGTGATTGTCCGGCGCGGCTTGCGCGATCGCCGCCGTCTCGCCTGCCTCGCGGATCACGCCCAGCTTGTCACGCAGCCATTTGATCGCGGCGCCGGCGACGAAGATCGATCCTTCGAGCGCATAGGTGATGTCGGCGCCGATCCGATAGGCGGGCGTGGTCAGCAGGCGATTGCGCGATAGCACCGCTTCGGTCCCGGTGTTGAGCAGCAGGAAACAGCCCGTTCCGTAGGTGGATTTGACCATGCCGGGTTCGAAACAGGCTTGGCCGATCAGCGCCGCCTGCTGATCGCCCGCCATGCCCGTGATCGGAATGGCGCGGCCGAACAGCGCCGGATCGGTTTCGCCGTAAACTTCCGCATTCCCGACGATTTCGGGCAAGAGACTGCGATCGATCCCGAACAGTGCGAGCAGGTCGTCGTCCCATTCGCCGCGATGGATATCGCAGAGCATCGTCCGCCCGGCATTGGTGATGTCGGTGGCGTGGACCGCGCCGCCGGTCAGCCGCCAGAGGAGGAAGGAGTCGATCGTTCCGGCCGCCAGCTCGCCTCGCGCCGCGGCCGCCCGCGCGCCGTCGACATGATCGAGCAGCCAGGCGAGCTTGGTCGCGCTGAAATAGGGATCGAGCAGCAGGCCGGTCTTTTCGCGGATCATCGGCTCGTGACCGTCGGCCTCGAGCCGGCGGCAGGTTTCGGCGGTGCGCCGGTCCTGCCAGACGATCGCATTGTGGAGCGGCTTGCCGGTCGCGCGGTCCCACAGCACGATCGTTTCGCGCTGGTTGGTGATGCCGATCGCGGCGGTTTCCTCGGACAATACCGCCTTCACCGAAGCGACCGTGTCGCGCCAGATATCCTCCGGGTCATGCTCGACCCAGCCGTCCTGTGGATAATGCTGCGGAAATTCCTGTGCGGAACTGGTGATCGGCCGGCCCTTTTCGCCGAACAGGATCGCCCGGCTGGAGGTGGTTCCCTGGTCGATCGCGAGGATATGGCGCGTCATGCTTCGACTCCCTCGGAGAGTTCGGCCATGAAATCCGCGAGGCGCGCCTGTTCGTCTTCGTTCATCAGCAACCCCAATTTGCTGCGCCGCCAGAGGATGTCCTCGGGCGTTTTCGCCCATTCCCGGTCGATCAGATAGCGGACTTCGCGTTCGGTCAAGCCGGCGCCGAAATGCTCGCCGAGATCCGCCATGCTGTCCGCGTTCCCGAGAATCTCCGGCACCAGCGCGCCATAGGCCCGCGCCAGCCGTTTCGCATGCTCCGGGTCGAGGAAATCGTAGCGCTCCTCGATCCGTTCGAGAAACCCGTCGAACGCGGTACCGAGTTCGCCGCCGGGCAGCTTGGCGGTGCGCGTCCAGGCCGTCCCGCTGAACGGCGTCAGTTCGGCCAGCCGCTCGGCGGCATCCTCGGCCAGCGCGCGGGCGGTCGTGATCTTGCCGCCGAACACCGAGAGCAGCGGCGGATCGCCGCTCTCGCCGCCGCCGTCGATTTCGAGCACATAGTCGCGCGTGACCTCCATCGAATCCTCGGCGCCGTCGTCATAGAGCGACCGCACGCCCGAATAGAGGGAGACGACGTCGTCGGGCGAGATCTGGATCGCGAAATACATGTTCACCGCGCGGCACAGATAGTCGACCTCGTCGGTGTCCATCACCGCGTCTTCGGGCTTGTCGACCGCGATATCGGTCGTGCCGATCAGCGTGAACCTGTCGAGATAGGGGAGGGCGAACACGATCCGCCGGTCCGGCAGTTGCAGGATATAGGCATGGTCGCCGGCATAGAGGCGGCGGACGATGATGTGGCTCCCGCGCACCAGCCGGACGCCGGCCTTGCCCTCGATGCCGATTTTTTCGCCGAGCACTTCCGACACCCAGGGCCCGGCCGCGTTGACGATCGCCCGCGCTTCGACTTCGCGGCCGTCGCTCAGTGTTGCGGTCCAGACTGGTCCGGCGCGCTCGGCCGAAACCAGTGCCGTGCGGGTTTCGATCTCCGCCCCCCTGTCCGCGGCGTCCATCGCGTTCAGCACGACCAGCCGGGCATCGTCGACCCAGCAGTCCGAATAGACGAGTCCCTTGGTCGTCGGATCGGCGAAAGGCGTCTTGTACTGCGGATTGGCCTTGGCGAGCCGCCGCGTGCCCTTCAGCGTCCGGCGGCCGCCGATCAAGTCGTAGAGGAACAGTCCGGCGCGGATCATCCAGAACGGCCGCACCTGGTAGTTGTGCGGGAAGACGAAGCGCATCGGCCAGATGATGTGCGGGGCGCTTTCGAGCATGACCTCCCGTTCCTTGAGCGCCTTGCGGACGAGCCCGAACTCGTAGAATTCGAGATAGCGGACGCCGCCATGGATGAGCTTGGACGAGGCCGAGCTGGTATGGCTGGCGAGATCGTCGCGCTCGACGAGCAGGGTCTTCCAGCCGCGTCCCGCGGCGTCGCGAGCGATCGCTGCGCCATTGATCCCGCCGCCGACGATCAGAAGGTCGTAGGTCATTGCGCCAGCTTAGCGGATATTCGCGGGGCGTCACCCTGTTCCGGTCGGACGATTCAAGTTCCGCATGACGGGCGGGAACGATTGCGGCTATGGCTGCTCCATGCCGCGCAAACCGCCTTCGGGCTTCCCGACCGAACAGCAGATCATCGAATTCGTCCAGAGCTCCGACAAGCCCGCGGGCAAGCGGGAGATCGCGCGCGCCTTCGGCCTGAAGGGACAGGAGAAAATCCAGCTCAAGGCGATGCTGAAGCGCATGGCGGACAAGGGGATGATCGACAAAGGCGCGGGGCAGGCCATTCACAAGGCCGACGGGCTGCCGCGCGTGACCGTGCTCCGGATCGTGAGCACCGACGATGACGGCGATATCTGGGCCGAACCCGAACGCTGGGACAGCGACGCGCCGGTGCCGAAGCTGCGCGTGAAGGAACGAAGCCGGCGCCAGCCGCTCGGCGTCGGCGACCGGGTGCTGGCGCGAACCGAGGAGGCCGGCAAAGGCTGGATCGCGCATCCGATGAAGAAGATCGCGCCGGCCGAGGATCAGCTGATGGGCGTGATCCACGAAGAGGGCGGCAAGCTCTGGCTGAAAGGACTGGAGAAGAGCAACCGGCGGGACTTTTTCGTCTCGGACGCCAATCGCGCCCGGCCCGGCGATCTCGTCATGGCCGAAAAATCGGGACGGCCACCGCGCGTTTCGGTGCGCGTTACCGATATTCTCGGCGATCCGTTCGAACCGCGCAGCTTCTCGCTGATCGCGATCCACAAACATGAAATCCCGGTCGAGTTCTCCGAAGAAGCGGTCGCGGAAGCGGGGCGGATGGCGACGCTCGATCTCGGCGGGCGCGAGGATCTCACACACCTGCCGATCGTCGCCATCGATCCCGCCGACGCCCGCGATCATGACGACGCTTTCTGGGCCGAGCCGGACGGGGACGGCGGCTGGCGCGTCGTCGTCGCGATCGCCGATGTCAGCTATTATGTCCGCCCCGGTTCGGCGCTCGACAAAGAGGCGCGCCGGCGCGGGAACAGCGTCTATTTCCCAGATCGCGTCGTGCCGATGCTGCCCGAGCAACTGTCCGCCGATATCTGTTCGCTCAAGGCCGGCGAGGACCGTGCCGCGCTCGCCTGCCACATGGCGATCGACGGGAGGGGGCAGGTGAGGAGCTGGCGCTTCGCCCGCGTCAAGCTGCGGATCGCGGCCAACATCGCCTATGAGAACGCGCAAGCTGCTATCGAAGGGCGGGACGGCGTCGAGCCGGCGCTCGTCGATAGCGTACTCCGGCCGCTGTGGGATTGCTGGGAAGCGCTCGCCAGCGCGCGGGACAAGCGCGCGCCGCTCGATCTCGACCTGCCCGAGCGCCGGATCGAACTCGACGAAACCGGCCGCATCCTCTCGGTTGCGCCGCGCGAGCGCCTCGACGCGCACCGGCTCGTCGAGGAATATATGATCGCCGCCAATGTCGCCGCGGCCAAGGCGCTCGAGGCCAAGGCGGCGCCGGTGATGTACCGCCTGCACGAGCCTCCGAGCCGCGAAAAGCTCGTCGCGCTCAAGGAGTATCTCGAGAGCCTCGACGTGCCGTTCGCGCTCGGCCAGGTCGTCACGCCCGACACGTTCAACCGGATCCTCGAGCGGATCGGCGACAGCGATTTCCGGCCGCAGGTCATGGAGCAGATCCTGCGCACCCAGACCCAGGCCTATTACGCGCCCCGCAATGCCGGCCATTTCGGACTGGCGCTCGGCAGCTACGCCCATTTCACCTCGCCGATCCGCCGCTATTCCGACCTGCTCGTCCATCGCGCGCTGGTCGGCGCCTATCGGCTGGAGCCGGACGTTGCCGAGACGAAGCTGACTGGCGCCGAGATCGAGCGGATGGAGGCGACGGGCGAAGCGATCAGCAAGCTCGAACGGCGCGCGATGGAGGCCGAACGCGATACCGTCGACCGCTATGTCGCCGCCTATCTCGCCGAACGGGTCGGCGAGATCCTGCCGGCGCGGATCACCGGCGTGCAGAATTTCGGCTTCTTCGCGACGGTCGAGGGCCTGGGCGGCGACGGGCTCGTTCCGGCGCGCGATCTGGGCCGCGAATATTATCGGTATGACGAGCGCATCCATGCGCTGATCGGCGAAGACAGCGGAACGCGCTACGCGCTGGGCGATCGGCTGGAGCTGCGGCTCGTCGAGGCCAATCCCGTCAGCGGCGGATTGCGGTTCGAACTGCCCGAGGGGAAGGGCGGCGGTACGTCGAGAACGCGAACGGGCCGTCGCGATAAAGCGGATCGGCCTGATCGCGGTCGCCGGAAACCGCGCCGCCAGCGCTAGCTGTCGGCCCCGTCCGCTCCGTCTTCCTGTCCGGCCTCCAGCTCGCCGCCGAGTTGAGCCACGATCGCTTCGAGGTTGCGGCGCAGCTGTGCGGGGCGGCCGGTCACGCTTTCCCAGCCCGGATAATTGGCGCGGATCGCGGCGATGGCGGCGTTGATCTCCTCCTCCGTCGCGACATCGTCGTCCAGTATCTCGCGCTCGACCTGGCTGCGGACGAAGGACAGATAGGCAACCTGGTTGGCCGCGAGCAGATTGACCGGTCCGGGTTCCCCATGGCCCGGATAGAGCGTGAAGCCGCTGAAATCGCGGGTCAGGCGATCGAGCGCGCGCGGCCAGCTGTCGATATCGGCGTCGGCGAAATCCGGATGCATGCGATTGGCGACGATATCGGACGCGAGTATGGCCCGCTCGCTCGGGATCGCCAGCATAGTTATCGTTTCCGCTTCGGTATCGGTCAGCAAATGCACGACGATCGGGACGTCCGAAACCGTCAGTTCTTCGCGATGCTCGATGAGGCGCGCCGGTTCGGGCGGCGCCCGATACGCGTCGCCCTGGGTTTCGCGCAGCCGTTCGACATAGCCGGACAGGTCGCGCCCGATCTGCTCGGCGACCGTTTCGGCCATCAGCAGTTCGGCGTCCGGAAAGGCCTCGATGAAGGCCTGCAAACCGCCGAAATGATCGGGATCGTAATGGCTGATGACGATCGCGGCGACGGGTTTGCCGGTCGCCTCGATCGCTGCGACGATGCGCTCGGCCAGCGCGACGCTGCGCTGCGTGTCGAAGACGAGAATTTCGTCCGGGCCCTCGATCCAGTAGCTGTTGACCGATCCCGGACCGCGCCGGAACGGGCGGTGAATCTCCAGGTCCGCGACCGCGTCCGCTTCGGGGCCGCCGGTCGTCTCGGTCTCGCTGCCCGCGCAGCCGGCAAGGGCCAGCGTCATGGCGAGTAATCCGATCGTGAACGGCGCGGCGCGCATCTCTTGGGGTCTCCCGGGATGTCCGGGGCGGACTATATGCGGTCCTGCAGAAAGCGCAATTTGGAACTCGCCTCGCCGAACGCTGGTTGGGGATATGTCGCCAGGCGGGATGTCCGTCGACGGACGGGAGCGGGAAATATGATCAGCCTTATCTTTCCGATTTCCGAGCGTTCCCCACGACGTTGTCACGAAAGATTTGCATAACCGTCACATAAATGTAATATTTATGTCATTCAATCGTAACCTGGAGAGGATGAATGACAAAATTGCTCGCGATATTGGCGGTTTGCGCTCTTCCCGTCGCCGCGCAGGCCGCGCCGTATCCGGAGGCGCATCCGACCGGCTATGATCCCTATGCGGCGGACGCGATCGAACGCGCGGACTATGCCGCGGCGGAAGACCGGCTCGTGCGGCGGCTCAACGAAGACGAGAACGATGTTTCGGCAATGCTGAACCTCGCCGCCGTCATGATGGAAACGAACCGCGCCGCCCGCGCGTCCTCGATGCTCGAACAGGTGCTCGAAGCGGAGAATGTGCAGCTCGGCCATGCGGATGGCGGTACGGTCTGGTCGCACGACGCGGCGACGGCGGGATTGCGCGGCCGCGTGACCGTGGGCTCGCGCTAGACCTTCAAGTTCATCGGATCGTTGGTGCTGCCGGACTACAGCTTCGGCAGCGTCACGCCTTTCTGGCCCATATATTTGCCGGCCCGGTCGGCATAGCTGGTCTCGCAGGGTTCGTTGCCCTGGAGGAACAGGAACTGGCAGGCGCCCTCATTGGCGTAGACCTTGGCCGGGAGCGGCGTCGTGTTCGAGAATTCGAGCGTGACATGGCCTTCCCAGCCCGGTTCCAGCGGCGTCACGTTCACGATGATGCCGCACCGCGCATAGGTCGATTTGCCGAGACAGATGACGAGTATGTCCTTGGGCACGCGGAAATATTCGACCGTCCGGGCCAGTGCGAAACTGTTTGGTGGGATGATGCAGCAATCGGTTTGCCGGTCGACGAAACTGCTGTCCGAAAAATTCTTCGGATCGACGATCGCGTTGTTCACATTGGTGAAAATCTTGAACTCGTCGGCTGCGCGCGCATCGTAGCCATAGGAGGACAGGCCGTAACTGATCGTGCCGTCGCGGCGCTGGCCGTCCTCGAACGGTTCGATCATCCTGTCCTCGAGCGCGCGCTCGCGAATCCATCTGTCGGCCATGATGCTCATGCGGTGAGTCCTTAGCCCGACTGTTCCGGGCGCACCACATTCCAGCGCACCGGGTTTTCCACACCCTCGACCTGGCGGATGTCGCTGGCCTCCCACATCACCCAGGGGACCGCGCCGAAATCGGGCTTGAACAGGCGGCGAGGCAGCCAGAAGCTCCGCTCGACGCGGCTGGTGAGCTCGTACTCGGCGTCGAATTCGCGGGTGACGTAGAGGAGCGCGGGGCGCTCGGTATGCGCCTCGATCATCTCGAGAAAGGTGGCGAGCTCGGAGATGAACA
>NZ_JBQLZM010000071.1:0-19131 GCF_052168275.1 Parasphingopyxis sp. | reverse complement strand
CCGGGAGGGGGAGCGGGCCGGTGCCGCGCTCAACCGACAGGTTGAGTCTGACAAGCGACTCCCGGTGCGGCGACGTTGCGCGAGCAACGTTCTGATAAACCAACTCTTCCCTAGTCGTGCTTGTCCGCATTGACCGGGCTCAGCATCCCGGGCGCGATGAAGCCGATCGGGTTGATCGCCAGCGAATCCCGTTTGAGCTTCGCCGCCATCGTCTCATATTCGCGCTCCATCTCGCTGGTGACGCTGGCGCGCGTATCGCCGAGCGCTTTCTCGAAATCGGCCATCGTGACCTTGTCCGCCTTCAGCGAGCGCCGCAGCGCATAGAGGCCGGCGCGGCGCGTCAGGTCCTCGAGATCGGCGCCGGTGAACCGGTCGGTGCGTTCGGCGAGTATGTCGAGATCGACATCCTCGCCGAGCGGCATGGCGGCGGTGTGGATAGCGAGGATTCGCCGCCGCCCGGCCTCGCCGGGCACCGGAACATAGACCATCTCGTCGAAGCGTCCCGGCCGCAGCAATGCCGGGTCGATCAGGTTGGGGCGGTTGGTCGCGCCGATCACGACTACCGATTGCAGCTCTTCCAGCCCGTCCATCTCGGCGAGGATCGTGTTGACGACCCGCTCGGTGACCTGGGGTTCGCCGAGCCCGCCGCCGCGCGCCGGGACGAGGCTGTCCAGCTCGTCGAGGAAGATCACGGTCGGCGCGACCTGCCGCGCCCGGGCGAAGAGCCGGGCGATCTGCTGTTCGCTCTCGCCATACCATTTGGAGAGCAGGTCGGACGATTTGGTCGCGATGAAATTGGCGTTCGATTCGTGCGCGGTCGCCTTGGCGAGCAGCGTCTTGCCGGTGCCGGGCGGGCCGTAGAGCAGGAAGCCCTTGGCCGGGCGGATGCCGAGCCGCCGGAACGCGTCCGGGTCCTTGAGCGGCAGTTCGACGCCTTCCTTGAGCCGCTTCTGCACCTCGTCGAGCCCGCCGATATCGTCCCAGCCGACATTGGGCGCCTGGACCATCACCTCGCGCAGCGCGGAAGGCTGGATTCGTTTCAGCGCCTCCTCGAAATTGGCCCGGTCGACCGACAGCTCGTCGAGCACGTCGGCCGGGATCGTGCGGTCCTCGAGATTGAGCTTGGGCATGATCCGGCGGACCGCCTCGATCGCCGCCTCGCGCGTCAGCGCCGCGAGGTCCGCGCCGACGAAGCCGTAGGTCTGCCGGGCGAGCGCGCGCAGGCTGACATCTTCGGCGAGCGGCATGCCGCGCGTGTGGATGGCGAGGATTTCGCGGCGGCCCGTCTCGTCCGGCACGCCGACGACGATCTCGCGGTCGAACCGGCCGGGGCGGCGCAGCGCCTCGTCGATCGCATCGGGGCGGTTGGTCGCCGCGATGACGACGAGATTGGCCCGCGCCTGCAGCCCGTCCATCAGCGTCAGCAGCTGGGCGACCAGCCGCTTTTCGGCTTCGCCGGCGACCTTGTCGCGCTTGGGCGTGATCGAATCGATCTCGTCGATGAACACGATCGAGGGCTGGGCCGCGGTCGCCTGCTCGAATATCTCGCGCAGCTTCTTCTCGCTCTCGCCATAGGCGGAGCCCATGATCTCGGGGCCGTTGATCAGGAAGAATTCGGCGTCGCTCTCATTGGCGACCGCGCGGGCGAGCAGCGTCTTGCCGGTGCCGGGCGGGCCGTGGAGCAGCACGCCCTTGGGCGGCTCGACGCCGAGCCGCTGGAAAAGCTCGGGATAGCGCAGCGGCAGTTCGACCATCTCGCGCAGCTGGTCGATGGTTTCGACCATGCCGCCCAGATCGTCATAGGTGACGTCGGCGCGGCGCGCCTCGGTGGGCTCGGTATATTCGGACTTGAGCTCGACGACGGTGTTTTCGTCGATATGGACGATGCCCTTGGGCGTCGTCGCGGTGACCACGAGCCGGACCTCCTGCAGCGCATAGGCCGGCGCGTTCATCATCTGGCGGAGCTGGGGCGGCATGTCGCCGCGCTCGACCGGGCGCTGGCCCGCGGTCGCCACGACATCGCCCTGGGTCAGCGGTTTCATCCCGAAGCTGCGCTTGAGCGCCTCGGCATTGCCGTGCAGCTTCAGGTTGCGCTGTGCAGGTGCGAAGACGACCCGCTTGGCGGCTTGCGATTCGGCCTTTTCGACGGTCACGAAATCGCCCGATCCGGCGCCGGCATTGGCGCGCTGGAGCCCGTCGATGCGCAGGATCGCGAGCCCCTCGTCGTCCCGATAGGGAAGGACGGCGCGGGCCGGCGTCGTGCGCTTGCCGGTGATCGTGACGACATCGCCTTCGGCGAGGCCGAGCGCGGACATCGTTTCGCGCGACATGCGTGCGAGGCCGCGTCCCGAATCCTCCGGGCGCGCATTGGCGACCTGGAGCTTCAATCCTTCGTCGGCAGGCGGGGCTTCGGCGTCGGCCATGGGGACTTCCTTGCAGTGACGGAGTCCTACATAGGGCCTGCGACCCGCATTGCGAACCGCGTCCGGGGCGGATCGGAAAAATCGCGATTCGGGAGCGCGCAAAAAAAACGGGCCGGCCAAAGAGGGGCATGGCCGGCCCGAAGGGTCTTAGGAGAGGATGCCTGATAGGCCCCGCCTAATTGGGTTTCAAATTGCAATTGTGCAAGTGCGAAAAATTTGCTAAGGATTGCATATTATGCAACTCACCGTCCGGCGCGGCGCGATACAAGGCGCCGGACCAGCAGGAGCGAGTTCATGCGCAGATTGCCGCCGCTGACCGCGATCGAGGCCTTTGTCCAAGTCGCGCGGCTCGGATCGGTGAAGGCGGCGGCCGAGGAGCTGTCGCTGTCCTCGCCCGCGCTCAGCCGGCGGGTCCAGAATCTCGAGCATTTTCTGGGCCGTTCGCTGTTCGAGCGCCGCCATCACGCGATGGTCCTGACCGAGGACGGCGAAGCGCTGCTGGCGCGGGTGTCGGGGCCGCTCGACGAGCTGGCGTCGGCGATCGAACTCTCGACCGGGCAGGCGGACCTGGTGCGCCTGCGGCTCGGCGTGCTGCCGCTTTTCGCCTCGCAGCGCCTGATCGGCAAATTGCCCGAATTGCGCGAGATGCATCCCGAACTCCATATCGATATCGATACGGCGGCGCACGGCACCGCCCGGCTGGGCGACGGTCTGGATGCGGCGATCACGCTGGCCCAGTCGATCGAT
This sequence comes from Parasphingopyxis sp., assembly GCF_052168275.1. Taxonomy (GTDB): domain Bacteria; phylum Pseudomonadota; class Alphaproteobacteria; order Sphingomonadales; family Sphingomonadaceae; genus Parasphingopyxis. Next base: position 15,961 of record NZ_JBQLZM010000071.1, on the reverse strand, counting down.
CCGGGCCTCTATTCGCGCGAGATCGATCACAATATCATCACGCCGATCGCCGCGCGTGGCCTCACGGTGCGCGGCGCCCCGGTGACCGAGCCCGAGCAGATCGCCGGGCTCACCATCCTGCTGCACCGGGACATGCCCGAAACCTTCCAGTTCTGGCGCAACGCGGTCGGCTATCCTAATCTCGAACCCGCCGCCGAGGACCATTTCGATTCCGGCCAGCTGATGCTCGACGCCGCCGCCCAGGGGCTCGGCGTCGCCTTCATGCTCGATTCGCATCTCGACGACGCCGGCGACGACCGGCTCGTCCGCCTGTTCGATACCCGGGTCGAAAGCCCGTACAGCTACTGGTTTTCCTGCCGCCGCTCGGCCCTGCGCCGCAAGCCGGTCAAGCTGTTCCACGACTGGCTGTTCAGCCGGGTCTGCCGCCAGTCCAGCGGCCAGCCGGCCGCCGGCGAGGCTATTGCTGCAGCAGTCTGACGATTTCGCGGGTGACGGCGCGCGGCGCCAGCCGGTTGGACTGGACCATCGCCTTGTTGACCGCGCCGGGGATCACGATCGCCTTGTTCTTCGCAAGGCCCTTCAGCCCCGCTTCGACCACCGATTCGGGATCGCCGGCGAATTTCTGGAACAGCGTCGTCTCGGTCATGTCGGCGCGGTGGGCGAATTCGGTCTTCGTCGCGCCCGGGCATAGCGCGGTGACCGCGATATTGTGCGGCGCCAGCTCCTCGTGCAGCGCTTCGGACAGCGACAGGACGAAGGCCTTGCTCGCATAATAGATGGCCATGCCCGGCCCGGCCTGGAAGGAGGCCGTCGAGGCCACGTTGAGGATCGCGCCGCCGCCATTGGCGAGCATGGTCGGGATCACCCGGTGGCAGAGCTGCGCGACGGCCAGCGCGTTCACCTGGATCATGTCGGTCTGGTCGCCGATCGGCAGGGTGCGGAACTCGCCGCGCGCGCCGAACCCGGCATTGTTGATCAAGGTGCCGACATGCCCGCCCGCCGCCTCGATCTCTTCGACGATCGCGTCGGGCGCGTCGTAGTCGCTGAGATCCTCGGAGATGACGATGGTGTCGGGCCCCAGCTCCTTCGCCAGCTCCTTCAGCCTGTTCTTGCGCCGCGCGACGATGGCCACCTTGTCCCCGCGCTTCGCGCAGGCCCGGGCGAACAGCTTGCCCAGCCCGCTCGATGCGCCGGTGACGAGGGTATAGGGTTTGGCCATCCGCCTAGCCGACGGTCATCGACTTGATGACGCCGGGATTGGCCGGCGGTTCGCCCTTGGGCAGCGCGTCGACATGTTCCATGCCCGCCGTCACCTGACCCCAGACCGTATACTGGCCGTCAAGGAATTCGGCGTCGTCGAAGCAGATGAAGAACTGGCTGTTCGCGCTGTTGGGGTCCTGCGCGCGCGCCATCGAACAGGTGCCGCGGACATGCGGTTCGCTGTTGAATTCCTGTTCGAGATTCGGCTTGTCCGAGCCGTGCATCCCGGTGCCCGTCGGATCGCCGCCCTGCGCCATGAAACCGGGGATCACGCGGTGGAAGACGACGCCGTCATAGAAGCCGTCCTGCGCGAGTTCGGTGATCCGCGCGACATGGTTGGGCGCGAGATCGGGGCGCAGCTTGATGACGACGTCGCCGCTGTCGAGCGAGATGGTAAGCGTATCGGACATGAATAGTATCTCCTGGTCGGTAATTCCTATGGCCGTCCCTAGGCAGCCTCGGCGCGCGGCGCCAGTCCATATTCCTCGGCGACGAGGCGATAGCTGTCCCGCCGGGCCCGGTGATCGGCCATGATGTTGACGAGCATCATCTCGTCCGCGCCATACTCCGCGGCGACGCCGTCCAGCGCCGCGCGGCATTCGGGCGGGGTACCGTGGATCACCCGGCGTTTGCGGGTCGACAGCGCGGCCGGGTTCTTCTCCAGCCATTCTTCCGCCGTCTCGATCGCCGGAACCGGGATCAGCACGTTGCGCCGGAGCAGCGCGCCGAGCATGGCGGCAGGCTTGCCGAGCCGGGCGGCGGTTTCGGCATCGTCCGCCGCGATGACCCAGCTCGCGACCATCACATGCGGCTCGGCGAGCCGGGCGGACGGCGTGAAGCGGGCGCGATATTCGGCCGTCATCGCCATGCCCTCGGGATTGATGAAATCGGCGAAGCAATAGGGAAGGCCGGCCTCGGCCGCCCAGAGCGCGCTGTCCATCGACGAGCCGAGCAGCCAGACGTCCGGCGTCCCGCCGCCCGTGGGCAGCGTGTCGGCGAGCGGCGCGAAGGGGTGGTCGTCGGGCAGCGTGCCGTCGAAATAGGCAAGCAGCTCGGCCAGATTGTTTGGGAAATCGTCGTGCGGCATCCGCCGGCTGCGGTCGCGCTGCAGCGCCAGCATGATCCGGCCGTCGCCGCCCGGCGCGCGGCCGAGCCCGAGATCGATGCGCCCCGGCGCCAGCGCGCTCAGCAGCGCGAAGGTCTCGGCGACCTTGAACGGCGAATAATGGGGCAGCATCACGCCGCCCGATCCGACCCGGATTCGCGCCGTCGCCTGGGCGATCGGGCCGATCAGCGCTTCGGGCGCGGCGCCGGCCAGCGCCGGGCTCGCATGATGTTCGGCGACCCAGTAGCGATGATAGCCGAGCGCATCGGCATGGCGCGCCAGGTCGAGCGTATCGGCGATCGCGTCGGCGGTGGTCCGCCCCTCGGCGATCGGCGACTGGTCGAGAACGGAAAGGCGGTATCCGGGCATGGCGCGCATAGTAACCCATCGTCCGCGCGAAGAAAGGCTGACAAGCGGCTCGGTTTCGGTTTAAGGCGCTCGCGGGCCACAGGGATCGCAGGAGGGAGGGTGCCGCATGAGTGAAACCGCCGCCGACGCTCCCGGACCGGAAAATCCCGAAACCGATCTCGACAAGGACGACCGGCTGAAGCCCGAATTCGTCGCCGCGGTCGTCGATTCACTGGAATCGGGCGACGACGAGGCCGCGCGCGAACTGGCCGGCCGTCTCCATCCCGCCGATATCGCCGACCTGTTCGAACAGGTGGAGCGCGACCGGCGCGCGCCGCTCGCCGGGGCGCTCTCCGAACTGCTCGACGGCGAAGTGCTCGCCGAAATGAACGATTTCGTCCGCGAAGCGCTGGTCGACGAGCTCGACAATGAGCAGGTCGCCGATCTCGCCGCCAATCTCGAGACCGACGACGCGGTCGCGATCATCGAGGACATGGAGGCGGAGGACCAGCGCGAGGTGCTCGACGCGCTCGAGCCCGACGACCGGGCGGCGATCGAGGAAGCGCTTACCTATCCCGAGGAATCCGCCGGCCGCGTCATGCAGCGCGAGCTCGTCGCCGTGCACGAGAATATGACGGTCGGCGACGTCATCGATTTCCTGCGGTCGAACCAGGAAGACACTATGGATTTCTGGGAGATCTTTGTCGTCGACACCGCCCATCACCCGGTCGGCACCTGCGCGCTGAGCTGGATTTTGCGCACGCCCCGCGATTTCGCGATCGCCGACGTGATGAAGCGCGAGCAGACGCTGATCCCGGTCGACATGGACCAGGAGGAGGTCGCACTGCGCTTCCAGAAATACGGCCTGATCTCGGCCGCGGTGGTCGACGCCTCCGGGCGGCTCGTCGGGATGATCACGGTCGACGATATCGTCGACATCATCTCCGAAGAGGCGGGCGAGGATATCCTGCGGCTCTCGGGCGCCGGCGAGGGCGACATCAACCAGCCGATCGGCGAGGCCTATAGCAGCCGCGTCCGCTGGCTCGTCGCCAATCTCGGCACGGCGCTCGTCGCGAGCTTCATCATCTCGCTGTTCGGCGCGGCGATCGAGCAGATGGTCGCGCTCGCCATCCTGATGCCGATCGTCGCCTCGATCGGCGGCAATGCGGGGACCCAGACCATGGCGGTCGCGGTGCGCGCGTTGGCGATCAACGAGCTGACGCGCTCCAACACGTGGCGGACGATCCGGCAGGAACTCGCCGTCGCCATATTGAACGGCGCGACGATCGCGGTGCTGATCGGCGTCGGGGCCGCGCTCGTCTTCTCCAACTGGGCATTGGGCGGGGTCATCGCGGCGGCGATGCTCGTCAACATCATCATCGCCGGGCTCGCCGGCGTGTTCGTGCCGGTGATCCTCGACCGGCTGAAACAGGACCCGGCCGTCGCCTCGTCGGTGTTCGTCACGATGATCACCGATTCGATCGGCTTCCTCGCCTTTCTCGGATTTGCGGTCGCGTCGGGCCTGGTGGGGTAGGGTTTGTCGGATTCGGCCTGTCGGTCGAGCGGGCTGGTGCCGCGCCTGAGGCGAAGCCGAAGGTCTGAGAAAAACAAGGTCTGACAAATGGGAGCCACCCGCACCCAATTACCGGTCCCCATGCTTGATCGCGTGCGCGGCGCGGCCCAAATCAACGCCATGGCGACGCTGCATATCACCAAGCCGGCCGTGGGCTGCGATTCGATCGACCGGATACGCCAGCGGCAGGCCCCGCGGATCGCCGATGGCGAGGTCACGATCACGACCCGCTACCGGCCGACGCGCCACGCGGAGCTGGTCGGCGGCTCGATCTTCTGGATCATCAAGCACCGGCTCGTCGTCCGCCAGCGCATTCTCGGTTTCGCCGAGAGCGGCGACGGGCGCTGGCATATCCGGCTCGATCCGAAGCTCATCCCGGTCCGCGCCCGCCCGAAACGCGCGCACCAGGGCTGGCGCTACCTGAAGGGCGAGGATGCCCCGGCGGATTTCGACGGCGACGAGGACGGGATCGCGGAGATGCCGGCCAAGATGCTCACCGAGCTGGCGCGGCTGGGGCTGGTTTGAGGTCCGGGTTCGACGGGCGGATTTGTCCTGGGAGTTGCTTTTTGATTGTCAGACTCGACCTGGCGGTCGAGCGCGGCGCCGGCCCACACCCCCTCCCGACCTCCCATTCAGGGTACACTCGTGGGAGGTCGGGAGGGGGTGTGGGCCGGTGCGGCGATTTCCCGGTAGGGAAATTCTGACAAACCAAGACCTGACAGCCTATCTCCGATCCAGGAACCCACCACAGCTGACCTGGCCCGATCCGATGCTGCGGTCTGTGCAGGAGGCGTTGCCGGTGACGATCACGACGCCGTTGCCGATCGCCGTCACATCGGCCTCGCGCTCGGCGGCGATCTCGATGCTGCCGGGGCCGTTCAGGTTGACCGTCAGATCGTCGACCGTCAGCCCGGCGCCCGCTACCGTCCCGGGCCCTTCGACCGTTACCCGCCCGGTCTCGGCATGGCCGCCCACTTCCATGACGCCCGCGCCGGTGACCGCCAGCGCGACATGATCGGCGTCGATCTCGCCGACCGCGAGCCGGCCGTTACCGCCCAGGCTGGCGATCAGCCTCCCGCCCTCCATCCGGTCGATCTCGAGATCGCCGGTGCCGATGACCGTCGCCTGCTCGATCGCGTGCGTCGTCAGATAGAGGATCGCCGCTTGCGCCGCGCGTTCGCCCGGATAGCCGCCCCAGTTGTTCGAGACGTTGCGGCGGACGCGCAGGGTGTTGCCGACGACCTGGACCCCGATCTCGTTGATCGCGCGGTGATCGCCCTCGGCATAGGCGGACGATCCCTGGCCGGTCGTCACGCGGACGACGAACGGGCCCTGGACCTGGATCCGGTCGAACCCGGTCACCGAATAGCCGCGCCGTTCGGCGGCGGCGGGAATGGCGAGCGACAGTGCCAGCGCCCCCGCGATCAGGCTTTTGACGATCATATCCGGGCTTCTCCCCATTCGACCCAGCCGGCCCAGCGCGGCGATTTCTCCATATAGCCCTGTTCTTGCTCGGCGATCCTGAATCCCGCCTGAGCGATGGCGGCGCTGACCGGGCGGGTCAGGTGGCAGCCGCCGCCGATCCGCTTCCACACCGGTTCGATCCGGCGCTGCCACTTGGCGACCGACGGGTCGGGCGCGGCGCCATGTTCGCAGAACAGCAGCCGCCCTTCGGGTTTGAGGACGCGGCGCGCCTCGGCCAGCGCCTGCGCCTGGTCCTGTACCGAACACAGGGTGAAGGTGGTCAGCACGGTGTCGAAGCTCGCATCGGAAAAGGGAAGCGCCTCGGCGACACCGGGTTCGATATTGAACGGGATGCCTTCGGTCTTCGCGGCCCGGTGCGCGCGGGTCAGCAATTCGGGCGAGGGGTCGACGCCCTCGACGCTGGTGACCCGATGCGGGTCGTACAGCGCGAAATTCGCGCCGCCCCCGGCGCCCAGCTCGAGCACCCGGCCATGCGCGCGCGGCACGACCTTGGCGCGGCGCTTCATGACCGGCGGCTGCGTGCAGCAAAAGCCGATCAGGCGCGGTACGACATATCGATCCCAAAGCCCTGCCATCGCCGGATCGTGCCACGCGCGAGTCCCGCCGGCCAGCGCTAAATATTTAAACGTTGACTTAATTAAGTTTATACTTAAATATCTCGGCATGGACGGTTTTGCGGCCCTTGGCGATCCGACGCGACGCGCGATCGTCGGACTTTTGTCCGAAGCCGATCGGCGTGCCGGCGACATCGCGGCCCGATTCGACACCAGCGCGCCCGCCATTTCGCAGCACCTGAAAATCCTGCGCGAGGCGGGAATGGTGAAGGTCGAGCGCAAGGGACGGGAAAGAATCTACAGCCTCGATCCGGATGGGCTGGCGGCCATGGAAACATGGGTAAGCGAGACCCGCAAGACATGGAACGGCCGTCTCGATCGGCTGTCGCAACTATTGGCAGAGGAAGAACGAGGATGAAGGAAGAATTCGGCACGCAGCTCGAAAATGGCGCCTTGCGGTTCGTCCGCGACCTGCCCGGACCGATCGAGCGCGTCTGGGAGTATCTGGTCGATCCGGAGAAGCGCGCGCTGTGGTTCTGCGGCGGGACGACCGGATCCAAGCCCGGCGATCGCTACACCATGGCGTTCAACCACGACCATCTGTCGCACGAGCCCCTGCCCGAACGCTATGCCGATATGCAGGGGGGCATCGATCTGGACGCCGAGCTGATCGAGATCGAGCCGCCGCGGCTGCTCGTCTTCAAGGGCGTCAGCGAAGACCATCGGACGCGTATCGAGTTGAGCGAACAGGGCGACCGGGTGCGCCTGCTCCTCATCCAGTCCCCGCCCGCCGATCTGGCCGAGCTGTCCGATATCGCGGCCGGCTGGCACGCCCATCTCGGCATTCTGGTCGATCAGCTTCGCGGCGGGAAACCCCGCGGCTTCTGGACCGATCACGAGGAAGCGGCCGATCACTATCGGCAGGTGCTGAAACCGCCGGCGGCCTGACCGCCGGCCGGCCGATCCGACGCCGATCGGCCGCTAGCGGTAGAAGATGTGCCCGCCGATCTGGGCGACCCGCTGGCGGGTCCGCGAGAAGCCGGGGCGCACATAGGGCGCATGGAAGAACAGCGCCTCGCCGACCACCGGCTCGCTGATGCCGTTGCGCGCGTCGATCGCGATCTCGACCATGCGGTCCCAGAGCGGGCCGGAACGGTTCGGCTGGTGGCTCCGGATGTTGGAGAATTGCCGGCGCTGATAGACGACGCCGCAAATCGTGTCGGGGAACAGCGGCGAGGCGACGCGGTTCATCACGACCTGCGCCACGGCGAGCTGGCCCGCGCGCGATTCGCCGCGCGCTTCGTTGCTGATCGTGCGGACGAGGCATTCCAGCTCCGCGTCGAATGCATCGTTGATCGCGGCGGTCCGGGCCGTTTCCCCGTCTTCCGCCGCTTCGGTCGCGGGCGGTTCCGCGTCGCCGCCGAAATCGTCTCCCGGGGCGTCGAGATCGATGACCGGCTCCTCGACGGGGCCGGCCGGGCGGTCGGGCAATGCGGCGGCGAGGCCGGCTTCCGCGAGGAGGCTGTCGTCCGCGACCGGAATGTCGGTTTCCCGGCTTTCCGATGCGAAACCCGAGGCCATCGGCACGCCGGCGCCCAGAATGGCGGCGGCCGCCGACAGGCCGAAAATCAGTCTTTTGCGTCCCAGGGACATTGTCTGCTCCACATGATGGCGCCGAAGGGCGGTGCCGCGTGCTTGCTGCGGTGCGATGCGATCGCTTCCGATCGGCGTTTGCGCGCCATGGACGTCCATAGCGCGGGATCGGCGCGCTATCTGCATATTGCGGTGCAACATTGCAAACCGGATTCCGATGAACGGACCGTCCAACACGACCAGCCGCGAAACAATATTGCGGGATCGAAGCGGTTAATTTCGGGCGGGATCGGTCCGAAAACGACGACAGGACGCCGGTTTCCGTATTGCGCAGGTTCACCTCCGCCCGGCTAGGGACGGCTGTGCACGCGGCGCTTGCCAAGCCCGGCCGCATTGGACATGAACGCCCGGCGTGAGACGGAGAGGCGCTTTGGAGAAGCTGATTCTGTTGCTCGATCGGACGGCGGTGCTGTTCATCGGCATTGCCGTGGGGGCAGTGATCGGACTGGCCTTTTTGGGCGGCGGCGAAAATGGCGAAGCGGTCGCCAATGCCCCGGCGCCGGTGATCGAGGCGCAGGAAACCGCGTCGGCCGATACTGGCCCGGGCGAATGTGCGGTGCAGTTCAACCGCAGCCTGACCCGCTCGCTCGCCGAAGGCGAACCCGTACAGATCGGCGTGTTCGGCGACAGTTTCGGCGACGGGCTCTGGGCCGCCCTCTATCGCGGTTTCCGCGGCGAAGAGGAGTTCGTCGTCCACCAGTTCGCGCGCCAGTCGACGGGCTTCACCCGCTATCGCAGCCTGAACATCTTCGACGACATCGCCGAACGGCTCGACGAGCAGCCGGTCGACATCGCAGTCCTGTCCTTCGGCGCCAACGACACGCAGGGCATCTATACCGGCAATTCGGGCGCGGCGTTCATGAGCGAGGAATGGCAGGAGATCGTCGGCGGGCGCGTCGACGCGATCGTCCAGCTGCTGCGCGACCGGGGCGCGATCGTCTACTGGGTCGGGCTGCCGAAGATGCGCCGCGCCGCCTTCGATGCGCAGATCCAGCAGCAGAACGGTTTTTACGCCGCACGCATGCGGCAGCTCGGCGTACCCTTTATCGACACGGTTGCGCTGAGCGTCGATGAGTCGGGAGAATATGCGGCCTATCTTCCCAACCCCGAAACCGGCGCCCGGACCCTTGTCCGCGCCAATGACGGCATCCACATGACCGGCATGGGCTACGGATTCCTGACCCGCGGGCTCGAGCAGCGGATCCGCGGCTATGTCGACAGCGCGCGCGCCGAGGCGATGCGCGAGCGCGAGCGGCGCAACGCCGGCAATGCGGGCGAGACGGACGGGCAGGCGGACGGATGAAGGCCAACATTCTGCTCGCGGCGCTGGCGGCCACCCAGTCGGCGCCCGATACCTGCACCGAAACGCTCTGCTACGAGGAGAATCTCTCCGCCTTCTTCGATCGGCTGGCCGAGAGCGAGCGCGACAGCGGCGATCCCGTCCATATCCTGCAGATTGGCGACAGCCACACGGCCGGCGACATGATCACCAATGGCTGGCGCGAGGAGCTGCGCCGCCGCTACGGTCATGGCGGGCGCGGCGTGCTGGCCGCCGGCCGGCCCTATGGCGGCTATCTGACCTGGGGCGTCACCGCCTCGCAGACGAGCGGCTGGGAGGTGAATTCCATCTTCGGGCGCGGCTATGCCAATTACGGCCGGCCGCTCGGCCTGTCGGGGTTCAGCCAGACGGCGCGGGCGCAAGGCGAGACGCTGGGCATCACGGCCGACGCGCCCGACCAGGCGTTTGACCGGATCATCGTCTGCGCGATCAGCGAGCCGGGCGCGGGGACGCTGACGATGCGGCTCGGTTTCGCGACCGAGCGGTTCGAACTCGACGGTCCCCGGCGCCGGACCGTGTGCCGCACGATGGACAGCGACTATCCCCAGCTCGGCGCCTCGGTGACCACCGAAGACGACCGCATCGTCACCGTCACCTCCTTCGCGACGATGATGCGCGAGGGCGGCGTGGTGCTCTCCAATCTCGGCGTCAGCGGTTCGCAATTCGTCCATGCCGGCCGCTCGACCGACGAAGTCGTGGCCGCCGAACTCGCCGCCTACGAACCCGACCTGCTGGTCATCGCGTTCGGCACCAACGAGGGTTTCTCGCAGCAGTTGAGCGCGTCGGAATTCGAAAGCGACCTGCGCGCGCAGGTGACGCGGCTGCGGCGGCTGGCGGGGCGCGACATGCCGATCCTGCTGATCGGCGCGCCGGACGCGAACACGCGCAACCGCGGCCTTGCCGACAATGCGGGGACGCCCGCGCCCTGCGCCGACCCGCCCGGGGTCGATAGCGGTGGGCAGCCCTGGTACACGCCGACCCTGCTCGCCGAGCTTCGGGACCGGCAGCGGCGCGTGGCGCGCGATATGGGATTGGCATTCTGGGACTGGAATGCGGCGATGGGGGGACGTTGCAGTGCGCATCGATGGCGCAACAGGGAGCCGGCGCTGATGCGCGGCGACCATGTTCATTTCAACCAGACCGGGGGCGCACGGATCGGTCAAATGCTGTTTGCCGATCTCGAACGAGCGGCGGCGGCGAGCAGCGAACGCTAGCTCCCGGTGCTGTTTCCGACCCTTACCTTCGGGCTGTTCTTCCTGGCCGTCTATGCGATCGCATGGGCGCTCAAGGGCTCCAACGAATGGCGCAAGATATTCCTGCTGATCGCCAGCTGGTTCTTCTACGGCGCCTGGGACTGGCGCTTCGTCGCGCTGCTCATCCTGTCGGGCTTCCTCAACTGGGGCGCGGCGCGGCTGATCATCGCCTTCGAGGACGACCAGAAACGGCGCAAGCTGTTCCTCGTCCTCGGCGTCATCGCCAATCTGTGCATCCTCGGCTGGTTCAAATATTACGGCTTCTTCATGGAGCAGTTCGCGGCCCTGCTCGCGGGGTTCGGCTGGGAGCGCGACCTGTATATCATGCAGGTCGTCCTGCCGGTCGGCATCTCCTTCTTCACCTTCCAGGGGATGAGCTACCTGATCGACATCTACCGGCGCCAGACCGAGCCCGCGCGGCTGCTCGACATGGTGCTGCTGATGAGCTTCTTCCCGCATCTCGTCGCGGGCCCGATCGTCCGCGCCTCGCACCTGATCCCGCAGTTCCAGAGCGTGCCGAAGCTGGACCGGGGCATGGCCGCGATGGGGCTGCTGCTGATCGTCTGGGGGCTGTTCAAGAAGGCGGTGATCGCCTCCTATCTCGCGACCGAGTTCGTCGATCCGGTCTTCTTCGATCCGGCCGCGCATTCGAGCCTCGACCTGATCCTCGCGGCCTACGGATACGCCGTGCAGATCTATTGCGATTTTTCCGCCTATAGCGACATGGCGATCGGGCTCGCGGCGCTGCTGGGCTATCGCTTCCCGCACAATTTCAACCAGCCCTATCGCGCCGCCTCGCTGCAGGATTTCTGGCGGCGCTGGCATATCAGCCTGTCGAGCTGGCTGCGCGACTATCTCTACATCTCGCTGGGCGGCAGCCGGCACGGCCGCGCGCGGCTCTATGCCGCGCTGATGACGACGATGCTGCTGGGCGGCCTGTGGCACGGCGCGAGCTGGAACTTCGTGATCTGGGGGGCGATCCATGGCGGCGTGCTCGTCGCCGAGCGGCTGTGGCGCGAATATCGGCCCGGACACTGGCCGACCCTGCCGCCGGCGGCCGGGATCATCGTCACCTTCCACATCGTGACCCTGGCCTGGATCTTCTTCCGTTCGGCGACCTTCGCGGACGCGAGTTCCTACCTCTCCGGCATCGCGGCGCTCGATTTCTCGACGACGACGCTGGCGCCGCTCGGCCTCGCGCTGATCGTCATCGGTACGGCGTTTCACGCGCTGCCGCCCGACGCGATCCAGCGCAACGCGATGTTGGTGCGCAAGAAATCCGCCGCGCTGGTCGGCCTCGCCACCGGCATCCTCATCCTGATCATCGACGCGATGCGGCCCGAGGGCGTCGAACCCTTCATCTACTATCAATTCTAGGCGGAAAGGAGAGCAATGACGAAGAGCGACGAATTGCTGGCCGAACCCGCCGAAAAGGCGCCGCTTCCGGGCCCCAAAGCGGGGATGGACATGACCTCGCCGGTCGATCTGCCGGCGATCGAGGGGGAGGAGGGCAGCGGCCTGCTCTGGGCGTCGATCGCGATCGCGGTGGCGACCGGCTTCCTGCTGCTGTTCAACGCGTCCGCGCTGCGCGGCTGGGCCTTCGAGCTCGAACCGGGTCCCCGGAGCGAGCGGATCGTCGCGCTGGCCGATGGCTGGTATCAGCGGACCGAAAGCCTGTATCTCGACCGGCCGGTGGCTGCGATGAGCGGCTGGTGGGACGCGATCAAGGCGCTGGAGTTCGGATCGGGCGAAGGCCCGGATGATCCCGCCGCAGACGGAGCTGCGGACGGCGACGCCGCCGAACCGGCCGTCGAGCGGCCGCCGGAACCGGGCTTCTCCACCGAATGAAAAGGGCCGCCCTCCCGGTACGGGAGGACGGCCCCTGCGACCCGTCAAGAAAGGGAATATCTACCGGTAGAAGATATGATCTTCGATCTGCGTCACGCGCGGGCGCGACCGGTGAAAGCGCGGGCTGACATAGGCGGCATGGTAGAACACCGCATCGCCGACGACCGGATCGCTGATCGCGTTGCGGGCGTCGAGCGCGACCTGGATCGCATTGGCCCAGCGCTGATCGTCGCGCGACGGATTGTAGGCGTTGGTGTTGAAGAACTGGCCGCGCTGGTGCGCGACTTCGCAGATCGTGTTCGGGAAACGCGGCGAATTGACGCGGTTCATCACGAGCTGCGCGACGGCGAGCTGGCCCGTCATCGACTGGTTGGCCGCTTCGTGCCGGACGATCTTGGCGAGGCAGATCAGGTCCGCATCCACCGTATCGTTGATCGCGGCGACCTCGATCGGCGCGGCGTCGGTTTCGGTCTCGCCTTCGGCGGCCAGCTCGGCATCGTCGTCGAGCATAATGACCGGTTCGGCCAGTTCGGCGCCGGCGGCGGGCATTTCGGCCTCGATTCCGCCGGCGGCGAGCAGCTCGCTGTCGGTTTCCTCGCTGACCGCGGCATCGCTTTCGAAGGCGAAACCGGTCGCCATCGGCACCGCGGCAATCGCGGCGGCGGCCATGGCGGACATTCCAAAAATCACACGTTTACGTCCCAGGGACATAAAAACTCCATTGCGTGCGCCAAATGGCGCGGGCCGGCGCCAAAAACCTACTCGAAACCAATTGCTGACCCGCTCTGCATTTCACGGCTTGCAAGATGGACGCGACGGCGACGCATCTGTGCCTGATTGACCCCGTAATTGGATTGTGCAGTGCAGCATTACAAGCTGATTACGATGAGCTGTGGACCCAACACGACGACCTGCGCAACAAAATTACGCGATTTTCGTAGCGTGAATATCGCTAAGTTATTGAAAAATATAGACCGTTAACCAGTATCAAAATGAAACTTGCTGAATTTTTGATGAATTCGCCGCTGTGCGCAAGGGACTCGCCGATCGGTGCCCGGCTCTGCTAGATACGCGCGAGAGAATCGCTCGCAATATCGTCTGGAGCGAGATTTGGGAGATCCGATGCGGCGGTCGCGCCTCATTCCGATCATGGCCGCCGGGCTCGTCGCCGGGACGCTTCTGGGGTCCTGCACCGAGGCGCGGACGGCGCCGCGCGCGATGGTCATGAGCCAGGAATCGGCGAATGCGCCGGCGGCCGCCGAACCGGCGACCGACAGCCCCGCAGCGGCGGAACCCCCGGCGCCAGCGGCGGACGCGGCCGGCGGGGCGGCGACGGCGCCCGAACAGCCCGCAGCCGCCGTTCCGGACGGGCCGCGCACCTATACGATCCTCGGCGTCGGCGACATCATGATGGGCAGCGACTGGCCCGAGCCCGGCATGGACCCGCGCATCATACCGGGCGGCGACCCGGCCATGGTGATGGGCCCCGAACTCGCCGCGGTCTTCGGCGAGGCGGACGTGGTGTTCGGCAATTACGAGGGCACGATCCACGCCAGCGACGAGGATGCGAAGACTTGCGGCAACCCCCGGTTCTGCTACGTCTTCCGCAGCCCGCCCTTCCATGCCGACTATCTGCGCCGGGCCGGCTTCACGATCCTGTCGAACGCCAACAACCATGCGCGCGATTTCGGCGAGAGCGGCCGCACCGCGACCTATGCCAATCTCGCCCGCACCGGCATGGCGGTCGCCGGCGGCGATCGCGAGGGAATGCGGATCGGCGTCCAGACGCTCGATGACGGGCGCCGTGTCGCGCTCGTCGCGTTCGGGCACAATCCGGGGCTGCTCAGCGTCAGCAATTATGCGCGGGTGACCGAGATGGTCCGGGCGGCCGACGCGCAGGCCGACATCGTCATGGTGTCCTGCCATATCGGCGCCGAAGGCGCGCGCTACGACCGGGTCACCCGCGACACCGAGACGTTCCTCGAAGAGAATCGCGGCAATCCGTTCCGCTTCGCGCGCACGGCCGTCGATGCCGGGGCGGATATCGTCTTCTGCCACGGGCCGCATATCCCGCGGGCGGTCGAAGTCTATCAGGGGCGGTTCATCGCTTACAGCCTCGGCAATTTCTGGACCTATGGCCGATTCAACCTGCGCGGCGACAACGGCCTGGCGCCGGTCGCCCGGCTCGAAGTCGATGGCGAGGGCGCGTTGGTCGCGGCCGATATCGTGTCGGCGCGGCAGGACCGCCCCGGCGGGCCCTATCTCGACCGCAGCAACGCGGCCGCCCAGCGCATCGCGGTGCTGACCGCGCGCGATTTTCCGGAAAGCCGGGTGCGGATCGACGCCGCCGGCCGGCTGGACTGGCCGCGCTAGGGCCCGATCCTCAGGCGCTGCCGCCGCCGTCTCCCGTATCGAACTTGTCCCGCCGCCGCTTGCCGAACAGCATCCGCCGCTCGAGCCGGGCGCTGAGCGCGGCATAATAGGCGCTGAGAAAGGCGCGATCCTCTTCCTCCCCGCGCCATTCCCACCCGATCTTGCCGCGGATCGTCGCCGCGACATTGGCCTCGGTTTCGGCGTTGCCGGCGCGCAGCACGTTTTCGAGCGTCTGCAGCTCATATTCGCCATAGGCGTCGAGCTGTTCGTCGGTGAACGCGAAATCGCCCGCTTCCCCGCCATGGCCGCCGGCGAGATCGATTTCGAGCTTGCGGCGCGGCGCATGGACGACCCAGGTGCCCGCGACGATGTCGCCGACGCGCAGCCGGTCGCGGTTGAACAGCGGGAAGAAGAGGAAGATTCCGGCCCAGGCGAAGCCGATCAGCGCGATCCATCCGTCCACGCCCTCGCCGCCGGCCATGAAGGAGAGCGGCAGGAATATCTCGATCTCGCGCATCAGGTTGCGGGCGATCACGGCATCGGCGGTCAGCCGCCCGCCGTCGCGCGCGACGACGCGGAGGCCGACCATCCGCTTGCCGAGCGTCGCCGACCGCCGGCCGATCTCGAACGCGATGAAATAGAAGTTCCGCAGCAGGAAGAAGCCGAGCAGCCAGATCACCGCGACGATCTCCAGCCCGGCGAGCGAGCCCGATCCGACGGTCCCGAGGCCGGCCGAAACCAGGGCGACGGTGAAGGCGGTCAGGATCAAGACCAGCAGGATGAAATCGATCAGGAAAGCGCCGGCGCGCTGACCGGCCGTCGCCAGCTTGAGCTTCAGGTCGACGCCTTCGGGCGTGATCAGCGTGCGCTCGGTCGCGCCGGGCGGCAGGGCGGGGTTAACGCTCGCCATCGCCGGACCTCGGAACGTAGAAATAGGCGCACCAGGTCGCGAACATCGCCGCGGCGATCGCATAGCGGGTCCAGTCGTCGGTGATCAGCTGGCGGCCGAACCCTTCGAGCAGCCCGGCGAAGAGCAGCATGACGATCACCCCGATCATCGCGGTCGCGGCCGTCCGGCCCGCGCGGCGGGCGGCGGCGAGCCGGCTCTCCATGCCCGGAAAGACGATCTTGGTCCCGATATGCAGCCCCGCCGCGCCGGCAAGCGCGATC
>NZ_JBQLZM010000070.1:0-33413 GCF_052168275.1 Parasphingopyxis sp. | reverse complement strand
CTTCGCTGGCCAGCGTTTCACTGTCTTCGAATTCCCACCATTCCACTTCGATCATTGTATCGGGCTCCGCTCGATCCGGTTCGTTTCCCGCCCCTCATAACCGCTATGGCGGCGAAGGCCAGAGCCCGGCGCGATTTGCGGGACGCGGATCGTCGGCCGACGGTTTCGCCGGGCCGGCCGGGCTTGCCCCGAGGCAGGTAAGCGGTGCACAATGCCGTTCGTACAGCCTGGGAGGGGTCTCATGAAACGTCCGTCGAAAGCAGCTCTGTCGATTGTCGGAGCCGCCGCGCTCGGTCTGGCCGCCTGTGGCGGCACCGGGGAATCGGCCGCCGAAGAACCGGTCGAGGAAGCGCCGCCGCTGGCCGATGCCTGCCCGGAACGGGTGCAGGACATGCGCGGTTCGGCCGCGCCCTTCACCTGCTCCTGCACGGCCGAGGCCGCCGAAGCCGGAACGGTATGGGGCGCCGGGCCCTATTCGGACGATTCCGCGGTCTGCCGGGCCGCGATGCATGCCGGGCTGCTCGGCGACGAACCCGTCAACGTGACGATCAACTTCCTGCCGGGGCGGGACTCCTACACGGCCTCCGAAGCCAATGGCGTGCAGACTTCCGAATGGGGCGGCTGGGGCGGCAGTTTCGCCTTCGAAGGCGCCGAACTCGGCGAACCGGAGGACGAGGCCGCCGCCGAGGCCTGTCCGGATAACGCGCGCGACCTGCGCGGCACCGAGGAGCCGGTGAAGTGCAGCTGCAGCGCCGAAGCGACGGCGGCCGGCTCGGTCTGGGGTACGGACATCTATACCGACGATTCGAGCATCTGCCGCGCGGCGGTCCATGCCGGCGTTATCGGCGGCGATGGCGGCGATGTGACCGTCACCCTGGTCGAGGGCCAGGAAAATTACGCGGGATCGGCGGCGAACGGCGTCGATTCGCGCGATTACGGCGCCTGGTCCGGCAGCTTCGCGTTCGACGATACGAAGGACTGAGCGAGGCCGCGTCGGGAGGCGGCGCGACCTTCAGATAATCCGGCCGTCCCGGATGATCGCGCTCGCCGCGTTGCGGCCGGGCCGCCCGGTCACCCCGCCGCCCGGATGCGCGCCGGCGCCGCACAGATAGAGGCCGGGCATCGGCATGCGGTGATCGGCGATCCCGAGCAGCGGCCGCATCGCCCAGAGCTGGTCCAGCGACATGCGGCCTTGGAAGATGTCGCCGCCGATCAGCCCGAAGCGGCGTTCGAGATCGAGCGGCGAGAGCGCCATCCGGCCGACGATGCCGGCGCGGAAGCCGGGCGCGTGCGCCTCGACCGTGTCGAGGATGGCGTCGACGGCGGCGTCCCTGTGCGCGTCCCAGTCGAGCGCCGGATCGAACTGCTGGCAGAACAGGCTGGCGACATGCGCGCCGGCCGGGGCGAGGCTGTCGTCGAGCGTCGAGGGGATCAGCATCTCGACGATCGGCCGTTTCGACCAGCCGTCGGCGCGGGCGTCGTGAAAGGCCCGGTCCATATAGTCGAGGCTCGGCGCGATGATGATGCCGCTGGAGAGATGCGGGCCGGGTTCGGGCAGGCAGGCGAAGCGCGGCAGTTCGGCAAGCGCGACGTTCATCCGGAAGGTGCCCGATCCCGAGACGTGGCGCTCCATCCGCGCGCGCAGCGCCGGGTCGAGCGCGCCGGGCTCGACCATTTCGAGCAGCAGCCGCTTGGGATGGACGTTGCCGATCACGATATCGGCGCGGATCCGGTCGCCCGCGACGGTTTCGACGCCGTCCGCCTTGCCGTTCGCGATCAGTATCCCGGCGACCGGCGTGTCGGTCCGGATCGTCACGCCTTCCCGCGCGCAGGCCGCAGCCATCGCCTGGGTGATGGCGCCCATTCCCCCGATCGCATGGCCCCATTGGCCGGGCTGGCCGTCGGTCTCGCCGAAGACGTGGTGGAGCAGCACATAGGCCGATCCCGGCGTGTCGGGGCTGTGATACGCGCCGACGACGCTGTCGAAACCGAAGGCGGCCTTGACCGGGTCGCTCTCGAAAAAGCCGTCGAGAAATTCGCGCGCCGAGCGGGTGAACAGGTCGACCGCGTCGCGCTGCGCCTCGAGCGGCAGTCTGAGCGCCGCCCGCGCTTGGCCGACCGCACGGAACAGGTCGCCGATCCCGCCGCCGGCATTGGGCGGGATCGTCCCCGCGAGATGGCGCAGCAGCCCCGCCACCGCGCCGAGCCGCCGCTCGTACTCGGGCAGCATCGCCGCGTCGCGCTGCGAGAATTTGGCGACCTCTCCCGCGCTCCGCCCGCCGCCCATGATCAGATAGCGTTCGCGATCGAGCGGCAGGAAGTTGGAGACCGGCCGCTGGACGATGGCGAGGCCGTGCTCGGCCAGCCGCATCGCCCGCGCGATATCGGGATCGAGCAGGCCGACGGTGTAGCTCGCCGTCGAGTTGCGGAACCCCGGATGGAATTCCTCGGTGACCGCCGCGCCGCCGACGATCCCGCGCGCCTCGAGCATCTCGACCCGATAGCCGGCGCGCGCCAGATACCAGGCGCAGACCAGCCCGTTATGCCCCGCCCCGATGATGACCGCGCTGCGCTTCGCCATGGCGCCGTTTGTGGAGCGACGCCCGCGAAAGCGCAATTGAAGGTTAAGCTTATCGCTGTAATAAAAGCGTCATGAACGAGGCCCGCCCCATCCCGACCGACGCGCCCGCGCTGCCCAGCCTGCGCAGCTTTGCCGGCGAAGGCGTCGCGCTGCTCTCGGCCGTCCGCAAGCGCGGCGTCAACGCGGAGGCGGCCCGGGGCTTTGCCGGCGACGGCCGTCCGGTGCTCGTCCTGCCCGGCTTCCTCGCCTCCGACCAGTCGACGACGCGCCTGCGCCGGACGCTGGAGGCGGCCGGCTATGCCGCGCATGGCTGGGGCCATGGCATCAATCTCGGGCTGAGCCGGGGCCTGTTCGGCCGGCTGAACGACGCGGTCCTCGGCCTCGCCGAAGCGGCGAACCGGCCGGTCGCGCTGGTCGGCTGGAGCCTGGGCGGCGTCTATGCGCGCGAGCTGGCCAAGGTGTCGCCCGACGCGGTGCACCAGGTGATCACGCTCGGCAGTCCCTTTTCGGGCGACCCGCGCCACAACCGCGTCTGGCGTCTCTACGAGCTGATCGCCCGCTATCCGGTCGACCGGCCGCCGATAGACGTCCGCCTCCACGAGAAGCCGCCGGTGCCGACGACCGCGCTCTGGTCCCGCCGCGACGGCGTGATCCCGGCCGATTGCGCGCGCGGCGCGGCGGGCGAGGCCGACCGGACGATCGAACTCGATTGCCGGCACATGGACTTCGCGTCGGACCGGCGCGCGCTCCGCGCGATCCTCGGGATATTGGCGCGATAGGCCCGCTCAGCCGTCCGCCAGAAACGGCGCGGCGATTTCGGGCGTCACCCGGACCGGCCGCCGGCTGGCCGTGTCGAGCATCGCCCAGGTCGTCTTGGCCCGGATGCACGGCTTCCCGTCCGCGCCGGTGAATTCCATGTAGCGGTCGAAGCGCGCGCCCCGGGGCGGCTCCTCGATCCAGGTCGTGCCGGTCACGACATCGCCCTCCAGCGCTGGCCGCAGATAGTCGATCTCGTGCCGGGTCACGACCCAGATATAGGCGTCGACATGCTCGGGCGCGGCGGCCGCCTCCCAATGCGCGATGGCGAGGTCCTGGATCCACTGGACCCAGACCGCATTGTTCACATGGCCGAGTATGTCGATATGCTCGGGGCGCGCGGTGACGGTGTGGGAGAAGGACATGCCAGTCACTAATAATACTTTAGTAGAAAGTCGCACCCTTATTGGGCGAACGCCTTGCTTCAGGCAAACCGATCACCCGAGTTTCCTCGACTTGAAGATCGCTGATTTCCAAACTGTCCGCGTATTCTTTCCGAAGCCGTCGGAATATCGTTCGTCGTGCCCGATCTTCGTTCAGGGATATGATCCAGCGGCCGGCGTAGAAGCCCTGTAGTTCAGGGTCATTCTTCACCGTTCCATGGATCATGAAATGATAGCAGCGAAGCAACCTACTCCTCCACCCCGAGCTGCGTCAGCATGAAGGCCATCGCCTGGGCCTCCTCGCGCAGCGCCTGGAAGCGGCCCGACTGGCCGCGATGGCCGGCGCCCATATTGGTGCGCAGGATGGTGAGGTCGTCGTCGGTCCGCGTCGCGCGCAGCCGGGCCGTCCATTTGGCGGGCTCCCAATAGGTGACGCGCGGATCGTTGAGCCCCGCCGTCACCATGATCGGCGGATAGTCCTGCGCGCTGACGTTATCGTAGGGCGAATAGCTCTGGATCAGGCGGAACGCGTCCGGATCGGTGATCGGATTGCCCCATTCGGGCCATTCGCCCGGGGTAAGGGGCAGCGTATCGTCGAGCATCGTGTTGAGCACGTCGACGAACGGCACCTCGGCGACGACCGCGCCCCAGAGCTCGGGATCGGTGTTGGCGACGACGCCCATCAGCTCGCCGCCCGCCGATCCGCCCGAAATCGCGATCCGGCCCGGGCTCGTATAGCCCTGCGCGATCAGGCCGCGCGCCACGTCGACGAAATCGTTGAACGTGTTGGTCCGCCGCTCGAGCTTGCCGTCGAGATACCATTGATAGCCGAGATCGTCGCCGCCGCGGATATGCGCGATGGCGAAGATGAAGCCGCGATTGGTGAGGCTCAGCTGCCGGGTCGAGAAGCTCGGCGGGATCGCATAGCCATAGGCGCCATAGGCGTAGAGATGGACGGGCGTGTCGGGTCCGATCTCGGTATCGCGCCGATAGACGAGGCTGACCGGCACCATCGCGCCGTCGCGCGCCTCGATCTCGAGCCGCTCGGTCGCATATTGGCCGGCGTCGTACCCGGACGGGACCTGCTGGACCTTGAGCGCGGTCAGCTGGCCGCTGGCGAGATCGTAGCTGTAATCGGTTTCCGGGGTGACCATCGATTCATAGCCGATGCGGATACTGTCGACGTCGAACTCCGCCACGGGGCCGAGGCCGGCGTCGTAGCTCGCTTCGGGAAATTCGATGCGGCGGATCGCATCATCGTCATATCCGCGGATCTCGACCTGATCGAGCCCGCGCTCGCGCAGCTCGAGGACGTAGAAATCGGCGAAGGTCGTGAGGCCGGTCAGGTAGATGTCGTCGGACCCGGCGATCAGCTCGGTCCAGGCGCCGGGGTCGGTGACCGGCGCGGTGACGACGCGGAAATTCACATGGTTGTCATTGGTATGGATATAGAGCGTATCCGCGCGTTCCTCGACGTCGTAGAGCCGGTTGGTCTCGCGGGGCGAGACGAGGATCGGTTCTGCGGTCGGGTCGCTGAGCGGCACGAGCCGCGCTTCGCTCGAGACGTTGTCGCCGGCCGAAATCACCAGGAAACGCCGGGACTGGGTCTGATCGATGCTGAGCTGCATCCCTTCCTCGGCCTCGCGAAATATCTCGCGATCCGCGTCGGCCGCCGTGCCGAGATGATGCAGCATGACGACTTTGGCGCGCCAGTTCTCGTCGACGGGCGTGTAGAAGACGGCGTCCGAGTTGGCCGACCAAATGATGCTGTTGATCGTGTCGGCTATCGTATCGGGCAGATCTTCGCCGGTCGCGAGGTCGCGAAAGCGCACCACGAAGCGTTCCGATCCGTCGGTATCGGTCGAATAGGCGAGCAGCCGGGCGTCGGGGCTGACCGCGATCGTGCCGAGGCTGAACTGTTCATGGCCCTCGGCCAGCGCATTTTCGTCGAGCAGCAGCTCGTCCTCGCCGCCGGCGCGCGGGCGGCGATACCAGAGCCGGTATTCCTGGCCCTCGTTATAGGCGTACCAATATTCGTAATCCCCGTCGGGAATCGGCACGCTGGCGTCATTCTCCGGAATCCGCCCGCGCATCTCGGTATAGAGCGTGTCGATCAGCGCCTGGTGCGGCGCCATGACCGCCTCGAAATAGGCGTTTTCCGCGTTGAGATAGGCCAGCACGTCCGCGTCGTCGATTTCCGGATAACCCTGGTCCTTCATCCAGTGATACGGGTCCTCGACGGTGATGCCGTGCATCGTGAAGCTGTGCGGGCGCCGGTCGGCGACCGGCGGTTCGGGCAGGGTAGTGGCGGCGGTTTCGGGCACGGACGGACTTTCTTCCTGGGCGAGGACGGGGACGGGGGTGGCGAGCGCGAGCAGGCTGACGGCGGCGATCAGGGAGCGGGACATGGAAGGGCCTTTCGCAACGGGTGGATCGGCGCTCTCTAACCGGATAAGCAGGCTGGCGAAACCACATTCCGCTTACCCTGAGCCTGTCGAAGGGTTGCCCTTTCCTTTTCGACTCCAGGGACGAAAAGAACAGGGCTTCGACAGGCTCGGCCCGAGCGGAAATTTGACAAGCGAAAGACCGGAAAAATGTCCACCTATGAAGACCGCCTTACCGCCCTGCGCGCCGAGCTTGCGAACCGCCAGCTGACCGGCTTCGTCGTGCCGCTCACCGACGAGCATATGAGCGAATATGTCGGCGCCTATGCGCAGCGCCTCGCCTGGCTGACGGGTTTCCAGGGGTCGGCCGGTTCGGCGGTCGTGATGCCCGAGGACGCCGCGATCTTCACCGACGGGCGCTACACGATCCAGGTCCGCGAACAGGTGGACGGCAGCCATTGGGAATATGTCGGCGTCCCCGCGACCAGCATCGCCGAATGGCTGGGCGCGCATGCCGATAGCGGCGCGCGGATCGGTTACGATCCCTGGCTCCACACCCGCCAATGGGTGAAGGCGGCGGAAAAGGCGCTGGCCGAAAAGGGCGCCGAACTCGTGCCCGTCGACACCAATCCGATCGACGCGATCTGGCCGGATAAGCCCCTGCCGTCCGACGCCAAACTGATCGTCCACGAGGACGGTTATGCGGGCAAGTCCTCCGCGCAGAAACGGCAGGACATGGCCGATGCGATGGCGGAGAAGGGTGTCGACGCCGCGGTGCTCGCCGCCCTCGATTCGATCGCCTGGACGCTCAATGTCCGCGGCGCGGACGTCGATCACACGCCGGTCGCGCTCGCCTATGCGATTGTCCACAAGGACGCGACGGCGGACCTCTACGTCGATCCCGACAAGATGAGCGACGATGTGCTCCGCCATCTCGGCAACGGCGTGCGCGTGCACGAACGCGGCGCGTTCGAAGGCGCGCTGGCCGGGTTGAAGGGCCGGAAGGTGATCGCCGATCCCGAACGCGCGGTCTCCGCCATCTTCCAGGCGCTCGACGATGCCGGGGCGACGATCCTCGCCGAGCAGGAGCCCGCGGTGCTGCCCAAGGCGATCAAGAATGCCGTCGAGCTGCAGGGCGCGCGCGACGCGCACGAGCGCGACGGGGCGGCGCTGGTCCGCTTCCTGCACTGGCTCTCGCTCGAGGCGCCCAAGGGCGGCGTCACCGAGATTTCGGCCGCGCGGCGCCTCCAGCAGTTTCGCGAGGAGAGCGATCTGCTGCGCGACCTCTCCTTCGACGCGATATCGGGCGCGGGCCCGCACGCCGCGATCCCGCATTACCGCGTGACCGAGGAATCGAGCATCCCGCTCGAGATGGACCAGATCTACCTGGTCGATTCGGGCGGCCAGTATCCGGACGGCACGACCGACGTGACGCGCACGGTGATCGTCGGGACGCCGACCGACGAGATGCGCGATCGGTTCACGCGCGTCCTCAAGGGCCATATCGCGCTCGCCACCGCCGTCTTCCCGCAGGGGACGCGCGGCACCCAGCTCGACAGCTTCGCGCGGCAATATCTGTGGGCCGCGGGCCTCGACTACGGCCATGGCACGGGGCACGGCGTCGGCAGCTATCTCGGCGTGCATGAGGGGCCGCAGCGGATCAGCGCGGCCAACTATCCGGGCGCCGGCTGGGACGAGCCGCTGCACGCGGGGATGATCCTTTCCAACGAGCCCGGCTATTACAAGGCCGGCGAATACGGGATCCGGATCGAGAATCTGGTCGCGATCGAGGAGCGCGCGATTCCGGGCGGGGAGGCGGTCATGCTCGGCTTCGAGACGCTCACCTTCGCGCCGATCGACCGCGCGCTGATCGACACGGACCTGCTGACCCCGGCCGAGCGGGACTGGGTGGACGGCTATCATGCGGACGTGGTGGCGAAGATCGGCCCGCATCTCGACGATGCGACGGCGGCCTGGCTCGGCGAGGTCTGCGCGCCGCTCGACTAGCGGGACGGCCCGGGCGCGCCGACGGGCCCGAAGGGTGCGGATCGGCGGTACGAGGTTGCGGAAGGTGCCCGAACGTTGCGCCCGGCGGGCCGCGTCGGGCGGGTAGAGCCCGGAAAACCGTGCATGGCGGGGTCCAGGGCTGGCGATGCCCGTCCCCTTCGCCAACTTCGGACCGCCATGTCAGTCCTGACCGCGTTTTTCGTCCGTCTTCTGCTCGCGCGCCTGGCCCTTGCGGCGGCGCAGATTCCTGCGCAGCTCCTCGGCCAGCCGTTTCGCGCGTTCGTCCTTGTCGGTCATCGCGCGACAGTGCCGTTTTCCGGCCGATCTGCCAAGCCAATGCTTGACAAAATGCGCCGTTGACCGCCATAGGCGCGCCCTGCCAGAATTTCCGGCAACGCTGCTGTAGCTCAGTGGTAGAGCGCACCCTTGGTAAGGGTGAGGTCGAGAGTTCAATTCTCTCCAGCAGCACCATTTCCCGCCCGAAACGAACCGCTTGGACCGCGAAAACGGTCAATAAAGTCTTTACCCGTCGTCTATATTGAAACGGTTCGGCGAACTGCAGACCCGGACCGGCTTTCATGCCTGATTGCCTTGGGATCCGGGCGATGCCAAGATCGCGAGGTGGGCCGATGTATCACTGGAAGGGCGATTGGCGGAACGACGCCGATTTCGTCGACGCGACGTTCGAAAACGCCGCGATCGGGATCGCGCATGTCGGCCTTGACGGCGCCTGGCTCCGGGTCAACGAGCGGCTGCTCGAAATCGTCGGTTACGAGCGCGACGAGCTGCTCGCGATCACCTTTCAGGACATCACCCATCCCGACGATCTGGAAACCGATCTCGGCCAGCTCAAGGCGCTGATCGAAGGCGATATCCCGCACTATCAGATGGAGAAGCGCTATTTCCGCAAGGATGGCGAGCTGATCTGGATCAACCTGACGGTCGGCCTGCAGCGCGGACCCGACGGCCAGCCCGAATTCTGCATTTCCCTGATTGAGGATATCACGAGCCGCAAGGCCGATGAGGAACATCTGCGGATCCTCGTCGACGAACTCAATCATCGGGTGAAGAACACGCTCGCGACCGTGCAGGCGGTCGCGCACATGTCGTTTTGCAAGGACGAGCCGATCGCCAAGGCGAAGAAGGATTTCACCGGGCGGTTGCAGGCGCTGTCCAGCGCGCACGACATCCTCACCGAACAGAAATGGGCCGGCGCCGATTTCCGTCATGTCGTCCGGCGGGCGTTGCGGCCGTTCAATCTCGACGCGGCCGACCGGCTGAGTCTGGAAGGCGGCCAAGTGCGGCTCGGGCCGCGGCAGGCGCTGACGCTAGCGATGGCGATCAACGAACTGGCGACCAACTCGTTAAAATATGGCGCGCTTTCGGACGACGGGGGGTCTGTCGCCTTGCGATGGCGCCGGATCCGCGGCGAAAGCGGCATGCAGCTGCGGTTCGAATGGCTGGAGAGCGGCGGGCCACCGTGCGCGCCGCCGGAACGGTCGGGTTTCGGTTCCACGCTGTTGACCCGGATATTGCCCGGGGATTTTGCAGGAGAAGCTGCGCTCGACTATTCGGAAACCGGCCTTAAATACACCCTGTCGGCCCCATGGCCGGGAGCCGAATGAGATTCGCATTGGGGGAGCGCAGTGCCCAGTAACGTTCCGGAGAAAGTGCTGATCGTCGAAGACGAGCATATGCTCGCTTCGGTGTTGCAGGACATGGTCGAATCGCTCGGCGTGCCCGAGGTGAGCCATGCCGCGACGCTCGCCGATGCGCAGGGCCTGGTCGACGAGCAGGATTTCGATTTCGCCATTCTCGACATCAATCTGGGCGAGGAGAATTCGATACCGCTCGCGCACGAACTGCACCGGCGCAACATCCGCTTCGTGTTCGCCAGTGGCTATGATTCCCAATATGATGCGGAAGGCATAAGCGCGCCGCTGTTGCGCAAGCCGCTGGGTCTGGAGGAAATCCGCGTGGCCATGACGGACGATCGACCCGACGAGAAAATCGACCGGATCGGCCGGATCGGTTGACCTTTCCGCGTCCGCATATCATGCGGCTCGCATGCGCTTCTTCTCGGACAATGCGGCTGCGGTCTGCCAACCGGTGCTCGATGCCATCGCGGCGGCGAATCGCGTCGATACGGCCTATGATGACGACGCGCTGAGCCAAGAGCTCGACGGCGCCTTTTCCGGTATTTTCGAGACGGACGTCACCGCGCTCTGGGTGTCGACGGGGACCGCCGCCAATGCGCTGGCGCTGACCGCATTGTGCCCGCCGCATGGCGCGATCGTCTGCCATGAGGAAGCCCATATCCAGAATGACGAATGCGGCGCGCCGGAATTCTACACCCATGGCGCGAAGCTGCTGCTCGGAACCGGCGAGGGTGCCAAGCTTACGCCGGGGGAAGTCGAACGGGTCGCCGCGTCGATCCGCGACGATGTCCACCAGATGCAGCCGCACGCGCTCTCGATCACCCAGGCGAGCGAATATGGCATGGTCTACACGGCGGACGAGGTCCGGGCGCTCGGCGATCTGTGCCGCGCGCGCGGCTGGGCGCTGCACATGGACGGCGCGCGGTTCGCCAATGCCGTCGCGCATCTCGATTGCGCACCGGCCGACATCACGTGGCGTGCCGGCGTCGACATGTTGAGCTTCGGCTGCGTGAAGAATGGCGGCCTGTCGGCCGAGGCGATCATCCTGTTCGGCGATGCGCGCGAAAAGGCGGCGGAAATCCGGTATCGGCGCAAGCGGGGCGGGCATCTGCTCTCCAAGGGCCGTTATCTCGCCGCGCAGATTCTCGCGATTCTCGAGGACGATCTCTGGCTCGCCAATGCCCGCGCGGCCAATGCCGGAGCCCGCCTGATCGCCGAAGCGGCACCGGACCGGCTCGTCTATCCGGCCGAGGCCAATGAGGTGTTCATCACGCTCGGCGCGGAAGAGGCCGCCTCGCTGCGCGCGGCCGGGTTCGATTTCTACGATTGGGGGATCGGCGAAGCGCGGTTCGTGACGAGCTGGGACCAGGGCGCCGAAGAAGTGCGGCCGCTGGCCGACGCCATAGCGGCCCTATGAACCAGGCCGCAGCGGCGGACGCGGACACGAATTTCTGGACCCCGCGGATCCTGCTCTCCTTTCTGCTGATCTCGCTGATCTGGGGCTCGACCTGGATCGTCATCAAGGACCAGATTTCCAGCGTCCCGCCGGTCTGGTCGGTCAGCTACCGGTTCCTGGCGGCGAGTGCCGCGATGTTCCTGTTCATCGCGATGCGACGGCAGCCGCTGACGCTCGACCGGCGCGGCCATTTCTGGGCGGTGCTGCTCGGTTGCAGCCAGTTCGCGTTCAATTTCAACTTCGTCTACGGCGCCGAACTCTACATCACCTCCGGGCTCGTCGCGGTCATGTTCGCACTGCTGATGGTTCCCAATGCGATTCTCGGCCGGATCTTTCTCGGTCAGCGGATAACCGCCGGTTTCGTGATCGGATCGGGCATCGCGATCGCCGGCATCGCCCTGCTGTTCGTGCAGGAATACCGGCTTGCGCCGGTTGGCGGGAGCGCGGTCTTCATCGGGATCGGCCTCACCATGATGGCGATCCTGTCGGCGTCCACCGCGAACATCCTCCAGGCGAGCGAAGGCGCGAGGGCGCATCCGATCCTCACGCTGATCGCCTGGGCGATGCTCTGGGGCGCGCTGTTCGACGCGCTGTTCGCGCTGGCGACCGTGGGCCCGCCGGTCGTCGAGCCGCGTTTTACCTATTTCGCCGGCATCCTCTATCTCGGGGTGATCGGCTCGGCCGTGACGTTCCCGATCTATTTCGGCCTGATCCGCGAGATCGGCGCGGCGCAGGCCGCCTATACGGGCGTGATCGTGCCGATCGTCGCGATGGTCTTCTCTACCTTTTTGGAGGGCTATGTCTGGTCGCCGCTGGCGATCGGCGGGGCGGTACTCGCGATCGCCGGGCTGCTCTATGCGATGCGGGCGCGCCGGCCGAAGCTGACCCGCATTCCGGCCTAGCCGGACGCTATCGCCCGGAGCCCGGCGCGATAGTCGGGATAGGCCGGAATCCAGCCCAGCAGCCGCTTCGCCTTGCCGTTCGCGACCCGGCGATTCTCCGCATAGAATCCGCGCGCCATCTCGCTCAGTCCGGCCTCGTCCATCGTCTGGAGCGGCGGCGGTTCGACGCCGAGCAACCGGCAGCCATACTTCACGACATCGTTATGCGGCGCCGGCCGGTCGTCGGCGAGATTATAGGCGCCCGCCGGCCCGTCGAATCCCGCGATGACGCCCGACACGATATCCTCGACATGGACGCGGCTGAACACCTGGCCCGGCACGTCGATGCGGCGCGCCTTGCCCGAGCGGATGCGATCGAGGACTGAGCGGCCGGGGCCGTAGATGCCCGGCAGCCGGAAGGTGCGGACATCGTCGCGCAGCGCCTGCCAGGCGGCGTCGGCGTCGGCGCGTGCCTTGCGCCACCCGCCGCCGATCGGCGCGGTTTCGTCGACCCAGGCGCCGTCGGTATCGCCATAGACCCCGGTCGAGGACAGATAGCCGATCCAGCGCGCCGACACGTCCGCCAGCGCCGCGCCATAGGCGGCGAGCACCGGATCGCCGCCGTCAGCGGGCGGTACCGAAGACAGGATATGGCTCGCGGAGCGGATGGCAGCGGTCACGGCGTCGCCATCGTCGAACGCCATGGCGTCGGGGCCTGCCTCGCGCCGCGTCGCGGACACGGTCCAGCTCTCCGAGCGCAATCGCTCGGCCAACCGCCCGGCCGTATAGCCGAGCCCGAAGATCAGCATATGCGGCACGGACTAGCCTGCCTTCGCCCGTATCGGATATGCCGCCGTCATCGTGCCCTCCGGATAAACTCCGCCCGGCCCGATTGTGCCGCCGGGCCGGGGCGATTAGAGGGCAATGATGCCCGATATGCAACCCGCCGCCGCAACCCCGTCCGTCACCCGCCGTGAGGATTATCGCCCGCCCGATTGGCTGGTGCCCGAAATCGTGCTGGATTTTCAGCTCGATCCGGCGAAGTCGCGCGTGCGCGCGCGGCTGACGGTGGCCCGGAACGGGGCGCATGACGAACCGCTGCGGCTCGACGGCGAGGGGCTGAAACTGCTCGAGGTGTGGCGAAACGGCGAGCGGCTGGACGAAGGCGACTGGCAGCTCGATGACGAGTGCCTGACCATCCCGTTGGAAGGCGGCGAGGCGATCGTCGAGACGCTGGTCGAGATCGCGCCGGAAAAGAACAGTCAGCTGATGGGACTCTACGCCTCGGGCGGCATCCTTTGCACCCAGTGCGAGGCGGAGGGCTTTCGCCGGATCACCTTCTTCCCAGACCGTCCCGATGTGCTGAGCCGTTACAGCGTGCGGATGGAGGCCGATCGCGAGCGCTTCCCCGTGCTGCTGTCGAACGGCGACTGCATCGAAAGCGGAGACGCGGAAGACGGGCGGCATTGGGCGCGCTGGTGCGATCCCTGGCCCAAGCCCTGCTACCTGTTCGCGCTCGTCGCCGGCGACCTCTCGGCCAATCGCGACGATTTCACCACCCGTTCGGGCAACAAGGTGGCACTCGCCATCTGGGTCCGCGAAGCGGACCTCCCGAAGACCGGCCATGCGATGCGGGCGCTCAAGGATTCGATGGCCTGGGACGAGCGGGTCTATGGCCGCGAATATGATCTCGACCAGTTCAATATCGTCGCCGTGTCGGACTTCAACTTCGGCGCGATGGAGAACAAGTCGCTCAACATCTTCAACTCGCGCTACATCCTCGCCGATGCCGAGACCGCGACGGACGCCGATTTCGACGCGATCGCGGGCGTCGTCGCGCATGAATATTTCCACAACTGGTCGGGCAACCGCGTCACCTGTCGGGACTGGTTCCAGCTGTCGCTGAAAGAGGGTTTCACCGTCTTTCGTGACCAGCAATTCTCGGCCGATCAGGGCTCGGAGGCTGTGGCGCGGATCGGCGATGTCCGGATGCTGCGCGCCGCGCAGTTCCCGGAGGATGCCGGGCCGCTCGCCCATCCCGTGCGCCCGGAAAGCTATATCGAGATCTCGAACTTCTACACGGCGACCGTCTACAACAAGGGCGCCGAGCTGATCCGCATGATGCGGGCGATCTTGGGGGCGGAGGATTTCCGCAAGGGGTCGGACCTCTATTTCGAGCGGCATGACGGCGAGGCGGCGACCTGCGAGGATTTCGTCGCCGCGATGGAGGAGGCGAGCGGCGTCGATCTTGCGCAGTTCCGCCGCTGGTACAGCCAGGCCGGCACGCCCAAGGTCACCGCGACGCTCGCGCATGACGCCGGTCGCGGGCGCGCGACACTGTCCCTCTCGCAGACCGTCCCCGCGACTCCGGGCCAGGCGGAGAAACAGCCGATGGCCATCCCGCTCAGGACGGCGCTGCTCGGCGAAAGGAGCGGCCGGCCGATCGTGCCCGAACGGCTGGTCATGCTCGACGAGGAGCGGAAGGAAATCGTGTTCGACGGGCTGACCGAGCCGCCGGTGCTCTCGATAAACCGGCATTTCACCGCGCCTGTCACGATCGAAAGCAGCAAGGATCCGCAGACGCTCGCCTTTCTCTCGGCGCATGATGACGACCCCTTCGCCCGCTATGAGGCGATCCAGCAACTGATGGTCGAAACGATCATCGATACCGTATCGGGCAGGCAGGCCGATCATGCGCCCGTCATCGAGGCGGTTCGACGGACGCTGGCGGATGGCGATCTCGACAAGGCCTTTATCGCAGAAGCCGTCATCCTACCCAGCGAGAGCTTCGTCGGGGACCAGATGCTGGTCGTCGATCCCGAGGCGATCCACGAGGCGCGCGAGGCGTTGCGCGCCGATCTCGCGCGCTCGGTGGCCGAAGACTGGCGCGCGGCCTATGCGGCGTCGAGCGGCAATGCCTATGAATACAGCCCGGCGGCGAAGGCGCTGCGGCGGCTGCGCGCCGTCGCGCTCGGCTATATCGCGGCGGACGGTGCGGACGATGCGCCGCGGCTCGCCGCGCGGCAGTTCGCGGACGCCGACAACATGACGGACCGGCAGGCCGCGCTCGGCGTGCTCGCGAACAGCGACTGGCCCGAACGGATCGCCGCGCTCGACGATTTCTACGCCCGCTATCGCGACGATGCGCTGGTGCTCGACAAATGGTTCATGGTGCAGGCGATGTCGATCCGCGACGATACGCTGGCGGCGGTCGAGACGCTCGCCGCGCATCCCGATTTCAGTATCGAAAATCCCAACCGGCTGCGCTCGCTGGTCGGCGCGTTCGGCGGAAACCAGCGCGCCTTTCATACGGCATCGGGGCGCGGCTATCGCTTCCTCGCCGATTTCATCCTCAAGGCCGATGCGATCAATCCGCAGACCGCCGCGCGCCTGTTGCCGCCGCTCGGCAAATGGCGGCGGTTCGACGCCGAACGCGGTGCGATGATGCGCGCGGAGCTCGAGCGGATCCTGGCCGCGCCCAACCTCTCCAAGGATGTCTTCGAACAGGCGTCGAAGAGCCTGGGCTAGTTAGCCGACGACCCAGTCGGAAATCTCGATCGCCATGCGGTTGGCGGCGCGGTTGAGCGCCTGCGCCACGCTTTGCGCGTCCTGCGAAAAGACCCGTTCGCGCTGCTCGAAGCGCCGTGTCCGCACCCCGTCCGCCCCGCTGATCGTCGCGTCGTAGACGATCACCGTCTCGTTGGTCCGCGCGTCCAATCCGAACTCGTGCAGCTGGCCGCGGACGATCGTTCCCGGATCCTCCGAATAGGTGGCGGGATCGAGCACGACGCGGCCGGAGCGCGCCGCGACGACTTCGCTGAGCAGTGCCCGGAACAGCTCGTTGGGCGTATCGACCCAGAGCGCGTCCGCCAGATAGGCGATCGTCGTCTCGCCGGTCTGGACGGGCAGCCGGTTGGTGATCAGTTTCTGGGGCACTTCGGGCCGCTGGATCGTGATCGCCTGGCCCATCGCGGCGGCCCGGCTCGATCCGCTTTCGATCTGCTGGTCGGGGCTCAGCGCCATGAGGAAGGGCGGCGGCTCGGAACCGAAGCTGATACAGCCGGTCAGCGCTGCGAGCGCGATCAACGGGAAGAGGCGTTTCATCATCGGCTCCTATTGCGGCTCATAATCGGGCAGGCGCTCGGTACCGACCAGCGATCCGGCGCCCTCGCGGTTGATGCGTTGCGTGATCGCCGTCATCGCCTCGGACATCTCCCCGAGATCGCGGACCAGCTGGCCGATCTCGGGGACGGTCTGCTGCGAGAAGGCGTTGAGGCCGGGTTCGGCGGCGGCGAGCGTCCGGTCGAGCGTCTCCATGCTCGATTCGGCGGAGGCGACAGCGGAGCGCAGGTCGCGCATCAGCGCCTGGCCCTCGGTGCCGAGCAGATTGTCGGTCGTATTCGCCAGCTCGCCGATTTCGGTGACCGCGACGCCGACCTGGCGGACGGCGATGCGCGTCTCGGCCAGGGTCGCGGCTATCTCCGGCCCGCGCGCGGCAAGTTCGGCGGTCAGCCGTTCGGTGTTTTCGAGGATCGCCGCGATGGAATTCTGGTTGCGGTCGCCGAGCAGCTCGGTGAGCCGTTCGGTCAGCGTCGTCAGCCGCTCGAGCAGGCGCGGCGCGCTGTTGAGCAGTTCGCCGAACGCGCCGGGGCGGGTCGGAATGACGGGTACGCCGCCCGGTCCGGCTTCGTCGATCGGATCGGCGCCCTGGACGCCGCCGTCGAGCGAGATCTGCGATACGCCGGTAAAGCCGATGCCCTCGATCGTCGCCGTCGTGCCTTCCAATATGGGAACATCGGCGTTGATCCGGATCCGGACGCGGACGAATTCCGGATTGTCGGGAACCAGAACGATTTCCTCGATCTGGCCGACCGGAACGCCCGAATAGGTAACCCCCGATCCGCGCGCCAGGCCATCCACGGACTGGGCGAAATAGATGTCATAGGCGCTGTCGCTGCCGTCTCCGAGGCGGGCGAGCCAGACGGTGAAGAGGATCAGCCCCGCGATGAGCAGCAGTACGACGCTGCCCACGAGAATCTGGTTCGATCGGTTTTCCATCCGTCCCTCCCGGCCCTAGTCCCCCGCCGCCAATGCGGCGCGGCCACGCGGCCCGTTGAAATATTCCTGTATCCATGGGTGATCGAGAGCAAGCAATTCTTCGATCGTGCCCGAGGCGATGACCTTGCGGTCGGCCAGCACGGCGACCCGGTCGCAAATCGTGTGCAGCGTATCGAGATCATGGGTGATCAGGAATATCGTCAGTCCCAACGCTTCCTTGAGCTCGAGGATCAGGGCGTCGAACGCCGCCGCGCCGATCGGATCCAGTCCCGCCGTCGGTTCGTCGAGGAACAGCAGCACGGGATCGAGCGCGAGGGCGCGGGCGAGCGCCGCGCGCTTGCGCATCCCGCCCGACAGTTCGGACGGATATTTCGGGGCGTCTTCCGCCTTGAGCCCGCTCATCATGATCTTGAACGTCGCGATCTCGGTCAGCAGGCCCTCGTCGATATTCTTGTAGAATTCGCGCAGCGGCACCTGGACGTTTTCGGCCACGGTCAGCGTCGAAAAGAGCGCGCCGTTCTGGAACAGCACGCCCCAGCGCCGCCTGAGGTCGAGATTCTCCTCGGCCGTCGCGCAATCCATGCGTTCGCCAAAAATGCTGATCTCGCCTTCATCGGGCTCCTGGAGGCCGATGATCGCGCGCAGCAGGACGGATTTTCCCGTGCCCGACCCGCCGACGACCCCCAATATCTCCCCGGGATAGACGTCGATATCGAGATGCTCGTGCACGACATTGTCGCCGAAGCTGTTGCGCAGTCCGCGCACGGAGACGATCGGTTCCTCGCTCATCCCCAGCCGATCTCGGTGAAGAAGACCGCGAAAAAGGCGTCGAGCACGATGACGAGGAAGATCGCCTGGACGACGGCGGTCGTCGTGCGATGGCCGACTTCCTCGTTGTTGCCGCGCACCTGCATGCCTTGATAGCAGCCGGCAAGGCCGATGATCATTCCGAACACCGGCGCCTTGATCAGCCCGACCCAGAGATCGGTCATCGGCACGACCTCGCGCAGGCGCAGGATGAAGGTTTCGGGCGGAATGCCCAGGCTGAGCCAGCACAAAAGGCCGCCGCCGACGATCATGAGGACCGTGGAATAGAAACCGAGCAGCGGCATCAGCAGGGTCGTCGCCAGCACGCGCGGGAGAACGAGCGCTTCCATCGGCGGCACGCCGATCGTGCGCATCGCGTCGACCTCCTCGGCGAGCTTCATCGATCCCAGCTGCGCGGCAAAGGCACTGCCAGAGCGGCCGGCGACCATGATTGCCGTCATCAGCACGCCGAGCTCGCGCGTCGTGATCCGGCCGATGAGGTTGATCGTGAAGATCTCGGCGCCGAACTGGCGCAGCTGCACGGCGCCCTGCTGCGCGATGACGATGCCGATCAGGAAGCTCATCAGCCCGATAATGCCCAGCGCCGACACGCCGACCGTTTCGAAACGCTGGACGACGGCGTTGAAGCGCAGCCGCCGCGGTTCGCGGATGACGCTGCCCGTGGCGATCAGCAGTCCGCCGAAAAAGGCGAGCAGACCCTTGAGGCCCGACAGCGCCTCGAGCGTCGACGCGCCGACCCGGGCCAATATCTGCTGGAAGCGCCCTTCGTCCTCGTCATAGGTCCTCGCCGGGTCGTCGGCGATCGCGACCTGCCGGATCAGCCGTTCGGCGTGATCGCTCGCGCCGATAATCTCGGCGCCGTGGTCGCGCGACAGCTTGTGGACGATCCATGCGCCGACCGTATCGACCCGCTCGACGGCCGATATGTCGATCTTGGCGGGGCGGCCCTGCAATTCCGTGATCCGGGCCGGCACATCGCCGAGCCGCGCGATGGTCAGCCGTCCGGAAAAGCGCACGATGCGCTCGCCCCCCTCGTCCAGTTCGGCAAAATCGGCCTCGACACTCATCGGCTTGTCTTGTGCGGATAAAATCCGCGCTCGGCAAGGCGGCGCTTCATGCTATGAACCGACGCGATGACGAAAATCGCGCTCTACGATCTCGACCGGACGATCACCAAGAGACCGACCTATATGTCCTTCCTGCTCCATGCCGCGTGGCGGCACGAGCGGTGGCGGCTGGCGTTCCTGCCCGGCCTGCTGTTTCTCTTCGCCGGTTATCTGGTCCGCGCGCTCGACCGGGGGGGGCTCAAGGAGCGGATGCACGACATGCTGCTCGGCTCGCCGGTCGATGCGGAGAAGATGGCGGCGATCGCCGAAAGCTTCGCCGAAGCGACCCTGCGCGACAATGTCCATCCCCAGGCGCTGGCCCGGATCGCGAACGAAAAGGCGACCGGCCACCGGCTCGTCCTCGCAACGGCGTCCTACGCGTTCTACGTCGAGCCATTGGCCCGCCGCCTCGGTTTCGACGACCTGATCGGCACGCTGGTCAGACGCGACGCGGACGGCGCGATCCTCGCCGAGATCGACGGCGAGAATTGCTATGGCGACGCGAAGATGCGCCGGATCGAGGCCTGGGCGGAGGAGCAGGGGCTCGAGCGCGCGGACGCCGCTGTCCGCTTCTATTCGGACAGCCAGACCGACCTGCCGGTCTTCGACTGGTCGGACGAACCGGTCGCCACCAATCCGACGAACACGCTAAGGCGGATCGCGGAGAAACGCGGCTGGCCGGTTATCGCTTGGGGGTAGAGTTCTTTTTGTCATACCTTCGGCTTTGCCTCAGGCCGGTGCGGCGACGTTGCGCGAGCAACGTTCTGACAGACAGATCCCGGTGCGGCGAACTTCCGCCAGGAAGTTGCTGACAAGAGAATCCGCAGCGCTCGACCGACTGGTCGAGTCTGACACGAGAATCCCCGCTAAACCGCCGCCAGCGCCTGGGTGAAATCGGCGATCAGGTCGTCGGCATCTTCGACCCCGATCGACACCCGCACCAGATTGTCGGTGATGCCGAGCGCGGCCTTGCGCTCGTCGGGAACCGAAAGATGCGTCATCGCCGCCGGATGGCTGGCGAGCGTCTCGGTGCCGCCGAGGCTGACCGCGAGCTTGGCGATCTTCAGCGCGTCGAGGAAGCGGAAGCTTTCCTCCTCGCCGCCCTTGATGAACACCGAAAAGGTCGATCCCGCGCCCGAACAGTGCCGGTCGTAGATGTCGCGCTGGCTCGTGCCTTCCTTGAGGAAGCCGAGATAGCCGAGTCCTTCCACCTTGGGATGGTCGCGCAGGAAGGCGCAGACCTTTTCGGCATTCTCGCCGGCCCGCGTCATCCGCAGTTCGACGGTTTCGAGGCTGCGCAGCAGCATCCAGGCGGTGTTGGGATCGGTGATCGTGCCGATCGTGTTGCGCATCGCGCGGATCGGGTCGAGATGCGCCTTCGAGCCCATCACTCCGCCGGCGACGAGATCGCTATGCCCGCCGACATATTTGGTCAGGCTGTAGATCGAAATGTCGGCGCCGTGCTTGAGCGGCTGCTGCCAGAGCGGGCCGAGAAAGGTGTTGTCCATGGCGATTGGCGGGCCGTCCGCGCCGAACGCCGCGTCGCGCGCCTCCCTTACCATCTCGATATCGACGAGCGCGTTGGTCGGGTTGGCGGGGCTTTCGAGATAGATGATCGCGACCTTGCCCGATCCGGTCGCCATGCCCTTGGCCTTTTCGAGCAGCGCGTCGACTTCCTCGCGGCCCGCGCCCGCGGGAAAATCGAGAAAGGTCACGCCGAAGCGGCCGAGCACGCGGTTGATCAGCGTTTCGGTGGCGGCATAGAGCGGGCCCGAATGGACGACGACGTCGCCCTGATGGACATTGGCGAGCAGCACCGTGGCGATCGCCGACATGCCGCTCGAAAAGACCAGCGCCTCTTCCGCCTCTTCCCAGACCGAGAGCCGGTCCTCGCAGATTTCCTGGTTCGGACCGTTGAAGCGCGAATAGACGAGGCCTTCCGCGCCGCCCGGGCGCTTGCCGGTGATCCCCTCGAAATGGCGTTTGCCGGCGGCGGCATTCTCGAAGGCGAAGGTCGAGGTCAGGAAGATCGGCGGCTTGAGCGACCCTTCCGAGAGCACCGGGTCGTAGCCATGGCCCATCATCAGGGTGGCGGGCTTGAGCTTGCGGTTACCGATCTTCTCGATCTCGGGCTTGGGCTTGCGGCGCGGTGTCGTGCCGGTGAGATCGGCCTGGGTCGAACCGGTATCGTCGCCGGATTGTTCGGGGGTGTCAGCCATCGTGTGGCTCCTTCCTGTTTACGCTCCTAGGAAGGCAGGAGCTCGATGGGGACGGCGGGGGCCAGGGCTTCTACCTCCAAGAAGCGCGTCTCCCTCAACCGGCCAGAGCCGCGACGCCCCATGTGACGAGGACGATCATCGGAATGCCGCAAATATCCAACAGGAAGCCGGATTTCAACATGCTCGGCAGCGCGATGTGGTTGGACGCCCAGGCGATGGCGTTGGGACCGGTGCCCGACGGCAGCATGAAACCCCAGCTCGCCGCTATCGCGGCCGGCATCGCGAGCAGCATCGGGTCCGCCCCGGTCGCCACGATCAGCGCGGCGACGACCGGGATGACGGCGCTGGCGGTCGCGACGTTGGATGCGAATTCGGTGACGAGCACGACGAGCGCGGTGACGGCGAGCGCGATGATGATGACATCCACCGCCTGCAACGGTTCCAGCGCCTCGCCGAGCCAGGCGCCGAGCCCGGACGCCATGATCCCGGAGGCCAGCGCGAGACCGCCGCCGAACAGCATGATCACGTCCCATGGCGCGCGATTGGCTTCCGGCCAGTTGAGCACCGGCCTTCCGCTGCCGTCAGGCAGCACGAAGAGCAGCAAGCCGCCGAGGATCGCGATCGTCCCGTCATGGATCGCGCCGTCGGGCAGGAATCCCTTGATGAAGGGCAGGGCGATCCAGCCCGCGACCACGAGCATGATGACCGGCATCAGGCGTTTCTCCGCTTCGGACCATTCGCCGGGGTCGCCGATGGCGGCTTGCGCGGCCGCGGTATCGAATGCCGCCCGGCCGACTCGTTGCATGCGCACTAGGATGAACAGGCATAGCGGAATGCCGATGGCGACGACGGGCAGACCGAACATCGCCCATGTCAGGAAATCGATCTCCGTCCCGATGGCGCGGTTCATGAGACCCGCGGCGATGGCGTTGGTCGGCGAACCGACGAGCGTGCCGATCCCGCCGATCGATGCGGAAAAGGCGATGCCCATCAGGAGCGCGCCGGCGAACCCCTTGGTCTCGCCCTCCGCCACGCCGCCTGCCGCGAGTACGGCAATCGCGATCGGCACCATGATCAATGTGGTCGACGTGTTGGAGACGATCATCGAAAGGATCGCGGTCGACGCCATGAACGCGAAAAGCAGGCCCCAGGCTGTCTTGCCCGCGCGCCCGATAATCGCGAGCGCGAGCCTTCGATGGAGGCCGGTCCGTTCGATGGCCAGCGCCAGAAACGCGCCGCCGAGAATGAGGAACAGGATCGGCGAATAATAGGCGCCCGCCACTTCGCCGGTCGTCATCACGCCCATGAACGGGAGCAATACGAAGGGCAGCAGCGCGGTGGCCGTCAGTGGAAGCGCCTCGGTCATCCACCAGCTCGCCATCAGGGCGACGAGCGCGGCGGTCCGCCAAGCCTCGACCGGCATTCCTTCGGGCGGCGGAAGCAGGAGCAGGATGACGAACAGGGCGAGGCCGCCGAAGAAACCGTATTGCTTGGCCGTCATGCCGCCCCTCTCATGTGCCGGTCTTTCGCGACCATGTCCCGCACCGGCCTATCACCCTTTGTGCGCGACGCGAAGATCGAACGCGGCGCGCCGCTAGAGCGCAATGACCGACAGCTGCCGGCCGTAGTCGCGCTCGTTCCGATGCGTCGCCCGGCGATAGCTGAAGAAACGATCTTCGTTCGCATAGGTGTCGAGGCCCAGCGTCTCGACCGTCTGGACGCCCGAAAAGGCGAGCCAGGCCGCGACATAGGCTTCGAGATCGAAATAATGGTGGCCGGGCGCGCCGTCGCGGAAATATTGCTCGTTCTCCGGCTCGATCGCCTCGAACCGTTTGCGGAAATCGTTGTCCACCTCGTAGGAACCGCGTCCGATGCACGGGCCGATGGCGGCGGCAATCCGGCTCCTTTCGGCGCCCAGTTCCTCCATCGCCTCGACCACCGACTTGGCGACGCCCGTCATCGCTCCCTTCCATCCGGCATGCGCGGCGCCGATGACGCCGGCGTCGCGGTCGGCGAGCAGGATCGGCGCGCAGTCCGCGGTCAGGATGCCGAGCGCGAGGCCCGGCCGGTCGGTGACCATCGCATCGGCTTCGGGCCGGTCATCGTCGGGAAAGGCGTGGGTGACGCGGACGGCATCGGGCGAATGCACCTGGTGCACGGTCACGAGCGTCGCATCCGGCGCCACCGCTTCGACGGCGCGGCGGCGATTGGTGTCGACATCCGCCTTGACGTCGTCCGAACCGAGGCCGACGTTCAGGCTCTCGAAAAGCCCGGTCGATACACCCCCGGTCCGCCCCAGAAAGCCGTGCGCGACCCCGTCCAGGGCGTCGGCGCGGTTGATCTCGATCTTTGCGGCCATCGGTCTCCTGTCCGCTCGTTGCCGGGCCGGTCTTCTTAGCGGCGTTCGCCGATGTTGCAATGCGGCATTCAGAAAGCGGCGGGCGCCGGCCAGTCCGGCGCGACCAGCGCCATGGCCTTGAAGAGGTCGCCCATTTCGTCCGCCTTGGTCAGCCGGTCGCGCGCGGCGATCAGTTCCGCCTGGCGATGCGGCGCGGCCTTGGCGAGCGCTGCGGTGCGCGCGCCGATGCCCAGCGATTCGAGCCAGTCGCCCTGGCCGATCGGGCCATGGACGGCGAGCCCCGCATTGCGCCCGATACGCTCGATCACGCTGAAATTCACATGGGCGGTCAGGTCGCGCTCGCCCGGTTCGGCAAAGATGTCGGCATGGCCGTGGCGCGACACGGCCTGCAGCGTATCGCCGGTCGCCAGTCCTTCATAGCCATAATCGATGATCAGCGCGGCGCCGCCCTGCCGGGCGATCCGGCTGGCCATGGCGCCGGCCGCGCTTTCGACCGCGGGCGAGGTTTCGATGACGCTTCCCGGCGGGGCGTCGCGCAACGGCTCGGGGACCAGCGCATCGAGCGGCGGCCCCGACGCGACCGGAACGAAGGCGCCGTCGCGATGATCGACCATGATCTCGTGCCAACCATCGGCGCCGCGCCGTATCTGCCGGATCGGCAGTGCGTCGAAAAACTCGTTGGCGACCACGAAAAGCGGCCCGCTGTCGGGCAGGCTGTCGAGATCGTCGTGCCAGCGCGCGGTCGGAAGCCGGCTCGCCTGGTTGGCGCGCAGCACGGGGCTCGTCTCGACGAGGTGGATCGGCGGCTCGAACCGCACCGCCCGCATCGCCCGGAGCGCGTCTTCGGCGAGCGTGCCGCGCCCCGGGCCGAGCTCGACATAATGCGCGTTGGCGGGCGCGCCGGCCTGCGACCAGAGATCGGCCAGCCAGAGCCCGGCAAGTTCGCCGAACATCTGGCTGATTTCGGGCGCGGTGATGAAATCGCCGTCGACGCCGAACGGATCGCGCGTCGCATAATAATGCGCGTTGGCCTCGGCCATGAACTGGGCGAGCGAAATCGGCCCGGTCGCCGCGATCAGCCCGGCGAGACGTTCGGCCAGAGGCTTTGTGTCAGGTGGTGGCATCCGTTCCCGCGGTTGCGGGTTTGGCCCCGCCCGCCCGTGCCTTCGCGGTCGCGATCAGCCAGACGCCGCCGATCAGCATCGGGATCGTCAGCCATTGCCCCATCGACATGCCGAGGCTGAGCAGGCCGAGATGATCGTCGGGCTGGCGGAAGAATTCGACGGTGAAGCGCGAGAGGCCGTAGCCGACAAGGAAAGTTCCCACGAGCTTGCCCGGCTGGTGGCGCGCATCGGTCTTCCAGAACAGGAACCAGAGGACGATGAAGAGCAATATGCCCTCCAGCCCGGCTTCGTAGAGCTGGCTCGGATGGCGCGGCTGTTCGTCGGCGCGCGGAAAGACGATCGCCCAGGGCACATCGCCGGGGCGCCCCCACAGCTCGCCGTTGACGAAGTTGGCGAGGCGGCCGAACAGCAGGCCGAAGGGGATCGTGCAGGCGACATAGTCATGGATGCGCAGCCAGTTGAGCTTGTTCCGCCACGCCATGTACAGGATCGCGAGGCTGACGCCGATCACGCCGCCATGGAAGGACATGCCCCCGTCCCACACGCGGATGATATCGCCCGGATTGGCCAGATATTCGGCCGGCTTGTAGAACAGCACATAGCCGAGCCGCCCGCCGATCAGGATGCCCAGCGTCGCGTAGAAGACGAGATCGTCGGCGTGGCGCCGGGCCATAGGCGCGCCGGGTTGGGCGATGAGCTTCAGCAGGTACCACCAGCCGATAACGATGCCCGCGATATAGGCGAGGCTGTACCAGCGGAGCTGGAAGACGCCGAGATCGATCGCGATCGGCGAAAGTCCCAGATTTTCGAACCGCAGATAGTCGCCGCTCGCGGCCAATATGGAGGGCAGGACGTCCAAGGCTTTCCCCTTCGCTTTTTTGCCCTCATAATGGTGGCGAACGAAAACGGAAAGCGTCGCAACCGATAGCGGCGCGGGAGAGAGCAAAATGGCTACCCGGGCACAGGAAGCGGAAACGACCGGTAAATCCTTCACGCGGATGCAGGACGGCAAGCCCGAGCACTGGATGGTGATCGCGAAAGAGCATCAGGAGCACTACAAGACCGACGCGCCGAAGCGGATCCTCAAGCATCTCGAGGATCTCGGCGAACTCACGCTCGGTTTCGGCTGCGACCAGCTCCAGCATTCGCTGATGACCGCGACGCTCGCCCGGCGCGCGGGGGCCAGCGACGAGGAAGTGGTTGCCGCGCTCTGCCACGATATCGGCAAGACGATGTCGGTCCCCAATCACGGCGCGATCGCGGCGGAGATCCTCAAACCCTATGTCAGCGATGACCTGTATCACGTCATCAAATATCACCAGGATTTCCAGGGCGCCTATTATTACAACTATCTTGGCCGATCGACGACGCTGCGCGAGGATCACAAGGACGAGAGCTGGTATCCGCTCGCCTGCAAGCTGGTCGACGAATGGGATGCGCCGGCCTTCGATCCCGATTTCGAAGTCGACAGCCTGGAGAGTTTCGAACCGGAAATCATGCGGGTCTTCGGCCAGCCGAAGATGATGTAGCCGCGATGCGGGGACAACCGGTCGAAAGCCGCTGATATCGCATCCGACGCCCAATCCGCCGGAAGGATAGAGCCCATGCCCGGCCACGGCACGGGCGGCGCGTTGGACCGGCCCGGTTTCGCCTGGGCGGTCTTCGAATGGGCGCGCAATCCCTATTACATCCTGATCGTCATCTACATCTTCGCGCCCTATTTCGCGCGCGATATCGTCGGTGCCGATATATTGGCGAGTGGCGAACTGGCCGGGATGGACGCGGAAACCGCGCGCCAGACGGCCAATGCGCGCGGCCAGGCGGCAATCGCCTCCGTCACCAAATGGGCGGGGCTCGTCGCAGCGCTGACCGCCCCTTTCCTCGGCGCGGCGCTCGACCGCGGCGGGCGGCGCAAACCCATTCTCGCGGTGATGCTCGGCACGATCGCGGTGATGTCGTGGATGCTCTGGTACGCGGTTCCCGGCGAAGAGGGGCTGCCGACGGGCATCGTCATGATCATCCTCGTCATCGCCTATGTGTCCTATACCTATTCGGAAGTGACGCATAACTCGATGCTGACCGCCGCCGGCCAGCCCGAATCCCTGTCGATGATCAGCGGTCTCGGTCTCGGTCTCGGCAATCTGGCGGCGACCTTGATGCTGATCGCGCTGGTCGGCCTGTTCGCGCTGCCGGGCGCCATCGGCTGGCCGTTTCCCGAGCCCCAGCTCGGACTGGACCTGACTCGCTACCAGCATATGCGTCTCGCCGGGCCGCTCTGCGCGGTCTGGCTGGCACTGTTCTCGATCCATTTCTTCCTGTTCGCGAGGGACCCCGGCGTGAAGGGCGCGAGCTGGACGATGGCGGCGATCGACGGCGCGAAAAGCGTGTTCCGGACGGTGCGCGAGGCGACCCGCTATGCCGAGCTGTTCAAATTCCTGATCGCGCGGATGCTCTATGCCGATGCGATGGCGGCGCTGCTCGCGCTCGGTGCGGTCTACGTCTCGCTGTTCCTCGGCTGGGGATTCCTCGAAATGACGGCCTATGCGATCTACGCGTCGGCCTGGGCGTTCCTCGGCGGCCTGATCGGCGGATGGCTCGATCGGCGGGTCGGCGTGAAGATGGCGCTGATCCTCGAAATCATCGGCATGGTGGCGGTTCTCGCGCTGCAGCTTTCGATTACCAACGAATCGCTGTTCTACGGGCTGATCGACAATGTCCGGGTCTGGGAAGGCCTGGTATTCCAGGATCTTTCGGATCTCGTCTATCTCGGGCTGGCGGCGGTGCTGGCGATCACCGCCACCGCCAGCATCTCGTCGAGCCGAACGATGCTCGTCACCCTCGCCCCGCCCGGACGTAGCGGCGAGTTTTTCGGTCTCTACGCCATCGCCGGCACGGTGACCGTGTGGCTCGGCCCGCTGCTCGTCCAGGTCTTCACGACCGCGTTCAACAGCCAGCGGATCGGTATGGCCTCGATCGCCATCCTGTTCGCGATGGGACTCGTCGTTCTCGGCTTCGTGAAGGTCGAGGAAAGCGCGAGCCGATAGTCGCCGCGGCGTCATCGTCGCCTGTCCCCGGGGGCGTCTAGCGTCATCCGTCGCCACCCATTACAGAGCCAGCCATGTCAAAAGCGTCCCGCCTCGGTATCACCCGCCGCCGCGTCCTGATCGGCGGGGGAATCGGCGCCGGCCTGGTTGTCGCCTGGGGCGTCTGGCCGCGTCACTATGTTCACAATCTCGTCGCCGGCGAGGGCGAAACCGTATTCAACGCCTTTCTGAAAATCGGCGAGGACGGGCATGTCAGCGTCATCGTGCCGCAGGCCGAAATGGGACAGGGCGTCTGGACCGCCTTGCCCCAGGCGCTGGCCGACGAGCTCGGCGCCGACTGGCGGACGGTCGGCGTCGAAACCGCGCCGATCAATCCGCTCTACGCCAATGATTTTCTTGTCGCGGGCGAATCGGGCGGCGCGATGCCGTCCTTTCTCGGGTCGATCGGGCGGTGGGCGACCCGCGAATATGCGGTGCGCAACGCGCTGATGATCACCGGCGGATCGACCTCGATCCGCGGTTTCGAGGACCGGTTTCGCGAGGCGGGCGCCGCGGCGCGCGCCGTGCTGTGCAAGGCGGCCGCAGCGCGCTGGGACGCCGACTGGCAGGCCTGCGACACGGCCGACGGTTTCGTGGTGTTGGGCGAGCGCCGTCTGCGCTTCGGCGAACTCGCCGCGGACGCCGCGGATTATGCGCCGCCCAATACACTGACCCTGCGCAATCCCGCCGGGCGGCCGATTACCGGCCAGTCCATGCCGCGGATCGACCTGCCCTCGAAGGTGGACGGCTCGGCGCGCTACGCGGGCGATGTGCGGCTGCCCGAGATGGTCTTCGCCGCGGCGCGCCAGGCGCCTTCCGGCCGGCACCGGCTCGCCCGGGTCAACCGCGATGCGGCGAACAATGTGTTCGGCGTTACCGCGATCTTCGAAAATCCACGCTTTGCCGCCTGCGTTGCGACCAACTGGTGGGCCGCCAATCGCGGCGTCGAGGCGCTGGTGCCTGAATGGGAAAGCGACGC
The DNA here is from genome assembly GCF_052168275.1 of Parasphingopyxis sp. Lineage (GTDB taxonomy): Bacteria > Pseudomonadota > Alphaproteobacteria > Sphingomonadales > Sphingomonadaceae > Parasphingopyxis. The sequence goes on along the minus strand of NZ_JBQLZM010000070.1, from coordinate 4,491 downwards.
GGACACCGTCGTCGACGATGCCAGCATCAGCCAGGCCCTGCAGGACGCGCTGGATGGCGATGGCGGACGGCGGTTCGTGGACGAGGGCGATCTGACCGCCGCCTTTGGTACGTCGGGCGCGCATCGCGCGACCTATGATGTGGGCCTCGCGCCGCATGCCGCGATCGAACCGCTGACCGCGACGGCGCGGGTCCGGGGCGACCGGCTGGAGATTTGGGCGCCGACCCAGGCTCCCGGGCTGATGCGCGCCGCCGTGGCCGACGCCATCGGTTATTCCGAAAGCCGGGTGACGATCTACCCGATGCTCCTGGGCGGAGCGTTCGGGCGCAAGATCGAGAACGACGCCGCCGTCCAGGTCGCGATCATCGCCCGGCGGATGAACCGGCCGGTCCAGCTTACATGGTCGCGCGAGGAGGAAACCCGCAGCGACTATTATCGGCCGGCGGCGCGCGGCCGGCTGACCGCCAAGCTGGCGCCGGACGGCTCGATCGCCGCCTGGCACAGCCGGATCGCGGTGCCCTCGACCAACAACCAGCTGTTCCAGCGGATCATGCCGAGCGTTTTTTTCGGCGATGTCGACGATCCCGATCCGGGCGCCGTGGAAGGCGCGCGCCCGGCCTATGCCATTCCCAATCTCGCGGTGGAGCACATGCCCGCCGATATCGGCGTCGAAACCGGTATCTGGCGTTCGGTCGGCCATAGCTACACCGCCTTCTTCACCGAATGTTTCATCGACGAGATGGCCGCGCGAGCGGGCGTCGAGCCGCTTTCCTTCCGCATCGCGATGCTCGGGCAGCAGCCCCGGCTCGCCCGCTGCCTGACGACGGCGGCGACGCTCGGCGGCTGGGACGGCGGCGAGCAGGGCGGCGGCATGGGGCTCGCCGCGCACAGCTGCTTCGGCAGCCATGTCGCGATGGTCGTCCGGCTCCATATCGGCGACGATCAGCGGCCGGTGATCGACCGGATCGCGGCGGCCGTCGATTGCGGCCGCATCATCAATCCCGAGATCGTCCGCCAGCAGATAGAGGGCGGCATCGTGTTCGGCATGTCGCAGGCCCTGGGGCGCGCGATCGGCTATGCCGAGGACGAGCCCCTCGCCACCAATTTCCATGAACTCGGCCTGCCGATCCTCGCCGATATCCCCGAGATCGAGATCGACCTCATAGTGAGCAGCGATGAGCCCGGCGGCGTCGGCGAGATCGCCGTGCCACCGGTGGCCCCGGCGATCGGCAATGCGATTTTCGCCGCGACAGGCCAGCGCCTCCGGTCTATCCCGTTCGTCGTAGGCGGAGTGGCATGACCGAAAAACCCGATTTCCATCCGGACATGCCGGTGCCCAAGATCGGGGTCCTGCTCGTCAATCTCGGCACGCCAGACGAGCCGACGGTGCCCGCCGTCCGGCGCTATCTTGCGGAATTTCTGTCGGACAAGCGGGTCATCGAGATTCCCGATATCATCTGGAAGCCGATCCTGTACGGCCTCGTACTCAGCACCCGGCCGCGCCGGTCGGCGGCCGCCTATGCCAAGGTCTGGATGGAGGAGGGCTCGCCGCTCGCCGTCTACACGAAACGGCAGGTGGCCGGCCTGCAGCAGCGCTTGGGCGACGCGGTGCATGTCAGCCATGCGATGCGTTATGGCCGGCCGGGCATCGGTTTCCGCCTCGAAGAGATGAAGGCGATGGGCTGCGAGCGGATATTGCTGGCGCCGCTCTACCCGCAATATTGCGGTGCGACGACGGCAACGGCGGTCGACGAGGCGGGCTCCGAAATCGCCGAAATGCGCTGGCAGCCGGCGCTTCGCACGTTGCCGCCCTATCATGACGATCCCGCCTATATCGAGGCGCTGGCGACCTCGATCCGCAACGGGCTGGCGGGGCTCGATTTCGAGCCCGACGCGCTGATTGCGAGCTTCCACGGTATGCCGCGCCGGACCCTGGAACTGGGCGATCCGTATCATTGCCAGTGCCAGAAGACCTCCCGGCTCCTTGGCGAGAAGCTGGGCCGCCCGCTGTTTACCTCTTTCCAGTCGCGGTTCGGAAACGCCAAATGGCTCGAGCCGGCGACCGCCGATCTGCTGGAGGCGCTGCCGGCCAAGGACATCCGCAAGATCGCGATCTTCGCGCCGGGCTTCTCGGTCGATTGCCTCGAGACGCTCGAGGAGCTCGCGATGGAGGGGCGGGAGCAGTTCACCCGGGCCGGCGGCACCGATTTCGCTTATATTCCCTGCCTCAATGCGAGCGATCCGGGCATGGCGATGCTCGAGACCATCGTCCGGCGCGAGCTTTCCGGCTGGCTCGGTTGATTTCCGTTAGCGGAACTTGCGCGCCCATCGGCGCGTACCTAGACACGAGGCAAACACAAAAACTGGAGAGAAGGTGCCATGCAGCGAGTTGCGATTGTGACCGGCGGAACGCGGGGAATAGGCGAGGCGATCAGCGTCGCCCTCAGGGATATGGGGATGACGGTCGTTGCCAATTATGGCGGCAACGAAGAGAAGGCCAAGGCGTTCACCGAGCGCACGGGAATCGCGGCCCGTAAATGGGATGTCGGCGATTACGATGCGTGCCAGGAAGGCTGCGCGAAAGTGGCCGAGGAAGTCGGTCCGGTCGACGTGCTCGTGAACAATGCCGGCATCACGCGCGACGGGACGCTCGCCAAGATGAGTTATGAGGATTGGCACGAGGTGATGCGCGTCAATCTCGGCGGCTGCTTCAACATGGCAAAGGCCTGTTTTCCGGGCATGCGCGAACGCGGCTGGGGCCGGATCGTGAATATCGGTTCGATCAACGGGCAGGGCGGCCAGTACGGCCAGGTCAATTATGCCGCCGCCAAGTCCGGCATCCATGGCTTTACCAAGGCGCTGGCGCAGGAGGGCGCCAAGGCCGGGGTGACCGTCAATGCGCTCGCGCCGGGCTATATCGATACCGACATGGTCGCCGCAGTGCCCGAGCCCGTGCTCGAGAAGATCGTCGCCAAGATTCCGGTCGGGCGTCTCGGCAAGGCCGAGGAAATCGCGCGCGGTGTCGCGTTCCTCTGCTCGGAAGATGCGGGCTTCGTCACCGGCTCGACGATGTCGATCAACGGTGGCCAGCACATGTATTGAGGAGGCCGGGCGGCGTGGAGGATATCTATCGGCCGCCGGTCAAACGCAGCGTCACCATCGCCGGGCACCAGACCTCGATCACGCTCGAACCGCTGTTCTGGCGCGCGCTGGAACGGGCGGCGGATCAGTCGGCGCTGCCGCTCAACGCGCTGGTGGCGCGGATCGATGCCGACCGCCTGGAAGCGGATGATCCGCCCAATCTCGCCAGTGCGATCCGAAGCTGGCTGTTCGCCCGGGCGAACGGCGACGCGGCTGACGCCTAGCCCTCGCGCCCGAGCAGGATCCTGGCCTGCGCACCGATCTGGGCGAGCATCGCCGCGCTCGGCGCCGGTGCCGTCCGCGCCCGGCCGATCAGTTCGCTGAACTGCCGGACACGGGGGCGCTGGCTGGCAAGCCAGTTCTCGACATCGGCAACCGGATCGCTGCTCCGGTGCCGCGCGAGGAAATCCAGCCGCAGCTGTTCGAAGTCGCGGCTCAGCCCCGCGGCCAGCAGCCGTTCCCACGGATCGCTGGTGCCGAACCGCAAGGCCGCCGCCTTCGCCCAGTCCAGTCCCAATGCTTCGCCGAGCCGCGTATAGGCCCGGGTCACGTCGAGCTCATTGACGCCGAGCCGGGCGGCCAGCGCGGACGTGCCGACCGCCCCGTCCAGTTCGTAGAGGCGCACGATCCGGGCAACGAGCGCCGGGTCGACATCGATATCGCCGAGGCGTTCGCGCATCGCGTCGGACTGGTGCCGGGCCTCGTCCTTGAGAAGGTCGTCGGCCGCGGCGTCGAGCCGCTCGATCCCCGGCGCGAGTAGTGCGGCGATCGCGCTCGGCATAGTCGTCGGGTCGCTGTTGCGGATGATGTCGGAGAGGTGCAGCCGCAGGCTCATCCGCGCGCTGTCGAACAGCCGGAACCGTTCCGCCTCGCTGATCTCGGCCGTTTCGATCGCTTCCCAGAGCGTTTCGAGGTCGAACAGCGTGTCGGCCGCGAAATAGGCGATGGCGACCTGGGCAAGGCCGACGCCTTCCTCCACCGCCAGTTCGAACGGTGCGATGATCCCGATACGATTGATGACCCGGTTGGCGATCTTCGTCGCGACAATCTGGCGCTTCAGCCGGTGGTTCGCGATCGCACCGGGAAACCGTTCGCGCATCGCCGTCGGGAAGGAATTGTGCAGCAGCGGCTCGAGGAGCGGGTCCTCGGGCAATTCGGTCGCTTCGACGGCGTCCTGCAGGTTCAGCTTGCTGTGCGCGAGCAGCACGGACAATTCGGGCCGGGTCAGGCCGCGATTCTCCTGGCCGCGCCGCAGCAATGCCTCGTTGTTCGCAAGTCCTTCGACCTCGCGGTCGATCCGGCCGTTGCTTTCGAGGATTTCGATCACGCGAACCTGGCTCGGCAGCGCGT
>NZ_JBQLZM010000069.1:0-5416 GCF_052168275.1 Parasphingopyxis sp. | reverse complement strand
TGTGGACGAACTCGGCGGCCTTGGCCGGCGACCAGAGCGTGTCCGAGGTGACGATCGCGGTCTTCGCCTCGGGGAAGAGCGCGGCGACTTCGTCCGCGATCCGCTCGACCCCGGGGCCGCAGGCGACGAGGCTGTCGACCGCGCCGCATTCCGGGCATTCGTCGGGCGGCGGCATGACATGGCCGCAATGGTGGCAGGCGAGCCGGGCGAGCAGCCGGTGCTCGACCATCCAGGCCGTGCAGTTCGGGCACTGGAAGCGGTGGCCGCAGGTGCGGCACAGGGTCAGCGGCGCATAGCCGCGCCGGTTGAGGAACAGCAGCGACTGTTCCTTGCGCGCCAGCGTCTCCCCGACCGCGCGGACCAGGGTCGGCGCGAGCCAGGAGCCGCGCGGCGGCGGGTCCTGCAGCATGTCGATCGCGGCCAGCTCTGGCAGTTCCGCCGCGCCATAGCGGCCGGGCAGGGTGATTTCCTCATAGCGCCCGATCTCGACCATCTGGCGCGTCTCGATCGCCGGCGTCGCCGAGGCGAGGACGACCGGGAAGCTCTCGAAATGCCCGCGCATCACCGCGACGTCGCGCGCGTGATACATGACGCCTTCCTCCTGCTTGAAGGCGCTCTCATGCGCCTCGTCGACGATGATGAGTCCGAGCTTCGGATAGGGGAGGAACAGCGAGGAGCGCGCGCCGACCGTCACCTTCGCCTCGCCGGTGGCGATGGCCCGCCAGGCGCGGCGGCGTTCGGACTGGCGCAGCCCCGAATGCCAGGCGACGGGTTCGCAGCCGAACCGCGCCGTGAAGCGCGTGAGGAACGGTTCGGTCAGCGCGATCTCGGGCAGCAGGACGAGCGTCTGCCGGCCCATGCGCAGCGCTTCGGCGATCGCCTCGAAATAGACCTCCGTCTTGCCGGAACCCGTCACCCCGTCGAGCATGATCGGCGCGAACGCGCGCGCCTTCACCGCCTCGACCAGCCGCGCGCTCGCCCTTTGCTGGCCCTCCTCGAGTTCGGGCGGGCCGAAATCGGGATCGGGGAGCGGGAAGGGCGCGTCGAGCGAGACCTCGACCGGCTCGAGCGCGCCCGCCTTCACCAGCCCCCGGATCACGCCGACCGAGACTTCGCCGATCTCGGCCAGCTCGCGGATGATTCCCTGGCTGTCGCCGATCAGCTCGAGCGCCTGTTCGCGCTTCGGCGTCATCCGTTCGGGCATCCCGCCCGAGGCGCGATATTCGGTGATCGTCTTCTCGCCCGAATAGCCGCTGGTGGACGCCAGGCTCATCCGCAGCACCGAGGCGAGCGGTGCGAGATAATAGTCGGCCGTCCATTCGATCAGCCGCCGCAGGGTTTCGGGGATCGGCGGCGAATCGTAGACGCCGAGGATCGGGCGCAGCTTCGCCGCGGCCACCGGCGTGCCTTCGAGCCGCCCCTCGTCCCAGACCACGCCGGTCACCTGGCGCGGGCCGAGCGGCACCTTGACGATGCTGCCCGGCGGCGCGGCCATGCCGTCCGGCACCCGATAGTCGAGCGGGCCGAGCGCGGCGTTGAGGATGAGGACGCGGATGCGGTTCATGCCGTGCAACATAGGCGATGTGCCGGTCCGGGGAAGGTGCGCGCGCCCGCCCTGTCCACAACCGCGTCCGTGCGAGCGGCCTCTTTGCGATCTGGGCCTTGACGCCCGGCAAGTCCCTGCCGATAGCCTGTGGCCGAACAATCGGGCGGCGGGAACGGGACGATGGAGCTTCTGGGCGATTTTCTGACGCGTCTCGTCACGCAGTTCCAGTCTCCCGCGCTGGCCTTCCTGATCGGCGGAATGCTGCTCGCCGCGTTCCGGAGCAAGCTCGACATCCCCGACGCGATCTACAAGTTCGCGGTCTTCATGCTGCTCATGCGGATCGGCATCGAGGGCGGTCTCGAAATCCGGGACGCCGATCTCGCGGACATGCTGCTGCCCGCCATCGCGACCATTTTCATCGGCTGCGCGATCGTCCTGATCGGGCGGTTCACGCTGGCCTTTCTGCCGGGCGTGAGAACCGAAGACGCGATCGCCACGGCCGGGCTGTTCGGCGCGGTCAGCGCCTCGACGCTCGCCGCCGCGATGGTGCTGCTCGAAGAGGACGACATCTTCTACGAAGCCTGGGTGCCGGCGCTCTATCCGTTCATGGACATCCCGGCGCTGGTGCTGGCGATCGTGCTCGCCAATCTCTATTTCGCCAAGCGCGACGGCAAGACGAACGAGCGGCCACGGATCGGCGCGATCATCGCCGACAGCCTGCGCGGCTCGGCGCTGTCGGCGCTGTTGCTCGGCCTTGCCCTCGGCCTGCTCACCCGGCCCGAACAGGTGTTCGAAGGCTTTTACGATCCGCTGTTCCGCGGCCTCCTCTCGATCCTGATGCTGATCATGGGGATCGAGGCCTATCAGCGGCTCAACGAGATCCGCAAGGTCGCGCACTGGTATGCGGTCTATGCGGTCGTCTCGCCGCTGGCGCACGGCCTGATCGCGTTCGGGCTCGGCTATCTGCTGCATCTGGCGACGGGGTTCAGCCCGGGCGGGATCGTGCTGCTCGCGGTCATGGCCGGATCGAGTTCCGACATTTCGGGCCCGCCCACGCTGCGTGCGGCGATCCCGTCGGCCAATCCGTCCGCCTATATCGGCGCCTCGACCAGCATCGGCACGCCGGTGGCGATCGCGATCGGCATCCCGCTCTATGTCGCGCTGGCGCAGATCGTGTTCGGTACCGGTATCGGCTAGCGCCCGAGCCCTAGTGGTGGAATTTGTGGGGGCGCAATATCTCGACATCCTCGAGATAGGTGATCCCCGAATAATCGTCGAAATAGCGCGCCGCGACCCGGTCCGTGATCTGCTCGGCGATTTCGTGGCTCGAGACGATCACCTCGACCTTCACGTTCCGGAACGCGTCGACCACCGAAGCGCGGTTCGTCGGGCGCACGCCGCGGCTGCCCTTGCCGCCGGCCGCGACGACCGTGTAGCCGGTGCCGCCCGCCTCTTCGATGATTTCGGCGACGCCGTCGAAGATGATCTTCTCGGTGATGATCACGACTTTGGTCGCTTTGTAGGTCACGGTTTTCGCCCTCTCGGCAGGTTGCCGCTGTGCTATGTTGCCCCCCGTTCGGGGTCAAGCGGACATCTCGCCGTTCGGCGAAACCGGGGCCGGTCCGGCCGCCGTCCGCGCCTCCCGGAAGAGCCCGGGGTGCGGGCCGCCGACGACGCTCCCATTTCCTCGCCAGACGGGCATTTGCCTTGTCGCCGCAATGGGGTAGGTCTCTCCGGGAGATGGTATAGGGAGTGCGTTCATGGACAGTCGGATCGATCGCAGGACGTTGGTGAAAACGGGCGCGGCCTTGCCGCTCCTCGCGCTGGCCGGCTGCACGGGGATAGGCGGGTTCGACCTGACCGAGGCGATCCGGCGGATGCTGACCCTGTCCTCGCAGCGCGCCTTCGCCCGGCTGCTCGCCGAGGACGGTTTCTACGACGACCAGCTGGCCCGCGTGACGCTGCCCGATCAGATCGGCGGGCCGCGGGCGAGCGGCGTCGTCCGCGCGCTGCTCGCGACATCGGCGGTGCGCGGCCGCCTGCTGCGGCTGCTCAACGATGCCGCCGCGGAGGGCGCCGAGCGCGCTGCGCCGCTCGTCACCGATGCGATCCGCTCCTTCTCGGTCGCCGATGCGCTGTCGATCATCCGCGCGGCGCGGGGCGACGCCGCGACCCAGGCGCTGCGCGGCCAGATGGGCGATGCGCTCGTCACCGCGATGGTCCCCGAGATCGGGACCGCGCTGCGCGTCGCGCAGGATCCGCTGATCGGCGAGGTGCTGCGGGCGGCGACCGGCATCGACATCGCCGGGCTCGGCGCGGACGTGTCGCGCCAGGCCGCGGACGGCATCTACGCGGCGATCGGCCGGGAGGAAGCCGCGATCCGCGCCGACCCGCGCGCGACCGGCGACCCGGTCATCATCGGCGCGTTTGGATTATTGGGATAAGGGCGGGCCATCTTCGTCATTGCGAGGAGGCCCGAACTTGTTTCGGGGCGACGCGGCAATCCAGAGCGTTTCGCGCTTGGCTCTGGATTGCTTCGCTCCGCTCGCAATGACGTTGGTTGTCCAAAGACACAAGGCGCCACTTCTCTCGCTATCCCGACGTGACGGGACCCATGTGGATTGTCGGGTTCGCGGCCGTCGCGGATAAGCTATAGCGGGGTCCTCGACTCAACCGCCGCAACAGGAACGCCCGCCCATGAAATTCTTCGCCGACACCGCCGACACCGACGCCATCCGCGAACTCGCCGCCACCGGCCTGGTCGACGGCGTGACGACCAATCCGTCGCTGATCCACAAGTCCGGCCGCGACATCATGGAGGTGACGAAGGAGATTTGCGGGATCGTCGACGGCCCGGTCTCGGCCGAAGTCGTCGCGACCGAGCATGAGGCGATGATGCGCGAGGCCGAAGTCCTGCGGAAGATCGCCGACAATATCGCGATCAAGGTGCCGCTGACCGTGGACGGGCTCAAGACCTGCAAGGCGCTGACGAGCGACGGCACGATGGTCAACGTCACGCTCTGCTTCACCGCCAACCAGGCGCTGCTCGCCGCCAAGGCCGGGGCGAGCTTCATCTCGCCCTTTGTCGGGCGGCACGACGATATCGGCTATGACGGGATGAACCTGATTTCGGACATCCGGATCATCTACGACAATTACGATTTCCAGACCGAGATCCTCGTCGCCAGCGTCCGCCACCCGATCCATATCCTCGAAGCCGCGAAGATGGGCGCGGACGTCTCGACCATGCCGCCCGACGTGATCCTCAAGCTCTTCAACCATCCGCTGACGGAAAAGGGCCTCGCCGCCTTCCTGGCGGACTGGGAAAAGACCGGGCAGTCGATCGGCTGATCGCACAACCGTCATTGCGAGCGCAGCGACGCAATCCAGAGCCCCAGGCGCTATCGCCAACCGCTCTGGATTGCCGCGTCGCCTCCGGCTCCTCGCAATGACGACAAGGTTATCCGCAAGCCCTTCCGGGCGCGCGCCCGTCTTGCTAAAGCGCCATTCTTTCAACGGAAGGGTACCCCATGTCCGCTCCCACCCTCGATTTCGGTCTTGGCGAAACCGCCGACATGATCCGCGAGACGACGTCGCGCTTCGCCGCCGACAGGATCGAACCGCTCGCCAGGAAGATCGACGCTGAGGACTGGTTCCCGGTCGAGCTCTGGCCGCAGATGGGCGAGCTCGGCCTGCACGGGATCACGGTCGAGGAGGAATGGGGCGGTCTCGGGCTCGGCTATCTCGAACATTGCGTCGCGGTCGAGGAAGTGAGCCGCGCGAGCGCCTCGGTCGGCCTCAGCTACGGCGCGCATTCCAATCTCTGCGTCAACCAGATCCGCCGCTGGGGCAATGACGAGCAGAAGGCGA